>DBVS01000060.1:11852-12121 GCA_002308235.1 Lachnospiraceae bacterium UBA1258
AATGAAGGAAAGCGCGGAGGTGCGTACTCAGGCGGCGTTTATGACGTGCACCCTTACATGCTCCTTAATTACAATGACACTCTTAATGATGTGTTCACTCTTGTTCATGAGATGGGACATTCAATGCACACCTGGTACACCAACAGGGCGCAGACTATCGTTGATTCTGATTACAAGATCTTTGTTGCTGAGGTTGCTTCAACCACCAATGAAGTTCTTCTGTACCACTACATGAAGAATAACGCAAAGAGCAAGGAAGAGAAGGCGTT
>DBVS01000107.1:0-3563 GCA_002308235.1 Lachnospiraceae bacterium UBA1258
AAACGGAAAATGTTCAACCGATACAACTCACTTTTCCTTGGAGAGTTTGAAGGGATTAAGATCGTCGGAAATAAATCCCAGTTTTCTCACAGCTACGGAGATACAAAACAGTATCCCTTCATAAAAGTTACAAGAGGCGACGGCTTTTGTCCCGGGGAGGAATTCGAGGGAATCAGAGAGAAGAATTTCTTCGGCACTTATCTTTTGGGTCCGCTTCTTTTGCTTAATCCCCTTCTTTCCAAGTATTTCCTTGAAAAGCTCGGGATAAAGGAGC
The DNA here is from genome assembly GCA_002308235.1 of Lachnospiraceae bacterium UBA1258. Classification (GTDB taxonomy): domain Bacteria; phylum Bacillota; class Clostridia; order Lachnospirales; family Lachnospiraceae; genus UBA1258. The sequence goes on from DBVS01000107.1 coordinate 275, forward strand.
CTAAGATCTCTTTCGAAAAAGAAAGCATGGATGCTTATAATATCAGACTTAAAGAATTTGAAAACGAAAACACTGAATTATCATAGGGAGGAGAAACATGGTTAAAGACGGAAAAATACTTATCGGAAAATCGGGAGACGAAGAAATCTGTATCTATCCCAAAATGGCGAACAGACACGGTTTTATCGCTGGTGCCACGGGAACGGGTAAGACCGTTACACTGAAAGTTTTGGCGGAATCATTTTCCAACCTGGGTGTCCCGGTATTTCTTGCGGACGTTAAGGGCGATATCGCACCCATGTGTCTTGCGGGCGTTGACAACGAAAACGTTACGAGCCGTGTTGAATCCATGGGACTTAAGGACGCAGGGTTTGAGTATCAGTCCTATCCCGTGAATTTCTGGGATGTGTACGGCGAAAAGGGCATTCCCCTTCGTACCACCATTTCCGAAATGGGACCTCTTATTCTTTCAAGAGTCATGGGACTTAATGATACCCAGACGGATGTCCTTACCTGTATCTTCAAGATCGCTGACGATGAAGGCCTTCTTCTTACCGACACCAAGGACTTAAAGGCCATGCTCCAGTACGTAGGTGAAAAAGCAGCCGAATACGGCCCTGTTTACGGAAATATCGCCCCGGTAACCCTTAATGCCATAGTGAGAAGTGTTGTCGCAATAGAATCGGAAGGCGCGGATCTTTTCTTCGGTGAGCCCGCACTCAGCGTAGCAGACTGGCTTTGCACTGACAGAGACGGCCGTGGGATGATCCAGATCCTTGACTGTCAGAAGCTGATCCACCATCCCAGAATGTATTCCGCATTCCTGCTTTGGCTCATGTCCGAGCTCTTTGAGATGCTTCCCGAGGTGGGAGATCCGGAAAAACCCAAGATGGTATTTTTCTTTGACGAAGCACACATGCTTTTTGATTCGGCATCAAAGGCTCTCCTCGAAAAGATTGAGCAGGTGGTTAAGCTGATCCGTTCAAAGGGCGTGGGAATATATTTTATCACCCAGAACCCTGCAGATATTCCGGACGGTGTATTGGCGCAGCTGGGAAACAAGGTTCAGCATGCCCTGAGAGCCTACACCCCCAAGGAGCAGAAGGGCTTAAAGGCGGCAGCCATGGGCTTCAGGGTAAATCCCGAATTTGACACCTACACCATGCTCCAGGAACTCGGAACAGGTAAGGCTCTTGTGTCGGTAATTGACGAAAACGGCGTGCCCACAATAGTAAAGCACACCAAGGTCTGCCCTCCTCAGAGTTTCATGGGTACTCTTTCCGAAAGCGAGAGGCTTTCAAACATCAATTCTTCCGTACTTTACGGAAAGTACTATAACCCTGTGGACAATGAATCCGCCTATGAATTCCTGGCAAGAATGGAGGCAGAGGTTCCCGCAGCCCCTCGAAAGGAAGAGGAAGCTCTGACCCTTACCCAGAAAAAGCAGCGCGAGATCGCAGAAAGAAAGAAGAGCGCAACCTCAGCGGTAGTCAAGAGTGTTGCGAAGACCACCGGCGGAACCATCGGAAGAGAGATCGGTAAATCCATCGGAAAGTCCGTGGGCGGATCCTTCGGAAAGACTCTGGGCGGAAATGTGGGTGCGTCCCTTGGCCGCGGAATCTTAAGTACACTTTTCAAATCCTGATAAGCGGTAACGGTCTTATATCATTCGGGCACGGATAAACACGGAGTGAAAATGCAGGAAAACGTACGTGTTTCGGTGGCAATGGCCACATATAACGGTGAAAAGTTCATAAAGGAACAGCTGGAAAGCGTTCTTGCAAGCCTCGGTCCCGAAGATGAGGTGGTGATTTCCGACGATGGTTCTACGGATGCCACAAAAGTGGTTATTTCTTCATTCGATGACCAAAGGATCCGCCTTCTGGAAGGTCCCGGGAAGGGTATAAAGAAAAACTTCGAGAACGCAATCAAGGCCTGTATCGGAAAACACATTTTCCTTTGCGACCAGGATGATATCTGGGAAAAGGAAAAAGTAAGTGCTGTTCTCGGTGCCTTTGAAAAGTATAAATGTCCTGTGGTGGTTCATGACTGTGTCGTGACGGATTCGGAAGGGAAAGTGCTTGAGGATTCATTCTTCAGATTCAGGAAGTCAGGCGCCGGAGTTTTAAAGAATATTGTTAAGAACACCTATATCGGATGCTGTATGGCTTTTGACTCGGATATACTTAAGAAGATAATTCTTCCGATTCCCGATAATATAGTCATGCACGACCAGTGGATCGGTGTTTTCGGAGATTACTTCGGGGGCAGCGTTTTCATTCCGGATAAACTGATCAAATACCGTCGCCACGGAGATAATTCCTCCGAGATCGACAGACATTTCGGGTTTGCCACTATGGTAAGAAACCGTCTCAGATTTATAAAAGAACTGTCAAAAAGAAGAAAACTCATAAATAGACAGACTATTTAGTGGAGGCCATTTTTTTCTTTACAACATATAGTATATGTGCAATAATAATCCTTGTAAGATTCCTTTAAACTTGGCTCAGAGAGGCCGGTAAGGTATCGCATATTAACTCCGTTCAGGGATTTTGTGTGAATCGCCGTGTGCTCTTTGAGTACACGGCTTTCTTTGTAGCGAGGAAGGAAAACAAGCACCATGTCCCAATACAAAGCAACCCTGATGGATGAGGCTGCGATCAATCGTGCCATGAAGCGGATTTCCCATGAAATCCTGGAGCGTAACGGCGGTTGCGACGATCTGTTCCTGATAGGGATCAAAAGAAGAGGCGTTCCCCTTGCCGAGATCATAAGAGATAACATAGCCCTTATCGAAGGAAAAAGAGTGGACATCGGAGAGATAGATATTACGTTTTATCGTGACGATCTTGAGATGAACACGGTGGAACCGGTTATAAGAAAATCGCAGATTCCCGTGGATCTTACCGGGAAAACGGTGATTCTGGTGGATGACGTTCTTTATACCGGACGTACCGCAAGAGCGGCCATGGAAGCGGTCCTCAGTCACGGAAGAGCTTCGGCCATACAGCTGGCGGTATTGATCGACAGAGGTCACAGAGAACTTCCCATAAGAGGAGATTATGTGGGTAAAAACGTTCCCACCTCCAAGGCAGAACACATTAAAGTAAAAATCCCGCCCTTTGATGAAAGCATGAGCGTGGAATTGTTCGGGTAGTAATCGGGGGAACCCGTAACTATAAATAACAGAAAACCATGTCAGACCGCAAAAGAAGCGGATCGACATAAATTTAAGGAGGAAAAATTCATGAAACTAACTTATGGCGTAGCAGACAAGCCGCATTTCGGA
>DBVS01000107.1:3590-3898 GCA_002308235.1 Lachnospiraceae bacterium UBA1258
ATCGCTGTTCCCGCAATTATCGGTAACGACATGTCCGCATCGGCAGCACTCTTCGGAGCAGGCGTAGGTACCATCGTTTATCTTCTTTTCACCAAGTTTAAGAGCCCTGTATTCCTCGGATCTTCATTCGCATTCATCGGATCCATGTTCGCAGCTTTCGGCGGAGCAGCTTCCGCAGCAGTCGGATATGCCGGAATCATCCTCGGTGCAGCTTTTGCAGGTCTTGTTTATGTAGTAATCGCCATCATCGTAAAAGCAGTCGGCGTTAACTGGATCAACAAACTTATGCCCGCAGTAGTAATCGGACC
>DBVS01000107.1:3955-4645 GCA_002308235.1 Lachnospiraceae bacterium UBA1258
TGAATTAACAGATGCTGTAACCGAAACAGGCGAAGCAGTAAAGATAGCTACAGAAACCAGCGTTCAGCTCGCTTCTCCTTACCTTTGCTTGGTAGTAGGACTTGTTACTTTATTCGTAACCATGCTTTGCTCCGTATTCGGTAAGAAATTCCTCAAGATGATTCCTTTCATCATCGGTATCTGCGCAGGATACGTTGTTGCAGCTGTATGCACTGTAATCGGTACTTCTACCGGCAACGAAGCTCTTCAGATCATCAACTTTGCTGCTTTCGAAAACATGAAGTGGGTTCCCGATTTCACATTCGTAACAGCATTTAACGGCGGCTTCTCCGCGCTTACCCCCGCATATATCGGTACTGTAGCTGTAGCTTATGTTCCTGTTGCTTTCGTAGTATTTGCAGAGCACATTGCAGACCACAAAAACCTTTCCTCCATTATTGAATCTGACCTCCTTGAGGAGCCCGGTCTTCACAGAACCCTTCTTGGTGACGGCGTTGGTTCCATGGTAGGCGCATTCTTCGGCGGCTGCCCCAACACCACTTACGGTGAGTCCGTAGGCTGTGTGGCAATTTCCGGAAATGCTTCCGTAATAACCATTTTCACAACCGCTATCATCGCAATCGTAGCTTCCTTCTTCGGACCTTTCGTAACCGTACTTTCCACCATTCCTTCCTGTGTAATGGGTGGTGT
>DBVS01000107.1:4669-6748 GCA_002308235.1 Lachnospiraceae bacterium UBA1258
ATCGCAGTATCCGGTCTTAAGATGATCCAGAAGGTTGACCTTGATGACAATACCAACCTCTTCACCGTGTCCGTAATCCTTATCGCAGGTATCGGCGGATTGGTTGTTAAGTTCGGTTCTGTTGAAATTACAGACGTTGCATGTGCACTTATCCTTGGTATCATCACCAACAAGGTACTTTCCATCGGTAAAAAGAAAGCCTGAATCATAAACTGAATCTGTAATACATAAAAGAGGCTCCGTGTGGGGCCTCTTTTTTATCGGGTTGTTTAAGTGTTATACGATTAAGAAAATACAATCCGAAGATTATTTGATCCTGCAGATCCATCCTTCGGGAGCTTCGATCCTTCCCATCTGGATTCCTGTTAAGGTGTCGTAGAGTTTCTTTGTGACAGGGCCCATATCGGTCATGCCGCTGGGGAAGCAGATCTCTGTGCCGTGATCGTTGATCTTTCCTACGGGAGAGATAACGGCCGCGGTTCCGCAAAGTCCGCATTCTGCCATGTCTTTGAGCTCGTCCTTGTAGATCTCTCTTTCTTCGACTTCAAGTCCGAGATAATCCTTTGCAACCGTCATAAGGGATCTTCTGGTGATGGAAGGTAAGATACTTCCGGACTTGGGAGTAACGACCTTGCCGTCCTTTGTTACGAAGATAAAGTTGGCGCCGCCGGTTTCTTCAACCTTGGTGCGGGTTGCGGCATCAAGATACATATTTTCGTCAAAGCCCTTTTCATGGGCATCAACAATCGCATAAAGGCTCATGGCGTAGTTAAGACCTGCTTTGATGTGACCGGTTCCGTGAGGGGCCGCTCTGTCGAAATCGCTGATCCTGATGGTAAGGGGTTTTACACCGCCCTTAAAGTAAGGTCCTACGGGAGTGCAGAAAAGTCTGAACTGATATTCCTCGGCGGGTTTAACACCGATAACCGCCGAACTTCCGAACATGTAGGGACGGATATAAAGGGTTGCACCGCTTCCGTAAGGGGGAACGTAAGCCTCATTTGCGGCAACGGTCATCCTGACTGCTTCCAGGAAACGCTCTTTGGGGAAAACAGGCATTTCCAGACGCTTACAACTGTCAACCATTCTGTCTGCATTTAAGTCGGGGCGGAAGCACACGATGTGGCCGTCTTCCGTGGTATATGCTTTGAGACCCTCGAAACAGGTCTGCGCGTACTGAAGCACACCCGCACACTCGCTGATGACGACGGTATTGTCCTCCGTGAGACGTCCCTCGTCCCAGGAACCGTTTTTGTAGTCGGAAACATATCTCTTGTCGGTCTTGATATAGCCGAAGCCGATATTTCCCCAGTCGATGTTTGCTTTTTCCATAGGTAATGCTCCTTCCGAATTATTCTTTAGCAAGTTAAGGCACTAAATTGCTTTGAAGAACATTATGTTACGGTTTTGGCGAAATGTCAACCAAAAGGCGGTGTAAATAAGCCTTTTTTAAAAAGGCGCTTGACAAAAAGAAAAAGATACGGTTTAATAACGATGTTACGTAACATTGTTATCCAAAGGTGTGAACATGAAAGAACCGGAAGAATATGAAAAGAGAAGGCGCCTAATTCAAGCCGCCAAAGAAGAATTCCTGGAGAAGGGCTACAGCAAAGCATCGCTTCGAACCATTTGTTCAAAGGCAGGAGTGACGACCGGTGCTTTGTACTTTTTCTTCGAGAATAAGGAAGATCTGTTTAATGCCATAGTAAGCGGGCCGCTTGCAGAATTGAAAACGATCTTGAGAGAGCACTTTAAGGAAGACATGGTGAGCATGAAAGACATGCCGGTGCCTGATAATCTTAAAGGTCTTGAACTTAATCATGACGATGTGACCACCCGGTTTGCAGGCTGCATCTACGGTAATTATGATGCTTTCATGATTCTGCTTACGGGATCGGAAAACACCATGTATGAAAATGTGGTTGATGATTTCGTGGATGAGATGGAAAAACTGATTCCGCCGATGATTTCTTCGCTTCGAGGATATACTTGCGACAAGTTCATGTCGCACTGGATGGCGCATATAAGCGCCGATGCTTACATTCACGTGATTAAGCACATACGCGACCCCAAGGTTGC
>DBVS01000107.1:6837-23819 GCA_002308235.1 Lachnospiraceae bacterium UBA1258
CGGCAAAAAAATAACAATTACATAACAGTGTTATGTAAAGATGGGAGAATAATATGTATCTTGAGATCAAAGATTTAAAGAAAAGTTATGGAAGCGACGGTAGCTTCGTTCAGGTCCTAAAGGGCGTGAACACGGGAGTTGAAAAGGGGCAGATGTGTGTAATTCAGGGGACATCGGGATCCGGAAAATCCACTCTTTTAAACTGCATAGGCGGTCTTGATATGATGGATTCGGGGTCGGTCAAAGTCGATGGGACCGAGATTTTTGGTATGAAGGGAAACACGCTTTCAAATTACAGACGCGACAATCTGGGCTTCATTTTTCAGTTTTATAACCTCGTTCCGAACCTTACGGTAAGAGAAAACATCCAGGTGTGCGAGTATCTCAGCGATTCGCCGCTTGATATGGATGAGCTTTTAGCTGTTCTCGGACTTACCGAGCATCAAAACAAGTTTCCTTCACAACTTTCGGGTGGGCAGCAGCAGCGATGCGCGATTGCGAGAGCACTGATAAAGAATCCGAAACTGCTTCTTTGTGATGAGCCGACGGGTGCGCTTGATTCAAGCACTTCAAGGGATATTCTGGTTTTGCTTGAGAAAATCAACGAAAAATACGGAACCACCATGCTCATCGTCACTCACAACAATTCCATCAAAAATATGGTCCACAAGGTCATTTTCCTTAAGGACGGTCTGGTAAAGTCCGAGTATTTGAACGAAACGAGGATTCATGCCTCGGAACTGGAGGATCTGTAATGAACAGAATTTTGAGAAAAAGACTTCCGAGAGAGATAAAGGCCCACTTCTTTCGCTATCTTGCTTTGTTTGTCATGACCGTACTTTGCATGTACATAATCATATCGCTGGTGGATTCGGCAGAGATCATAATCCGGGGAACCGCGAAAAATCAGGAAGAATCAGCCCTTGAGGACGGACAGTTTTCCGTTTATACCGACTTTACGGCGGAAGAAATACAAAAGATAGAAGAAAAAGGTGTAATTCTCGAAGCCCACACAAGTTACGACGTAAGTCTGAAAGACGGGACCTCCTTAAGGATCTTTAAAAATCGCAAAAAGATCGACAGAATAACACTTGATGAAGGGCGCCTCGCAGAATCGGAAAAAGAAATCGTTCTTGAAAAGCGTTACTGCGAAGAAAACGATTATCACGTAGGCGACGAAATAAAGATTGGCGATATAGCCTATAAAATCACCGGAATCGGTTCTTCGGTGGATTATGATGCGCCCTTCAAGAAACTTTCCGACACTGCCATAGAAAGCAGGATCTTCGGCACAGCCTTTGTTTCCGAAGAAGAGTATGACAGGATCAAAGCTGCAGCTTCCGCAGGATCCGAGGACATTACCTATGCCTTCCTTTTAAACGGCGCCATGACCGACGATGAATTAAAGGAAACTGTTAAAGACATTTTTTCCGAAAGATCTCCCATCGGTCTTACATCCTTTCTTTTAAGTAAAGATAACGTCAGGGTGGGCGGAGCCGCAGGAGACATTGTCATCAATAAAACGGTGGGTCTTTTCGCCGGTGTAGTCGTAATCGTTCTTTTTACCTATGTTATGTCGGTTTTTGTGATCCATCAGATCCAGAACGAAAGCAGCGTCATCGGAACCTTTTATGCGATGGGCATAAAGAAAAAGACCCTCATGGCCCACTATCTGACCCTACCGACGCTTCTTTCCTTAGCGGGCGGGATAGTCGGCGCCTTAGTCGGATTCAGCGATTTTGGCGTGAATACCCAGATGGGCGAGTCCTACGGCTATTACTCGCTTCCGTGGTTTGATAAGATAATTCCTTTGTATCTTGTGTTTTATGCAGTTTTGATGCCGCCCGTGGTTTCGCTTTTGGTAAACCTATTAGTTCTTAACAAGCGACTTTCAAGAACTGCGCTTTCCTTGATCAGAAACGAACAAAGCATCAAAAACAAAGGAAGCGTCAAACTTGGCAGGATGAAGTTCATGCCCATGTTTAAGATTCGCCAGATCCTGAGAGAAAAAAGAACCGCGTTCACCGTATTTACGGGTATGGCGTTCGGACTTTTGATATTTATGATGGGCTTTGACTGCTACACACTTTGCGATAATGTCGGAAAATACACCCTTGCCGACACCAAATACGAGTATCTCTACACCTATAAATACCCTACCGGGGAAGTGCCCGAAGGCGGAGTCGCCTGCTTTGTAAAAGCGCTTAAAAAGGAAAAGGACGGCTACACCCTCGATATTAATGTGATGGGCGTTACGGCGGAAAATCCGTTTCTGGACGTCGTTCCCGTAAAAGGCAGGAACAAAATCGTGGCAAGCGATGCGGTCGCAACAAGATATAAAATAAAGAAGGGCGACAAACTGATCCTTTCCGATACCGCAGAGGATATGGATTACGCCTTTACGGTTTCGGATATCGTGCCTTATTCCGTGGGACTTACGGTTTTCATGGACATAGACAGCATGCGCGGGCTCTTTGGAAAAGATGCCCACTATTATAATGCGGTGATGGCCGATCACAGCCTTGATATTGACGAAGAAAGGCTGTACGGCGTTTCGACAAGGGCTGACACAGAGCGTGCGACCGGTGTGTTTGTCGACTTAATGAGACCTGTGTTTGTCATGCTTATCGCGATGTCTTCGGTCATTTTCTTTATCATTTTGTATTTGATGACCTCGGTAATGATCGACAGGGGGAGCTTCGGTATATCGCTTTTCAAGATCTTCGGATTTAAATCCGGAGAGGTAAAAAGAATGTATCTCGACGGAAACCGTCTGACAGTGGCTGTCGGCGCGCTGGTTGCAATTCCGGTGGCAAAGATCTTTATCGATTCGATCTTTCCGAAGTTCATACCGAATGTCGCCTGCTGCATACATCTTGAGTATGAGTGGTATTGGTATGTTGTGATCTTTGCGGGAATTATGGTGATCTATGAGTTCATCAGCCTCGCAGTTACAGGAAAACTTAACAGGATCACGCCTGCCGAGGTACTGAAAAACAGAGAATAATATTAAAAGCCCTCTCAAATTATCATTTCCCGTTAATAAAACTGTGTTATAATCTTAAACGGTCTGAAATGCTTGTGGGGGCTTAAATAGATGAAAAAAGAAAAGACTTTTGGTAAAAAAAGCATTGTTGTCTGTGAAATAATCGCCGTAATTCTGGCAGTTCTTTTACTCGTATACATTTTTACCGCAACTATTCTGTCAAGACAGGGAAGTACAAGAGGAAACTACGAATCTCTCAATTCCGGCTGGTCCTTTATACGAAGCACGGGAAGAACCACCGAGGTTACTCTTCCCATAGTGGAAAGGGCGAGGGACAGAGAGGTCCTTACCATCGAAAACGTACTGCCGAACGTTATTACGCCGGGCGAGTATGTTTCTTTGCGTGCGGTGGATCAGGAAATAAGGATATTCATAAACGATAAGCTCAGGGCTTCGTACGCAAGCGATCCGGGATATCTCATATGGGACAGGCCTATCAGCAAATACCTGTATGTTCCCCTTACTTCCGAGGATTCCGGCGCGAAGATCCGTATCGAAGGTGTTAACAACAGCAAAGGAAACAGGACCTTCACGGAGGTTTACACCGGCGAGTTGTCGGCGATCAAAACAAAATACATGGGCGACCAGCTGGTGGGCATTATTCTGGCGACATCTTTCTTTGCCCTCGGTATCGTGACGATCATAGCGGGATACACCATGCGTGTCATGATAAAAGCCGAAATGCACCTCGAATCCATGGGATGGGCGATGCTCATCATGTCGCTTTGGGATCTGACCCAGTCCGACTTCCGTGATTTCATTTTCTCCAATCAGAACCTGATCTACGCGGTTCCGGTTATGGCGCTGATGCTGATTCCGATGCATCTGTCCATTTATATGAACTGGATTCAGGAACGACGTTACCAGAAGGCTCACACCATTTTTGTAGGTGCATGTATCGTTAATACATTCTTCTGGGTCCTTCTTTCCGCTTCCAGGATCATCAGTCCCGAGCATGCCGTCGAGACCTCGTTTGTTTTCCTTTACGGAGAACTGGTGCTTGCGCTTTTGACCGCATATCAGGACAAGAAAAAGTATGGAAAGATAACATATTCCGAAATCCTGGTGGGATATGTTATCGTATCTTTATGCGGCATTTTCCAGATCTGCAACTTCTACATTCCGGGCGCCAAGTCGGACGGAATGTTCCTTGCGGGAGGATTTGCAACCCTTACCTTTGCCGCATTCATAAATGCACTTAAGAAGATGGTTCTCATGCAGGGTGAGCGGCAGGCCGCCATTCAGACCACCGAACTTAAGTCTCAGTTCCTGGCAACCATGTCCCATGAGATCAGAACTCCCATCAACGCCATAATGGGCATGAACGAAGCAATAATCCGCGAAAGCTCCGAAGAAAACATAGTAGCATACGCAAATGACGTCGAAAATGCGGGAAAACTCCTTCTTTACCTTGTAAACGATATCCTGGATTTCAGCAAACTGGAATCCGGCAAGATGAATCTTGTTTATGCCGCATACAGCGTAAAGAAACTGATTTCCAAGAGCTACAACCTTATAATCGGCAAGGTCAGGGAAAAGGGCCTGGAGATCGATATAGATGTGGATGAAAACACGCCTTCCGTCCTGTACGGCGATGAGGTCAGGATCCAGCAGATCCTTATCAATATTCTCAATAATGCCGTAAAATACACGGAAAACGGCAGCATCAATCTCAAAGTGGGATTTGAGCCCGGGGAAAAAGAAACCATCAATCTGAAGATGACGGTCAAGGATACGGGCCGCGGAATAAAGGAAGAACATTTGGGCAAACTCTTCGATGCATTCATGCGTGTCGAAGATGCCGGCGTGGGAAGAGTCGAGGGAACCGGCCTCGGACTTGCCATTACCGCGAAGTTTGTGGAGCTCATGGAAGGCACCATAGACGTAAAGAGCGAGTACGGAAAAGGTTCGGAATTCACGGTTGTCATTCCGCAGAAGATCATTTCCGAAAATCCTCTCGGAAAGTTCACCCTGGTGGGTGCAGACGGTCAGGAAGAACACAAAACCCTGTCCGACGTAAAGAAATACCCCGGTGTAAAGATGCTTGTTGTGGACGATGTGCAGCTTAACATCAAGGTTGTTCTCAGTCTTTTAAAGAAATCCGAAATGGAGATCGACAGTGCGTTAAGCGGCATGGAATGCCTTGAAAAGTGCAAGAACACCAAATACGACATCATTCTGTTGGATCACATGATGCCCGAAAAGGACGGTATTCAGACTCTTTGGGATTTGAGAAGAGACAAAGGCAACATCAATATCGACACGCCTGTTGTAATGATGACTGCAAACGCCATGAACGGTGCGAGAGAGGAATATATGGGCCTCGGCTTCTCGGATTACGTTTCGAAGCCCTTTAACCTCACTCAGTTACAGAAGATCATCGAGAAGAATTTAAAGCTCGAATCTAATTAAGCAAGAGATCGCTGAGTCTTGCAAAATCCGCCAGGGAAAGCGCTTCGCCGCGGATTGAAGGAGAAAGCTCCATGGTGCTCAGTGCGTCTGCGACGGTTTCCTTTGTAACACCGTCGATCCCTGCGTTTGAAAGGGAATTTACGAGAGTTTTTCGACGCTGATTAAAGGAAGCTCTTATAAGAGAAAACATGAAGGCCTCGTTTCTGACGGAAACGGGGTTTTCTTTGTAAAGCTCCATTTTTATTACTGCGCTGTCGACATTGGGTCGTGGGATAAAGCAACCGGCCGACACATTCATGATGATCTCGGGCTTTGAATAAAACTGAACCGCCAAAGAAAGAGCGCCGTAATCTTTGGAACCGGGGCCTGTCTGCATGCGAAGAGCCACTTCTTTTTGCACCATGGCGGTGATGCTGTGAAGGGGAACGTGGCTTTCAAAAAGTTCCATGATTATCGGGGTCGTAATATAGTAGGGAAGATTTGCGACCACTTTGATGGGTTTCCCGCCGTTATATTCCTTTGAAAGCTCATTCAGGTCAAGCTTCAATATATCTTCGTTGATGATGACCTTGTTGTCGTACTCAGAGAGCGTGTCATTGAGTACGGGAATCAGTTTTTTATCGATCTCCACCGCGATCACGAACCTTGCCGCTTCGCAAAGATACTGGGTCATGGTTCCGATACCGGGGCCGATTTCAAGCACGCAATCGTCCTTGGTGACACCTGCTCCCGTTACGATATTTTCAAGGATATTCGAATCTATAAGAAAATTCTGCCCGAATTTTTTCTGAAACGAAAACCCGTACTTGTCCAGTATCTGTTTAGTGTTTGTAAAATTTCCGAGATATGCCATGTTTTATACCGTTTATTCTATGTTAAAAAGTTTCTTTGCATTTGCTTCGGTGGCTTCGATCACCCGATCTTTGGTGATGCCTCTGAGAGCGGCGATCTCTTCCGCGATAAGGGGAATGTAAAGAGATGAGTTTCTCTCGCCCCTGTGAGGAACCGGTGCCAGGTATGGACAGTCCGTTTCAAGAAGAATGGATTCAAGGGGAATTCCCGCGGCGACTTCTTTCAGTTTCTTTCCGTTTTTAAAGGTCACAACACCGCCTATTCCGATAAGAAAGCCAAGCTTCACATACTCGGAAGCCAGCTCGAGAGAAGAGGAAAAGCAGTGGATCACGCCCTTTTTCGGGGGCATGTACTCTTTGATTATTTCAAAGGTTTCTTCTGCTGCATCTCTTGAATGAATGATGACGGGAAGATCGAATTCCTTTGCAAGCTTTAACTGATATATGAAGGCTTCTCGCTGTACTTCACGGGGAGGCTCGTCGTAATGATAATCAAGGCCGATCTCTCCGATGGCAACGGGCTTCTTATCTTTTATGAGGGCTTCAAAAACAGGCCTTCTTTCTGCAGTTAGCTCAAGAGAGTTGCTTGGATGGATCCCGAGAGTCAGATGACAAAAGGGATATCGGTTGCAGATATCAAATATCGCCTCAAACGAATCCCATTCCGCGCTGGCGCAAACAATATGTCCTATTCCGTTTTCCGCCATATGCGAAAGAAGATAATCCCGATCCTCATCATATGCCGGATCGTCGTAATGTGCGTGTGTTTCGAAAATCATATTCTTATCTGATAATCCTTATAAAACGTTTTTACACATTCTATCACAACAAATCCCAATATGCTAACAAATCTCTTTTTCTTTCGCTTCGAACCATTAAAACTACATGTATGATTTCAAAAATGAAAAAATGTTCCAAAAGACTGAGCATTGCATAAATAAATGGTGGACGGAACCTCCGGAGCGCCGGCGCTTAGCGAGGTAGTTTCGAGCTTAGCGACCGTTGCAGCGAGGACAGAGCGCGAGCGTTTCCGGGAACCATTTGATTTATGCGATGCGTCCGCCTTCACTATGATAAAAAACAAACTAAAGATTCCTAAATAAAAAAATAAAAAAAGTATTGCAAAAACCGAAACCCTGTGATATATTTCTATCGTTGTCACAAAAAACGCGCCTTTAGCTCAGTTGGTAGAGCAGCTGACTCTTAATCAGCGGGTCCCGGGTTCGAGTCCCTGAAGGCGCACCAATCCGGCCCGATGGTCAAGAGGCTAAGACGGCGGCCTCTCACGCCGCAAACNNAGGGTTCGAGCCCCTGAAGGCGCACTCGACGGTCGTAAGCTTAGCTTAGTGCAGGTTTGCGACTTCTTTTTTTTGTCTTTTTTTCTTTATTCTAATAGGTAGAAATTCGCTATATTTTGTGGTTCATTTCTTTGACATTCGCTATATGGTGTGATAAACTTTTATACGATAGGGCATCTATAACCTTAATTTCAAAGGGTGGCGACTGTGGATAAATACGAGTATAAAGTCAGAGCGGAAGAAATCCGGACGCTTATTCAGGAAAACAGATACAAAGAAGCGGTTGAAATAGCCGATTCCATAGATTGGAAAAATGTGAAAAACAGCATGATGCTTTGTACCGTCAGCGACCTTTATAAGGCCTGCAAGCGGTATGAAGACAGCCGTGATGTTCTTCTTTTGGCATATGAAAGAAATCCCGGCGGGAGAATGATACTCTATTCTCTTTGCGAATTGTCCATAAAACTGAACGACGTTGTTAACGCCATCGAATATTATAAGGAATTCCAGCAGGTAGCGCCGAAGGATTCGGGCCGCTACATCTTGAAATATAAGCTTTTCACCATGCAGGAGGTTGGTCTCGAGGAGCGCATCGAGGTTCTCGAAGAGCTTCAGAGACAGGAATGCAAGGAAAAGTGGATGTACGAGCTTGCTTATCTCTATCATATGATAGGATACGGCGAGAAGTGCGTTGAAGAATGTAACCAGATTGCCATCTATTTCGGAGCGGGCAAGTATGTTGTGAAGGCCCTTGAGTTAAAGGCAAGTCACGAGCCCCTTACCGAAGAGCAGGAGGCTCTGTACAAGCGCCTTACCGAGCCCGACACCGAACTGGTCCAGGGCGTAGATATCAGCAAATACAGCACAATAGATCTGCAGAAAGAACTTGCAAACAATCTGAAGGAAGTTCTTTTTGACGACGGAACAGGCTATTCGGTTACGGACGGCCTGGTTACCACTGTCTACGAAAACGACGATACCGCTTCGGAAACACTCGACGAGCCTGCAGCAGAGCCTGAACCTTCAGTTTCGGAGCCTGCAGCCGCAGCGAATGAGTCTGTATCGGAAGAAATCTCACCCGAGCCTGAAGAAGCCTCACCCACAGCCGATTCGCAGCCCGCTTTCGAGCCCGTGCACGAAGAACCCGTTTCTCCTTCACAGATGCACGAGATACATCTTGAAGCCGAGCCCGCCCGGGAGCCTGTCGTAACAAAAGCCGAGCCTTCCGTTTCCGAAGGCGAGACCAGGATCTTTGACAGAAACGACATTCGCGAGATCAAGGCCGCAACGGAGCCTTCAGCCCAGAGAACCGAAGAAAAGATTTCCGAAACCATTCTTCCCAAGAGCGATCCTCTGAACATTCACAGCGTCAGGGTTGATTCCAACAAGAACCCCGCCATCAAATTCCCGAATTTTGATGATCTTATGTCCCTTGAGGGCGACGGTCAGATAAGCCTGGTGGTTCCCGAGCAGGAGATGCTTGAGAAGCAGATCACCGGCCAGATAAGCATAGAAGATGTGCTCCATGAGTGGGAGCTTGTCAAGAAAGAAAACGAGCGTAAGTGGCAGGCAGATGTGAGAAGGCGTGTAATGGAGCAGACTCACAGCATGTTTACGGACTTTGATGCTACCTCCAAAAACGGTCTTCTGGAGGAACTTGAAGAAGCTGTTACCGAGGCGCCCACTGTCGAACTTACGGCCGAGGAAGTTAACGCCCTCAGAAATGCGGAGAATCCCGAAGCTTTGAATATCGACGTCGAAGAGCCTGAGGTTACGGAGATGCTCGAAGACGATATTCCCGCAGAGCCTGACAATACCGAAACTCCCGAGACCGAAGAAACTGTCAAAGAAGAAACCAAAGAAGAAGCACCGGCTCCCGAGATCAACAACGATGTGCATGAGATCGTGATGGAGGAGCCCGTTAAGGAAGCGCCTTTTGAAGAAAAGGTCATAGAATTAAGCCCCGAAATCAGTTCTCACGCTCCCGAACCGGCAGCGGATGACAACACAACGATTCTTCCCAATATTTCCGACATCGATTATCTCATGCAGTTTGCCGCAGCTGGCGAAGCAAGGGATATCGCCGACAGGGAAGCCCTTGAAAACAGGGAAGCCGAGAAGATTGAAGAACCCAAAGAAGAATTAAGCCGCGAGGAGATTGAAGAGCAGGCCGCAGCTTTGGTCGAAGAGGCTCTTGAGGAATCCGGAGAATCGGAAGAAGAACCTGAAGAAACACCCGAAAAGCCCGCGGAAGACCGGGCAGAGATTGCAGAGCCCGAGATTCCCGAAGACGATAATAAACCGGAAGAAATCCCGGAACCCAAGGAAGAACCCGCGGAAGTCGAAGAACCTGCAGAAGAAGAGCCTGAAGCAGTTGAAGAGCCTTCGGAAGAGGAATTCGAAGCGGTCGAAGAACCCGGGGAACTCGAGGAGGAATCTGCGACAGCCGAAGAACCCGTAGAACCCGAAGAGCCCTCGGAACCTGAGGAAGAGCCCGAAGAAGCACCTTCGGTTGACGGTTTCACCGAAGAGCAGGTTGAAAGATTCGAATCCTTCATGCAGAAGCAGTCGGGAATCGACCAGTTAAAGGAAGCTCTTTCCAAACTCTCCATGGACGCAAACCGCGGTAACGCCATCATCGGAAGCGATGACAACGACAGTGCGGTCGAACTTGCAAAAGCCTTCATACTTGAGATCTCTTCAAAGGAAAATATCACCGGAAAAGTAGCCAAGATCAAGGCAAGTACCCTTAACGCCAAAGACGCCCTTGAGATGCTGACTTTGCTTTATGACGGAGCCATCGTCATTCAGGATGCCAATGAGCTTCGCGCCGAGACCATAGATGCCATCATTCGAGCTACACGTGTACCGGGCAAGAGACTTTTCATAGCACTTACCCTGAACCGTCGGCATAAACACAAATTCATCATGGAAAACACCGGACTCATGGACAGCTTTGATATCTCCTTTGATATCGAAGCACCCACCAACGCCGAACTTGTTGCCTTCGCGAAGAAATACGCATACGCAAAGGAATACGCCATCGACGAGATGGGCATGCTGGCGCTTCACACCCGCATCGATGAGAGGCAGACAAATTCCCACAGCGTCATGATAAGCGAGGTCAAAGAAATCGTGAACGAAGCAATTGTTCATGCCTCAAAGAAAAATGTGGGACACTTCTTCAACGTCCTCATGGGCAAGCGCTACGACGCCAATGACATGGTGGTTCTTCGTGAAAAGGATTTTACTTCAAATAAGCCTTAAGGAGAGTCTGCATGAATCCGATTTTTGTTACCGAAACGGATGAATATCTTTTTGCCAAGGGCACTCACTACGAGATATACAAAAAACTCGGTGCACACCCCGTAAACATAGACGGTAAGGACGGCGTATATTTCGCCGTCTATGCGCCCCATGCCGAAGAAGTATATGTTTTAGGCGACTTCAACGGCTGGAAAGAATGGGACAAACCCCTTTCGAAGCTTGGCCCCGGAGGGATCTGGGCAGGCTTTGTGGAGGGTGTGAAAGAAAAGGATCTGTACAAATTCTTTATAAAAACTCCGGACGGAAGGACCGTATACAAAGCAGACCCCTTTGCCTGCTATGCGGAGCTCCGCCCCGGAACGGCTTCCAGGATATACGATCTTGAAGGCTTCAAATGGACCGATTCCAAATGGATGAAGGAACGGGATCAAAGAGATATGTTCAAATCGCCACTCGCCATCTACGAGTGCCACATCGGTTCCTTTATGCGGCATCCCGGCAGAGACGACGAGGGATTCTATTCCTACAGGGAATTCGCAGACAGAATCACAGATTATCTAAAGGAAATGCGCTACACCCACATTGAACTTATGGGAATCGCCGAATACCCCTATGACGGCTCATGGGGATATCAGGTGACGGGTTATTATGCGCCTACTTCCAGATACGGCGAGCCCAAGGACTTCATGTATCTTATCAACAAACTCCACAAAAACGGAATCGGTGTCATTCTCGACTGGGTTCCCGCCCACTTTGCAAAGGACGCTCACGGACTTGCCGAATTTGACGGAAGCCCTCTGTTTGAGCATCCCGATGTAAGAAAGGGAGAACATCCCGAGTGGGGTACCAAGATCTTCAACTACGAAAAAACGGAGATCAGCAACTTCCTGATCGCAAACGTTTTCTACTGGATCAGGATGTTCCACATAGACGGCGTGCGTGTAGATGCGGTGGCATCCATGCTTTATCTTGATTACGGCAAAAAGGACGGCGAATGGGTTCCCAACAGGTACGGCGGAAACAAGAATCTTGAGGCAATCGAGTTCTTTAAGCACCTTAATTCCATTGTACACAAAGAATATCCGGGCTTCATGACCATCGCCGAGGAATCCACGGCCTGGCCCAAGATCACAGGGCCTGTGGAGGAGGACGGCCTTGGCTTTTCCTTTAAGTGGAACATGGGATGGATGCACGATTTCTGCGAATATATGAAGCTCGATCCCTTCTTTAGGAAGGACAATCATTACGCCCTTACCTTTGCCATGAGCTACAATGAGTACGAGAATTACATCCTTCCCCTTTCCCATGATGAGGTCGTACACCTTAAATGTTCCATGGTCGAAAAGATGCCGGGCTACAAGGTTGATAAATACGCAAACCTTCGCGTGGGCTACACCTTCATGTACGGTCACTGCGGAAAGAAACTTCTTTTTATGGGCCAGGAATTCGGTCAGGAGCGGGAATGGAGCGAAGAACGGGAGCTTGACTGGTTTCTTCTTCAAAACGAGCTCAATTCCGGTCTGAAATATTATGTCAGCAAGCTTCTTGATATCTACAGGGATTACCCTTGCATGTACAACTATGACAATTCCTGGAAGGGCTTTGAGTGGCTGAACGCAGACGACAAGGACAGAAGCACCTATTCCTTCATGCGCAGGACCGACACCGACGAGAGATGCCTTCTTTTTATCTGCAATATGACCCCCATGCGCTGGGAAAACTATAAGCTGGGCGTTCCGAAAGAGGGAAAATACAGGCTTATCCTTAACAGCGATGACAGGGATTTCGGCGGAAAAGGCAATGAGGTTGAGAAAGAACCTGTTGCGAAGAAAGAAAGCTGCAACGGAAAAGAATGGTCCATAGACCTGGATCTTCCGCCCTATTCTGCCCTGGTTTTCGAATTTTAACTAAAGAATCCGGCTGAGAATGCCGAAATAAAAGATGAGTAAACGGATTTGCTCATCTTTTTGTATGCGGACGAAATGATTCGTCCCGAAAAATCGCAGGGAAGCGTAAGAAAGGGAAAGTATGCGTATTTCTTTTGACAATCGCGACCTTGCGGAAATCAAAAAAGCAACAGAATCATATTCCAAGACCCCTGATGCAGGCATCAAGGGTGTTTCCGGCGCTTTCGATATTTCCGGCGCCATTCCCGAAGACAATTTAAACTACGAAAACAAAAAAATGTCCGTCAATGACCTTAAGAACAGTCTTAAGGCTGTTGATGTACAGAATAATGTTGATTATATGACGGTCATGGCTCACCAAATGTCTTCCGAAGACTATGCGAAGATGGTAGAGGGCGGCGTTAACCCCATGAGTGCCGAGGTTTCCGACACCGTGACCATTCTTGACAGGATCAAACTTGAAGTAGCCAAGGGCGGAACAGAGATCGAAGGATTTACCGATACGTTAGACGAAGAAACAATCGAGGCAATGACCGGCAGCAGAAAGATCAACGTAAACGGTGGATTAAACATACCCGGATTCGACGTCACGGTGGATAACGAGACCATAAAAGAATCCGTCGAAGCCTTCAAAGAAATTTCCGAAGTAACGGAAATGACCGAAGGCATGAAGAAGTTCTTTATGACCACAGGAAAAGAACTGACCGTTGACAATTTATATCTTGCAAAGCATAGCAGCGAAACCTTTCAGACCCCCGAAGGACGCCGTTCTTCTTACTTTTCCATCGAAACGCCCGGATATCTTGCGAAACGTGCGGACGCAGACGTAATCGAGGACATCGGCGCAGAGGTTGAAAAGCTTTTAAAGGGTCTTTCCGTTACGGTTGACGAAGAAACCGTTGAAAACGGCACCTGGCTGGTTAACAACTCGGTTTGCGTTACCAAGGAAAGCCTTGGAAGACTTAAAGAGATCAACGAAGTTACGCTTCCCGTTTCCGGTGAAAACTTCGTAAAGATGGCCGCAAGTGCCATCGCCGAAGGTAAAAGCCCCAAGGAAGCCCTTATCACCCGCACGGATGACATATACAAAGAAGCGGTAAAGCTTACGAGAGTCATGGAAGAGACCAGACTTAAGATGACCACGGAAGCGAATCTCGTTCTTCTTAAATCCGATTATAAGATAGATACGAAGGACCTTGAAAGCTACGTTGAAGCTCTTAAGGCCGCAGAAGCGTCCCCTGAATATAAAGAACTCAAAGCCATAAGCGAAGTGACCGAGACTGTTGCTGCGGTAAGGGAACTTCCCGCAGCCATCATCGCACCCATGGCCATGAGACTTGATTCTTTGAGCCTTACGGAAATAAAGACCGAAGGTTCTGCCGTAAAGGCCCGCTTTGATGCCATCGAAGCCGCTTACGAGCAGGTGGGGACCAAGGTAAGAAAAGACCTTGGAGACTCCATCAAAAAGGCCTTCAGAAATGTTGACGAAATCCTTTCCGAAACCGGCGAAGAGATCACGCACGAAAACAGAAGAGCTGTCAGGATCCTCGGTTACAACGGAATGTCCATAAACAAGGATTCCATCGAAAAGATCAAAGCCGCCGACATGAAATTAAACGGCGTCCTTGACAGGATCACACCCGAAGATACCCTGAAACTCATCAGAAGCGGCAAGTCCCCTATTAAGATGAGCGTCAACGAGTTGAATGAGTATCTCGACAATAAGGAGATCAACGAAAAAGAAGAGATCGAGAAATATTCAAAGTTTCTTTATAAGCTTGAAAGAAACCACGAGATCACTCCCGAAGAAAGAAAGGAATTCATTGAGGTTTACAGATTCTTCTACAGGCTTGAGAAAACGGATTACGCCGCTGTCGGAAGCGTTTTAAACGCAGGCGGGGAGCTTACTTTAAAAAATTTAAAGACCGCAATGCAGAGCGCAAAGCATACGGGTTCCGACATTAAGATCGATGATTCTTTCGGTTTCCTTGTAAGCGATATAAGAAGCGAACTTTCACCCGAAAAAGTCGCGAAGGCAGAGTTTTCCGATGAGACATCACTGGATGCTTTGTACAAGTCCCTTGCAGACGCCGAAGTGACCCAAACCTACGAAGAGGACTGGAACAGGGAACAGTTAAGAGAATTAAAGAAGGCCATGCGTGTTCCCGAAGAAACGGTGACCGAACTTGTAATGAACAAGGTTCCCGTTACTGCGGAAAACCTTCGGGCGGCATACGGACTCATGAAGCGTCGCGGAAATGCTTTTGCAGAGGCCATCGAGACCGCAGGCGAAAATATAAAGAACGCGGCAGCAGATCTTCCGGAAGCCTTTGAGGAAAAAGAAACGGCCGAAAAAGCATATGATTCATTGCTTTCGGATGTAACAAACGCAGTTTACGAAAGCGCCATGGAGAGTGATACATACCTTGATGTAAGGGCCATGAAGCTTACCTACGCAGAACTCTCTCTTGCAAGAAAGTACGCGCAGAGCGAAACCTATGAGGTTCCCATGGAAATATCGGGCCGCATGACAAGCGTTAACTTAAAGATCGTTCATAATCCCGATGAGGAAGCAAATGTCACTGTTTCTCTTGAAACCGAGGAACTTGGCAGGATCGACGCCAAATTATTCGTGGAAAATGACGAAATCGGCGGATATATTGCATGTAATTTGCAGGAAACCGTTACGGAAATGGAAAAAGTAGCCGATAAAATAAGCAAAGGGATAAAAGTAATCCATTCTCGCAATATAAATTCGGACGCAGCTCTTTCAAGAATACCCATGAGAGACAACAGCGAAGAGATATCGACCGCGGACCTCTACAGCGCAGCGAAGAAGTTCCTCGGAGCGATGAAAGAAATCAGATAAACGCGAAAACACGACAGAAAGGATTTATTGAATGAAGATTAATTACAACGTTTCCGCAATGATTGCAAACAACGCACTTAAGACCAACGACAACGCACTTACCAATTCCCTCGAAAGACTTTCATCCGGATTAAAGATAAATCACGCGAAAGACAACGCATCCGGTCTTGCCATGGCCAAAAGAATGAATGCCCAGATTAAGAGCCTGGACGTTGCAAACCAGAATTCCAACGACGGAATTTCCGTTATAGAGATCGCGGAAGGTGCTCTTTCCGAGATCGAAGAAATGGTTCAGAGAATGAACGAACTGGCAGTTAAAGCCTGCAACGGAACCATAGAAGATGCCGAAAGAGAATTCATAGACGAAGAGATCGTTCAGTTAAAGGCCGAGATCGAAAGAATCTCAAAGGCAACCATGTATAACGGACAGAAGCTTCTTGACGGAACTTTCGATGTGAAGGGTTACACCGACAATCTTAATGTCAAAGTATCCACTTATACCGATGAAGTAAGAAGCGGAGAATATGTTTTTGACTCCATTACCGCAGTTTTCAATAACGGTGAATTGGACCCCGCGGCATGTTCCGTTTCCTTCGGAGCAAACTTCCCCGCAGATGCGAAGTATACCTTTGAAGGCGACAGCCTTATCGTTGAAGCAAGCGACAATTTCAGAATGGAATATACCTTAAAGGGAGATCTTACCAATCAGAGAGTTACAGTTAATGTTACTGGACTCGGAGACATGAAGATGCAGATCGGAACCAACGAAGGTCAGGAGCTTGACGTAAGGATCGCAAAGATCAGCTTAAAGACTCTCGGTATCGATAAAGTTGACTGCAGAACAAAGGAAAAATCGGAAGCTTTCTTAGACAAGATGAGCGGAGCTTTAAACTATATCAACAGTGCAAGAAGCAGATTGGGAGCATACCAGAACAGACTGGAGCACACTGTTAATACTCTTGATATTTCCGAAGAAAACATGACCGCAGCATATTCAAGGATCATGGACG
Source organism: Lachnospiraceae bacterium UBA1258 (assembly GCA_002308235.1). Lineage (GTDB taxonomy): Bacteria > Bacillota > Clostridia > Lachnospirales > Lachnospiraceae > UBA1258. The sequence continues at coordinate 23,498 of DBVS01000107.1, forward strand.
TGGATATGGCTGAAGAAATGACCGAATACACGAAGAACAACGTTCTCGTTCAGGCAGGAACCGGAATGCTGGCCCAGGCCAACGAAAGACCTTCTTCGGTGCTTCAGCTTTTACAATAGTCACAGCTTAAGTAAAGGAGGGGCTGTATTATGAACAAAGACATGATAAGAGAATTCACATTACGTGTATCAAACGCAAACAAAAGCGAGATGATTGTCATTCTTTATGATATAGCCATCGCCTATATTGAAGATGCGAAAAAAGCTCTTGAGAAGGGGGACAAAGCCACCTTCAGACTCGAGATCGGACACATCAGAAACAC
>DBVS01000107.1:23870-48318 GCA_002308235.1 Lachnospiraceae bacterium UBA1258
TACATTTTCTGCGGCGGAGAGCTTACGAGAGCTTATCTTGATTATACAATGGACCCTCTTTACCATGTAATGAGCACCATTGTTAAGCTGAAAGAAGCATATGTGGAGGTAAGCCGCATGGATACATCGGAGCCTGTTATGAGCAATACCGAGCGTGTTTATGCAGGGATGACCTACAACAGAAACATGATGAGTGAAAATTTGTCCCGCGCGGAAGGTAACAGAGGAATTTTAGCTTAATCCGCAATATTATAAAAAATAAGAAGACCAAGAAGCGCGTATTTTGCTTTTTGACATGTAAAAAATCAGAGATAACAAGGGTTTCGTGCCAATCGAAATCCTTGTTTTTAATTTTTATTGATAAAAATTCACAAAAAAGCAAAACTTACAAAAAAACTATTTACAAACCGAAAAAGCATAAATATAATCCACTTACAACTCATGAAGAACGGGTGGTGGTCTGTATGAACTGTTTTTGATTCTTGCGGTTCTGCTCGTGACGGTTCTCATTGATGTGAGGATTCATAAGATTCCGAACATCGTTCTGATTCTTCTAATTGCGATTCAGATACTGTCAAAGTCATTTTCTGCAACAAATTTTCTAACAGTTATAATAATCTTTTCAGTCTTATACTTTTTCTTTTCCATAGGAACCATAGGTGCCGGTGATTTAAAACTCATTGTGATCGTTTCAGCCGGATTGTCCCGGTCTGTTCTGTTTTTATCTCTTGTTTTTCCTACGGCAGCGATTCTTGCCGTGATCCGGATGCTCATAAACAAGAATTTTTATACGCGGCTTTTTAACCTCCGTGAATATGTCAGACGGTCGTTAAGCGCGGGGAAAGTACTGCCTTATTTTGATGCGCCGACGGAAATGTGCGAAAGAAAAAAGTATTCTGTACATCTTTCCGTTCCCGTCTTTGTCGCATATCTTATCATGTGCTTTCTTGGGCTTGCGGCATAGGGACACGTCTCGGAGGTTTTGTGTGAAAAGCTTTGTCATTTATTCGCCCGACGAAAGATACGCCGGGAAAATCTATGAGTACATCTGTGCAAAATTGAAGGAAAATCATGAAGTGCTTCTTTTTACGAAGATAGAACCGTTGGAGGATTACCTTGACGCAACCCGCGCGGACATATTGCTTGCGGAAACAGGGGAAGAAGACGATTACATGAAAAGTCACGCCGATATTTTCGTTCGTCTGTCAGAAGAAAATCCCGAAAATCCTGACGATAATTCCGTCTGCAAATATTCCTCCGCGGAAGATTTGCTACGCAAAGTCATGAGTATTTGCGCTGCCGGCAACACTGTTGATCCCGATAGGGAAAGACTCGCAGGCTCCTGCGAAGTGATCGGTGTGTATTCGCCCGTAAAGAGATGCTTTCAAACAACGTTCGCTATTACTCTCGGGCAGATACTCGCCGGAAAAAGAAAGACCCTTTACCTCAATTTCGAGGGATTCTCGGGGTTTGACATAATCCAGGGGAAAAGGCACAAAAACGATCTTATGGATCTTCTGTACTTTTCAGAGTGCGATCTCGGGTCTTTTTCATACCGGGTCAACAGTATGGCAGAGCGGATAGGTGAGCTTGACTACGTGCCACCCGTGAGAATCTATACGGGGTATATGGATGTCAACAAAGCTCAGTGGCTTAAACTGATTCGCAGGATCAAAACAGAAACCGACTATGAATGCCTGATCCTCGACCTGTCCGATTATATTTCCGGACTTTTCGATATCCTGGCGGAATGTGAAGAGATCTACACGATCACAGGCGACGGAGAACTTGCCGCGGCAAAGATTGCTCAATACGAAGTCCTTCTTTCCGAAGGAGGGTATGAGGAGTTACTGCAGAAAACCAAAAAGGTCAGGATCCCAAGATTTACGGGAATTCCCGGTGATTTTGAAATGCTTCCGTACTCAGAGCTTGCGGACTTTATCAAGAATCACATGGAGATCGGTTCATGAGTCCCGCAGAATTTGAAAAAACCAAAGAAAAGGTCCGAAGTCTTGTGGTCGAGCACATGGATTTTTCGAAGGAAACCGGTGACGAAGAGGTTTTCGGACTTATAGACGATATGCTTTTGCTGCTCCCGGAAAAAGCAACCATCTCGCTACCCGAAAGGGTAAAGCTTCGGAGGGAAATCTATTATTCCCTTAAAAAGCTGGATATTATCCAGGAGTATCTTGAGGATGATTCGGTGACGGAGATCATGATCAACGGCTCCGAAGGGATCTTCATAGAAAGAAACGGTATCGTCGAAAAAAGCGACAAAAAGTTTACAAAGGGCGGACGCCTTGATGACATAGTTCAGCAGATTGTAGCCTGCTGCAACAGAGCCGTCAACGAAGCAAATCCCATTGCGGATGCGAGACTTCCTTCGGGAGAACGCGTAAACATCGTGCTTCCCCCGGTGTCTTTGATAGGCCCCGTCATTACCATAAGGCGGTTTCCGGCCGTTCCCATAACCATGGAACGTCTGCTTGAATTAAAGTCCGTCTCATCAGAAGCCGCAACATTTTTAAAAAGGCTCGTTGAGGCAGGCTACAACATTTTTATTTCGGGTGGTACCGGTTCCGGTAAGACCACATTCTTAAATGCGTTATCGCAGTATATTCCGCCGAAAGAAAGAATAATAACCATCGAGGACAGTGCAGAGTTAAGGCTTCTTCATGCCGAAAATCTGGTCCGTCTCGAAGCAAGGGTCTCAAATACGCCCGATTCAAAGCCCGTCACCATCAGGGACCTTATTAAAACTGCCCTGAGAATGAGGCCGGAAAGGATCGTGGTGGGCGAGTGCAGAGGGGAAGAAGCCCTGGACATGCTCCAGGCCATGAACACGGGGCATGACGGAAGTCTCTCCACGGGACATGCAAATTCCTCCGCGGATATGCTTGGCAGGCTTGAAACCATGGTGCTTACGGGGGCGGATCTCCCGCTAAGAGCCGTGAGAAGTCAGATAGCAAGCGGAATTGACATTATCGTTCATCTGGGAAGGCTCAGGGACGGTTCGCGAAAGGTACTGGAAATAACGGAAATAACGGGGATCAGGGACGGGGAGATCACTCTGAATGTCCTGTTTTCCCTTAAAAACGCGCATCTTGAAAAGACGGGCAGTCTTAAAAACGTCGACAAGCTTATCAAAGCTTTTGGCGAAGATGCGGTGGGAGAGATCGGATGAACTATATCGAATACAAACCCGGCATATACGAAATACTTACGGCGGCGGCGATATATGCAGGCCTTGACGCTGCGGTATCATACTTCTTTTACAGGTCATTCATCGCTTTCTTTGTCCTGCTTCCGGGTTTCGTACTGTTTTACAAAAGATTTTTGAGAATAAAGCAGCAGGAAAGACTTCGGCGCCTCTCGGAGGAATTCGCCGAAACTCTTTACAGTGTCAGTAACGGAATGAACGCAGGTTATTCCATGGAAAACGCGTTTTTGGGTGCCTACAGGGATTTAAAGCTTTTCTACAGGGATAAAAGCATAATGGCCGGGGAAATACTGATTATCAGAAAAGGCCTCGGGGTCAACATGACTCTTGAGGATTTAATAGACGACCTCGCCAAAAGAAGCGGGGAAGAGAACATAGCGGCCTTTTCCGATGTGCTTAAATGCGCAAAGCGCTATGGAGGAAATGTCACGGAGGTATTAAGGACTACGGCCGAAGGCGTTCGCGAAAAGATTCGTGTCGACAAAGAAATCAAGCTGCTTATCACAGAAAAAAAGCTGGAGTTGCGAATGATGGAGGTCCTGCCGTTCTTTATCCTCATGTATCTGGGGATAACCTCCGTGGGATATTTCGATGTTTTGTATGAGGGACTGTTCGGGCGGATATTTATGACCGCGTGTCTCTTTGTATACGGCTTTGCGGTCTTTATGGCCGAAAAGCTTATGAGGATCAGGGTTTGAAAGAAGAAAAAAAGAAAAAGATCCTGCTTTGCGGAGTGATTATTTTTCTCGGATTTATCCTCTATTTTACTTCCGGCAGCAGTCAAACGAAGATACCGGAAAACAGGCTGTTTGTAGGAAACAAAAAGGGGCAGAGCACGGAATATGTCATAGATGCAAAGTATGGTGAAAAGGAAGTCTCCTCCATCGAGATTTCACTGGAGCCTCCGGATTACACAGAGGAAGAATTGCTGATCCTTTTTGAAGAATGTAAGGAGGCTTCGGTTTCAAAGCTGCTTGGCGAAAATGAGGATATTTCCATGGTCACAAGGGATCTTAACTATTTTAAGGAATTAAAGGGTTACCCCTTTTCCTTTGAATTTGAATGTGACGATCCCGGCTTTATAGACGAAAAGGGTGAACTCGTCACGGGGGAAATATTTGATACGACTGTTTACATTACAGTGGGCTATAAGTCCTTTTCGGAGGCTTTTGGCATAAAGATCCACGCCGAACCGGGTCAGGAGATAAAAGAAAAACTGAATAGAGAAAGAGTAGTCGGACTTATCGCCGAAGAGCTTGAGAATGCCATGAATATGCCCGGTGACGACGACTATGCTTCTCTCCCGGAACGGCTGGACGGAGAAATCGTAACCTACAATTACAGCAAAAAACCGAGAAACCCCTTGTATCTGGTGGGTGCGTCGGTGATCTGTGTTTTACTTCTTTTTGCTTTTAAGAAAGACAGGGAAACAAAAGAAGCCCTGTTTAAGAAGGAGATCTTGGCGGATTATCCCCTTCTTTTACAAAAAACCACCATGTATATGTCGGCCGGAATGACGATAAGGAACATCTGGCCCATGGTTTATGAGGAAGCAAAACGCGCGGGGCTTGAAAACCGCCCGCTGTATGCGGAGATCGGATTTCTCATCAATGAGCTTAAGAGCGGTCTATCCGAAAAAACCGTTTACAGGGAATTCGGAGAGAGAACGAAAACCAAAGAAACGGTGAGGTTTTCGGCGCTGCTTGGAAGAAACACAAAAAACGGAGACTCAAAGCTTGCGGATCTTTTACGTGAGGAGGCGGAAAATGCTTTTACCGGACGAAAACAGCGGGCGGTGAAGGCAGGGGAGGAAGCGGGAACGAAGCTGCTTTTTCCGATGATGGTGCTGCTTGCGGATATGATGGCGATAATCATGGTCCCGGCTTTTATTTCAATCATGTAAACAAAGGAGAAAAAACATGAAATGCAAAGGATTTAAGGAACTTATGAAGGAAGAGGACGGAATGGGTACAGTCGAGATAATACTCATCATTGTTGTTCTCGTGGGACTCGTTATCATATTTAAGAAGCAGATAACGAACATTATCACTTCACTCTTTGACAAGATCACGGACCAGACGGATAAACTTTGAAGAAGGGTTATATCACTGTTCTGTTTACAATAGCCATGGCTCTGTGCATGTCCCTGTTCCTGGTGATGATTTACGGGGTCAGGGAGAATGCTTTGAGAATGCGGTGCAAAGAGGCGGCCGACATATCCATGACATCTGCTTTCGGTGAGTACCAGAAAACTCTTTGGAAGAAGTACGGACTCGTATTTGTGGATGCGGGGTACAACGGAAAAACGGAATCGGTCATCCTGTCCGAGGAGCGCTTCAGGGATTGCATGAACGCCAATTTCGATGAAAAACCTGACGAGCTCGGAATCGGAAAGGATCTTTTAAAACTGAATTGCACATCTGCAGAAACGGTAAACATCCGGTTTGCGACAGATGACAACTGCAATGCGGTAAAAAAACAGGCCGCCCTTTGCATGAAGCAAAAATATGGCTTGGAGTACATAAGTGCTTTATATAACGCAGCCTTTGCCTGCAACGAATTCGAACTGACGGCAGACGGTCTTAACGGAAAGATTGAAAACGCCATGGATAAGCTTTCCGGTGTGAAGGATAACTATGAAGTCAAAAAGTGGACCGACAAGCTTGAAAATGCGATTACGGAAAACGGAAGCGTTTCTCCCTTCAGCATGCTTTCCCTGGTTGTGACCGATACTTCGGGAATCTCGAAAAAAGCGGTCGCATCTTCTTCGCTGGCTTCAAAACGGGACCTTAACAAAGGAAATTACAAAAGCAATGACACAGGCTTTGCAGACGGCCTTTTCTTTAAGGAATATCTGATAGAAAAGTGCTCCAACTACCTTTCGAAAGATGACGAGACCGCCCTTTCCTACGAAACGGAATATCTTATCAAAGGGGCGGAGAGCGATGCAAAAAATCTTTCTTCCGTAGTGAATCGGATACTGATTCTTCGGGAAGCGGCCAATTTTGCGAGCATATACAAGGATTCCTTCAAGATGGGGATTATCCGTATGATCACGGGGGCTATAGCAATTATCCTGCTTTCTCCGGAATTAAAGGAGCCTCTGGCCGTGCTGGTTGCTTCCGCCTGGGCATACATAGAGAGCCTGAAGGACGTAAAAGTTCTGTTGAAGGGCGGAAGAGTCCCTCTTCTGAAAGGCTCCGACGATTTCTACACGGATGTGATGAATTCCGGGTTTGAAGGGCAAGTCGAGGAGAAGGGACTGAGCTATGAAGATTATCTGCGGGCTTTCATCCTTCTTGTGGGGGATGACGTTTTGGCGGAGCGCTTTACGGACCTGCTTGAATTAAATGTAAGGAAAATCGATGGCAATCCGTATTTCAGAATGGACTTTTGCTTCGATGCATGGACGGTAAGAGCCTTTGTGCTCAGTGGGTACGGATATGATTACGAAATATTGAGAACCCGCGATACGGAGGTGAAATAGAGGGTAAAAACGATGTTCTTTTCGCGGTATCATTTACCTCCCACAGGATATTAACGAACTTACCGAATAATAAAACGAACACTTTCTCTCCCCGAATCTATCTTTCTAAAGACTCTATCACTGCGAAAAGAATATCGTTTTTACCCTCTTTATCATGAATTCAAAGCATAAAGCAAGCGTTACCGTGGAGGCTCTTTTGATCCTGCCCGCGGTACTGACGTTTTTCATATTCATCTGCCGGATCATGGAGCTATTTTACGTCCATTCCGAGATCGGCGGCATAGTGAACAAGACGGGAAACAAAATCGTTTCCTACTCCTATGCATACGAGCGGTTTGCTTCTGACCTGACCGGTAATAAGGAGGCTGCAAGCCTCGCAGCTTCGGGAGCGGCATCGGAACTGATGCTTCGAACCGCGATCTCAAAGTCGGGGGCATACAAAGAAATATCGGGCCTCATCTGCGAACTGAGCCGCGTCAATCTTGACGGGGAAGTGAGGCTGTCCGCGGTATACACGGTCAAATTCCCGATAAAATTGCCGTTTTTAAGCGGAGTCCTTTTAAAAAACAGTTTTTACTCAAAACTGTACACAGGCTGTAACCATGAGCCATCATCGGATGAATATGTTTATATCACCAGACACGGAAAGGTCTATCATACGATCGACAACTGCAGGGCCTTAAAGGTCACCGTCACGGCGGTTTCGGAGCATGGGGTAAAAGAAAAGAGAAACAATTCCGGGGCGAAATACTATCCGTGCGAGAAATGCGGGAAGCAGTCCCCGGCGGGAGAAGTGTATATCACGCCCTACGGAAACAGATACCACACGGACCGGAACTGTTATGAAATAAACACAGAAATATTCAAGATACCAAAAAACCAGGTCGGAGGCAGAAGAAAATGTCTATTTTGTCCGTAAATATCGGAAACTATCAATTGTGGAAGTGGCTTTTGATGTCCCTTTATCTGATTCCGATGGCCATCGGAGATATTAAAGAAAAAAGGGTAAGTCTTGTTTTTGTCGGAGTCGGCGTTATCTCCGGGATCACCTGTTTGTCGGCCATTGAGAACGCACCGGTCTATACGATGATCGGACTCATACCCGGCGTGATTTTGATGCTGATGTCCCTTGTTTTAAAGGATGCCATAGGACCTGCCGACGGAGCGGTTCTTGCATTGATCGGAAGCTTCCTTGGATTCAGGAATTCAATCTCGGTCCTTTTCTTTGCGCTGATGCTTTCGTTAGCTGTGGCACTTTACCTGATCTTAATAAAGAAAGCCGGAAGAAAAAAGCAAATACCCTTTGTACCCTTTCTTGTTCTCGGATTTGTGGGGGTCGGGATCATATGAAGCGCACCAAAGCCTACGGAATGCTCACGGTAGAGGCGGCGATACTGGTCCCGGTCGTGATGCTTCTTATATTTGCGCTGGTGTTTCTTGTTATTTTCCACTATGACAAAGCATTGGTAGTGCAGGACGTGAACGCCGTGATTGCGGATATCAGGGCCGGGAACGACGAGGTTAATTTAAGCAATCACCCTTATCTTTTGATGAAAGACCTCAAAATAGAGGTAAAACGCGGTTATTCAAGTCTCACCGTGAAGGTAAGCGGTGAGTGGAACAATCCGATCTGGCAGAACATAAAAAGGGTAATCGAGTACGAAGAAACCGTTTCTTTGACAGATCCGATCGACGTCATGCGAATTACCGAAGATTTAATACAGAAAGCGGAGAAACTAAATGATTCAATCAAAAAAAATCCATGAATTAAATCACAACTATTTGATCATATCGGGAGATTTTGCGGAAAAATCCGATGATTTCAGGTATCGGATGCTCCTTTCGAACTGTATCGACGGAATCATCCCGATGCAGATCCGTGTGATCAACGGGAAAAGAGAGCTTTATTTCGATGTTACCGACAAGGAGTCCCTGTCCGATTATTACGAGATAAAGCAGGCAGAAAGAGAAGATGTTCAGGATCTTTTCAGGCAGATCCTGAAGGTTTCCACAGGCATCGAGCGTTTTTTGATCGATGAAGGAAATCTTATCATGCGACCCGAAATGATCTACAGGAATTTAAAGGACGGAAGCTATGAATTTATCTGCGTTCCCAAAGACAGGGAAGAGGGTGAAAATGAGCCCGCGAGGGATCTGCTCAGGTTTCTTATGGGAAAAATAAACACTTCGGATGAGGTGCTTACCGAATGTGTCTTTGGAATGTATGATATGACGTCCTTTGGAAATGTGAATTTTTCGACTCTGTATGAAACACTGACGGGTGAATTGAGAGGGGTGCAGATTTCGGATGTAAACGCGGAAAAAAGCGTATTGCAGGAGCCTGAATGCGATCCGGTTACCGAGTCATTCAAAGAATCAACTGGGGAAGTTCCGGAACTTCGTCGAAAGCACCCTGTTTACATTCCCTCCTTAAAGGAGTTCGGAGCAGCCTTCATGTGTTTACTCGGCCTGTTCCTGATAGGAATATCGGTCTTTCCGAAGATATTCTAACAGATATACCTTCCGACGAAGGGTATTCTTCTTAAGATTGCGCTTGCAAGTGCTCCGATGATAAACAGGATTATCGCATACAGGATCAAGCCCAAAACAACCGGCAGAGGCTTGCAGATATCGTTTAACAGCCCGAATCGCTCTATGAGAGCTATGTGACACAGATATACGCCGAAGGTGTCCTTTCCGAGTTCCGAAAAGATAGCGGAAAGCACGTTGGGACATGCTTTTCCTTTAAATGTCTGTACGATAAATGTAAATATGGCCAGAGCATAGGAGAACGTGAATACGGAGAAACTGTCCACAAGACCTGTTACGGGAACGCCTTTGATTCGGGATACGACCGTAAGACATACCGCACTGAGCACGCATCCGACTATTCCTGCGAAATAAATGACGCGCCTTGTCCGGGACGAAAATCCGATATGTACCGCATAATAGCCAAGGATAAAATAGCCTACGTAACTGCAGACCATTTCTATATTTCTGAACTTATCAAGGTGATCGATTACGCCTGAAATCTCGAATGCCTTAAGGGTTTCCCATAAAACACCTATCAAAAGGAAAAGCAGCAGAAAATAGCGGATTTCGCTTTCTTTTGCATTTTTAACCCAACGAAGAAGGATTGGCTGAATCATGTAAAGACCGATGAGCATCGGAAGAAACCACAGGTGATTGCGTCCATCGATGATTTCCCGAAGAATATAGACGGGTTCTGCTTTGTATTCAAGATAATCCGTAACGCCGTAAAAGGTGCTCCACACTATCAGGACGATTACGAGTCTGAGAATATTGTGAAGCCAAAGTCTTTTGATATCGGGCTCCCTTTTGGAATCAAGAAAGATAGCCCCGCTGATCATCACAAACACCGGAACTCCGAAATGTGAAACAGCGTTGACTACGGCACTTGCAAACCAGGTTCCGGAAGCAAGCGGAAGAGAATAGAGATTATTGACGGTAATGTGCATAATAATAACACTTATAGCAGCTATTACCCTTAAAATGTCATATTCAAGTTTCCTGTGACCCGAATTGTTCATGATTAAACTCCATATTCTCGTACTGAACCCTAATATTATATTATAGTTTCATTTTGTAGTCAAAATCGTTCAATTCTTTTTCGTTGAAAAAAGAAAGGTCCCTTGATAGAATTAAATAAATCGAAAAGGGACTTTTATGGCGGAAAAACTGGAGTATCGCCTGATGAAGGGCGGATATCTTAATATGAGTTCGGGAGAACAATACGAGGCATATCGCGTGTTCTGCGAATTTCTCCCGAACATTGTGAACGTTGTGGTGTGCATTGATGCGATTCGCTATGAGCATGAGACCATGCGTTCTTTCAAGGAAAAAATCGTCGGAAATCTGGACCGGATGGGAAAGAGTGCCCACTTCCTGACGATTCTTTGTATTGATGAAATGTCTCCCGATTATATCGAGCAGATGACGGTGGCTCGTCAGGTCTGTGTCGACGATTCTTTTTCCTGGATTTACGAAGAAACCGCCGACAAGCTTATAATCTATGACACTCAGGTAGAGGAATTCTACGGTCTTAAACGCCTTATCGAAACCGAAATCCCCGAGGAAGAACCCGTGCCTCAAAGGGCGGAAGCAAGTGTATCTCATAAAAGTCCGAAGGAGCTGATTCTCGATTTTTTGAAGAATCTTCCCAAGGCTGTCACTTTTATTGTAATTACCAACATATTGGTCTTTATCGTATGTACTTTCACCGGAGATTTGTTATATAATAAAGGTGCCGTCGGACTGACTCTCGTTAAAGATCCGAGTCAGTGGTACAGGATATTTTCTTCCATGTTCCTCCACGCTGATGCGGGTCATATTTTCAACAATATGCTCCTTTTGTTTTTCGCGGGAGAGATGGCGGAACGGGCCCTCGGAACGGTTTCTTTTTCCCTGATGTATTTGATTTCGGGGATCGGAGGCTGCCTGCTTACATTTGCAAGCGAGGTGGTTACCGGAGAACCGGTCCTTATCATAGGCGCCAGCGGAGCGGTTTTCGGAGTATTGGGAACCCTGGTCGCACTGGTGATCTTTAAAAGGATCAGGGGAGAAACCCTTAAACTTCCGAGGATGATAATCATGCTCGGACTCAGTATCTATTCCGGTTTCAGGGCGACCAACGTTGCCAACTGGGCCCATATCGGCGGAGTTTTGACCGGATTTGCGTTTGGAATCATATATTGCCTGATAAAGAGGTACAGCAAAAGATGAAGATTAACATTTACTACGGCGGGCGCGGACTGATCGACGATCCGACCCTCTTTGTGATCAACAAGATGCAGACAGTGCTGGAGGAACTTCACGTTACTGTGGAGAGATTTAATCTGCATGAACTGAAAAATACCATAACGACCCTTCCCCAGACCATGAAGAATGCGGACGGTATCATTCTGGCGACAACCGTTGAGTGGTACGGTATAGGCGGATACATGCAGACGTTTCTGGATGCCTGCTGGCTCTACGGGGACAAAGAAAAGATCAGCAAACTTTACATGTGCCCCATCGTAATGGCTACCACCTACGGCGAGAGAGAGGGAAAGCTCAATCTTTCCACCGCTTGGGAGATCCTCGGCGGAAAGCCCTGCAGCGGCATGTGCGGATATATTGAGGACGTTGAGATCCTTGAAAACAACGATGATTACGTTAAACTCATCGAGCGCAAGGCCGAGAACATGTATCGCACCATCAATCAGAAGGTGCCTTCGCTTCCCGCAAGTAACCAGGCCGTCAAGCAGAAGGTCTATATGACCAAGAACATTGACCTCACACCGCAGGAAACCGAGCAGCTTTCCAAGTATGCTTCGGATGATGCTTACGTTCAGCGGCAGAAAGAGGATATTTCCGAGCTTACCAAGATGTTTAAGGACATGATGGGAAGCGATGACAGGGATGATTCAAACGAATTTATAAAGGAATTCGAGGAGGCCTTTCATCCCGAGCCCGGAATCGATGCCTCCTATCTTTTCCATATCGAAGGCAAAAAATTACCCCTCTATATGGTGATCGAGGGGCTTGAACTTAAGATGATCTATAAAGAAGCACCCAAGGTGGACGTTGAGATCACCGTTTCAAAGGAAAGACTCTCAAGTCTCGTAAAGGGAAGCGGAACTTTCCAGAGAGCTTTTATGGCCGGTGAAATGAGCATTAAGGGCGACTTCAACGCCCTGCGCGAGCTGGATAAACTGTTTATTTTCTCGTAGCCTGCTCTTCGATGAGCTTTAAGATCGTCAAAACCGACTTTATCTGGCTTGTTTTGCTCATGGCCTCGATATAGGACTGGCGGTTGCAGTAAACTTCCTGAATACCCGAAAGAAGTGTTTCTTCGGTCAGGTCCTCTTCTTTAAGCACCAGAGAAAAGCCCTGGGATTCAAAAGAAGCGGCATTTAAAAGCTGGTCTCCGCGGCTTCCGTTAGTGGGAAGCGGAATAAGGAGATTCGGCTTTTTTAATGCGATGAGTTCGCATATGGCATTGGCGCCGGCCCGGGAAACGACTATGTCTGCGGCGGCGAAAGCATGCTTCAGGTCCTCGTCCAGATATTCAAACTGTCTGTAACCGCGGATGCCCTCCAGAGAGGGGTCAAGGTTACCTTTGCCGCATAAATGGATGATCTGAAAATCCTTTAAGATCTTGTCAAGGGAAGCGCGTATGGCATTGTTGATGCTGCGGGCGCCCTGGCTGCCGCCCATGACCATGAGTACCGGCTTAAACTCGGTGAAATCGCAAAGCTTAAGGCCTTCACGGGCGATACCTTCGCTCAGTTCCGCACGTATGGGGGTTCCGGTGACAACGGCCTTGTCCGGGGGCAGATACTGGAGAGTTTCCGGGAAATTACAGCAGACCTTCACGGCTACGGGGATGCAAAGCTTGTTCGCAAGGCCCGGGGTCAGGTCCGATTCGTGAATGATACAGGGTATCTTGAGGGAAGCAGCCGCACGTACAACAGGCACGCTCACAAAACCTCCCTTTGAGAAAACTACATCGGGTTTTAGCTTTTTTAGAATCGCTTTTGCCTGGAAAAAGCCCTTTACTATTCTTACGGGATCGGTGAAGTTCTTAAGGTCGAAATACCGTCTGAGCTTTCCGGTGGAAACGCCGTAATAGGTGATTCCCGCATCTTCCACCAGTTTTTTCTCGATTCCCTGTTCGGAACCGATGTAGAAGATCTCATATCCCGCTTTTTTAAGTTCCGGCAGCAGCGCCAGATTCGGGGTTACATGGCCCGCGGTGCCGCCTCCCGTCAATACGATTCTCTTGCTCATTTCTTATACCTGTCCGTTAACGTATGCTTCAAGTGCCTTGGACAACTGGTCGGGGCAGGAAGTATTTCTGGGTCCGCAGGTGATTCCGCGGAGACGCTCGATTGCTTCGTTAACGTCCATTCCCTTGATCAAAGCGTTAAGTCCTTTATGATTTCCGTCGCAGCCGCCGGTGAATTTTACATCGGCGACCTTTCCGTCCATAATTTCAAAGTCTATTCCGACCGCACATATTCCCTGGGGTTTAAAATGATGCATGGTAATCCTCCTTTTTGCGATTGAACATTATTATAGCACATTTTAAAATGCTGTCGACACCTAAGGTGTTGAAAACCGCGGGAATCTTTGCTAAACTGACAGTGACTTTTAAAAGAAGTTTTCGCAACTTACAGGAGGCGTAAATGAGTAAAGTAACATTTGATTATTCCAAAGCTTCGGGCTTTATCGGAAGCCATGAAGTCGACAGTATGAAGAAGCAGGCGGAAGACGCCAAGGCCCTTCTTGTTTCCAAGACCGGTGCCGGCAACGATTTCCTCGGATGGATCGATCTTCCCGAAAACTATGACAAGGACGAGTTCGCGCGTATCAAGAAAGCGGCAGCCAAGATCAAGTCCGATTCCGATGTTTTGCTTGTTATCGGTATCGGCGGTTCCTATCTCGGAGCCAGAGCAGCCATCGAGTTTCTTCGTCACAGCTTCTATAACAAGCTGAGCAAAGAACAGCGCAAGACTCCCGAAATTTACTTTGTGGGTAACTCCATAAGCTCCACCTATATCAGACACCTTATGGACGTCATCGGCGACAGAGACTTTTCCATCAACATGATCTCCAAGTCCGGAACCACCACCGAGCCCGCCATTGCTTTTCGCGTATTCAAGAAGATGCTTGAAGACAAGTACGGCAAGGCTGAGGCAGCAAAGAGAATCTATGCTACCACTGACAAAGCAAGAGGATCTCTTAAGAAGGTTGCCGACGAGGAAGGCTATGAGGAGTTTGTTGTGCCCGATGATGTAGGAGGACGTTTCTCCGTTCTTACCGCAGTGGGTCTTCTTCCCATCGCAGTCAGCGGCGCAGATATCGACAAGCTTATGGAAGGTGCGAGAAGCGCCAGAAAGAACGCGCTCGAAGCAGATTTTGCCGATAACGATGCTCTTAAGTATGCGGCAGTCCGCAACATCCTTCTTCGTAAGGGTAAGCAGATCGAGATCCTTGCAAACTATGAGCCCGCTGTTCATTATGTTTCCGAGTGGTGGAAACAGCTTTACGGCGAGAGCGAAGGAAAGGATCAGAAGGGTATCTTCCCCGCAAGCGTAGACCTTACCACAGACCTTCACTCAATGGGTCAGTTCATTCAGGACGGCTCCAGAAACCTTTTCGAAACCGTAATCAACATCGAAAAGAGCCGTGAAGAAATCATCCTCGAGAAGGAGCCCGTAGACCTTGACGGACTTAACTATCTTGCAGGAAAGAGCGTAGATTTCGTTAACAAGAGCGCCATGAACGGAACGATTCTTGCACACACCGACGGACAGGTTCCCAACCTCATGGTCAATGTTCCCGAAGTAAATGAGTTTTATCTCGGCGAATTATTCTACTTCTTTGAGTTTGCCTGCGGCGTAAGCGGATATATGCTGGGAGTCAATCCCTTCAACCAGCCCGGCGTCGAGAGCTACAAGAAGAACATGTTCGCACTTCTGGGAAAGCCCGGATATGAAGCTCAGAGAGACGAGCTTTTAAAGAGACTTAAATAATCGCTATGGATTATAAGATTTTTATAGTAGAAGATGACAGAGGTATAGCCGAGGGCATTACCGAACAGATGAAACAGTGGGGTCTGGAGGCGAAGACGGTTTCCGACTTTCACAACGTGATGGGAGAATTCGCGGAATTTGAGCCCCATCTCGTTCTCATGGACATTTCCCTGCCCTTCATGAGCGGGTACCACTGGTGCGGCGAGATCCGGAAGGTTTCCTCGGTTCCCGTCATCTTTGTTTCTTCCGCCTCGGATAACATGAATATCGTAATGGCGGTTAACATGGGTGCAGACGATTTTATCGCCAAACCCTTCGATCCCGGCGTCCTCACGGCAAAGGTCCAGGCTCTTCTTCGCAGGACCTACGACTTTGGTGTGTCCTCTCCCATAATCGAGTACAAGGGAGCTATGTTAAACACCGGGGACAATACTCTTACCTATGAGGACAGCAAGATCGATCTGACAAAGAACGAGTACCGCCTGCTCCTTACTCTGATGCAGAACAGAGGGAAGATCGTAAGCCGTGAAAAGCTTATGGAAGCCCTTTGGGAGAGTGGGGCCTTCGTGGATGAGAACACCCTGACCGTAAACGTGGGTCGACTCAGGAAAAAACTTGAAAATGCCGGACTTAACGATTTTATCACCACCAAGTCCGGTGTTGGTTATACAGTGGGGTAAGCCATGAAACTGTTTTGGTCGTACATCAAAAGCATAATCGGCGGGGTCGGCATCTTTTTCGCTTTCTTTGCTCTGCTGGCATTTTCCTTTGCTTTGTACGGACTTCCCCTGAATGCCGTGATATACCCTGTGGTGCTTTGCATCATTCTGGGAGTCCTGTATCTTATCTACAGATTCTATGCGACATTAAAGCGGCACAAAGCAATAAACGAACTTAAAAACACTGCCGCGGAGCTTATCGATTTTGTTCCGCGGTCCGGTTCTTTCCCGGACGAGGATTATTGCGAGATCATCGGTGACCTTGCAAAACAGAAAAGAAAAGCCCTGGAGGATTCCCGCGAAGAAACTTCCCGGCAGATGGATTATTTCACGCTCTGGGTCCATCAGATCAAGACCCCCATCGCTTCCATGAGATTGAGGCTTCAGCGGGAGGACAGCGAATTGTCCAGGACCCTGCTTTCTGAGCTTGGCCGTATCGAGCGTTATGTGGAAATGGTGCTTACATATTTAAGACTTGAGGGTTCGGGCAGCGACTACATATTTAAGGAATATGATCTTGACTCCATAATCGGAGATGCGGTCAAAAAGTTTGCCGGCGACTTTATAATGCGTAAGCTTAAGTTAAATTACGAGCCGGTGGAAAAGAAAGTGCTTACCGACGAGAAATGGCTTTCCTTTGTGATCGAGCAGGTTCTTTCCAATGCCATTAAATATACCGAACATGGCGAGATTTCCATATATGTGGAGGAGCCCCTGACTCTTTGCATAGAGGATACGGGCATGGGCATTTCTCCCGAGGACCTTCCCCGTATATTCGAAAGAAACTACACAGGGGTGAGAGGCCGTGCCGACAAAAAAGCCAGCGGTCTGGGGCTTTACCTTTGCAGCAGGATATGTAAAAACCTTAATCACGAGATAAGCGCAGAGTCTGAAGTCGGCCGCGGTACAAAGATAAAGATATGTCTTGAGACAAAGAAAACATTCATAGAGTAAGATCCGATTGTGACAAATTTGTAAGTTTTTCAGGCAGGATTGTAAGCCGATTCAATGGAAAGGATCGGCTTATTTTTATAAAATCAAACCGTAAAACGAAATGGAGGTTTGAAAAATGAGTTTACTTGAAGTTAAAAATCTTAAAAAAATTTACAAGACACGCTTCGGCGGTCAGGAAGTGGAGGCCCTCAGGGACGTAAACTTCACGGTGGAAGAAGGAGAGTTTGTTGCCATCATGGGTGAATCCGGTTCCGGTAAGACCACGCTTCTTAACATCCTTGCCGCTCTCGATAAGGCCACAGCGGGCCGGGTGATCTTACAGGGCATGGATCTTTCGGGAATATCCGATAAGGAGATCGCAACCTTCAGACGCGACAATTTGGGATTTGTTTTCCAGGAATTCAATCTCCTTGATACCTTCTCTCTTGAAGACAACATTTTCCTTCCCCTGGTACTGGCAGGAAACAACTACAAGAGCATGAGGGACAGACTTAAGCCCATTGCAGACAAACTTGGCATCACCGCACTTCTCAGAAAATACCCCTACGAGGTATCCGGCGGTCAGAAGCAGAGAGCAGCCGTTGCGAGAGCTCTCATCACCGATCCCAAGATCATCCTTGCGGACGAGCCCACAGGTGCCCTTGATTCCAAGGCTTCCGACGAGCTTTTGAAACTTTTCGGGGAAGTTAATGCGCTGGGTCAGACCATTCTCATGGTTACCCACTCCGCGAAGGCCGCAAGCTGCGCAGGCCGCGTGCTTTTTATCAAGGACGGTGAGGTCTTCCATCAGATTTACAGAGGCGAAAGCACCAATGAACGCTTCTATCAGAAGATCACAGAGACCCTTACCCTTCTGTCCCAGGGAGGTAACAAATAATGAAGACCTTATTTTATCCCAAGCTTGCCTGGGACGGTATAAGGAAAAACAAGAGAATGGTATTTCCTTATATACTGACCTGCATAAGCATGATATCGATGTTTTATATCCTTATCTTCCTTTCTTCGCCGGGAACCGTGGCGCTTTTGCCCAGAGGCGGAGTGACTGCGGTACTCATAATGACTTTGGGATCCTATGTGATCGCCATTTTTTCGGTAATCTTTCTTTATTACACCAATTCGTTCCTGATTCGAAGGCGGGCAAGTGAGTTCGGACTGTACAACGTACTGGGAATGGGCAAGGGAAATCTTATCAAGATCGTTACCCTTGAAAGCCTTATCACGGCGGCAATCTCCATCTTTTTCGGACTGTTTGTGGGTATAGCCCTTTCAAAACTGGCAGAGCTTGGCCTTTTAAAGATAATCGGAGGCACCATAAACTATAAGGTGCGTATTGATGCGGTATGCGTAAAGAACACCGTGCTCTTTTATCTTGCGATCTTTGTGGTCATATGGCTTGCCTCGGTAATCAAGGTTGGTCGCAGCAGCACAGTATCTCTCTTAAAGAGTGACAAAGCAGGTGAAAAGGCTCCCAAGGCCAACTGGCTTCTGGGAATCCTGGGTCTTGGTATCTTAGGAGCTGCCTATTACATGGCCGTATCCATTAAGAATCCTATTTCGGCCATTCTCATGTTTTTCTTTGCGGTCGTTATGGTCATCATTGCAACCTATATCCTGATGATCGCCGGAAGTGTGCTGTTTTGCCGCATCCTTCAGAAAAACAAAAAGTACTATTACAATCCAAGACATTTTGTCTCCGTTTCTTCTATGGTCTACCGAATGAAGAGAAACGGTGCGGGACTTGCATCCATAGCTATAATAGCCACCATGGTGCTTGTAATGATCTCTTCCGCATCCTGCCTTTGGTTCGGCACCAAAGATATGCTTAATAAACGCTATCCCGGAGATATCAACCTTACGGTGAGATTCGCAAAGAGCGAGCTTTTGGATGAAGAAAACCTGGATGCTTTCAGAAAGATCGTTGAAGACTACAGTGTCGCTAACAACTCAGAGATCGAAATTGTCATGGACACTCCCTATGCGGAGATCACCGGTATCGGTTCGAAGAACTCGGTGGATTTCGGACATGACTTCAGAGATACCATTGCGGTAAATAAATTAAGGGACGTTTGCTTTATCCCGTTGGCGGTTTACAACAGGCAGACCGGTCAGGATATTACATTAAACGCGGGAGAAGCCCTCGCTTTTGCAACGGGCTGCAGTGTGGATTACGATACCTATGAGCTGATTCTTGGGGATCGCACCAAGAGCTACAGACTTCTGGATGCAGACGGAAAGAAATTCTATGCCGACAATTACATGAAGGATCTTATTCCGCAGGTAACCCTTGTCATACCCGATCTCAATGCCACTTCCATGATCTTTGGAGAGGAACAGCCCGATGGCAGGAGACTCATGAGTTATACCTGGAGATATTGTTTTAATGTGACGGAGACTTCCATGGACAAGGTGGATTATGCCAACGGTCTTACCAACGCTATCACCGGGACCATGAAGGACAACCCTGCAAACGACGGCTTTTACACGGTTTATACAGAAGAAAGAGAGTACGAAGGAGTGGATTTCATTGCTTCCAACGGAAGCCTGTTCTTTATCGGTATCGTTCTGAGTGCGGTGTTTATCCTGGCAGCAGTGCTCATTATCTACTATAAGCAGATCTCGGAAGGTTACGAAGACAGCAAGCGTTTTGAAGTGATGAGAAAGGTCGGAATGACCAAGCGGGAGATAAAGAAGAGCATAAACTCACAGCTTTTGGTGGTGTTCTTCATTCCCCTGATATTTGCGGGACTTCACCTGGCCTTTGCCTTCCCCATGATAGGAAAAGTGCTGGCTTTATTCGGACTTTTCAACACGAATTTCTTCATGATCACAACAGTGATAAGCTATGCGGTATTTGCGGTATTTTACTCATTTGTCTACAAAGTGACATCCAACGTCTACTACAATATAGTCAGTGAAGCCAAATAAAACGGTAACATAGTGAAAGCTCCCGGATCGTTCAAATCCGGGAGCTGTTTCGTTAAAAGGGATTAAAATATCTCAACCGATACTTCGGAACCTGAAGGTCTGGCGATGAGGCGGTATATGTCGTGATCCCAGGACCATTTAAGGCGAGGGTCCGTGATGGGGATGGTTTCGACCGAAAGAGCGACATTTTCGGGGAAAACGAGACTCGCCGAAGAAAGTGCAACGGTATTTCCGGTAATCTTAGGTCCATCATAAAGCATAAAGCTTAAGAAATAGTCATTGTCTGCAGGATTTCCCTTTGCAAAGCGGATTTTGTCCTCGATCACAACTTTCTTTTCTTTGTGAAGGGAAACGTGTCTTACGTAGGAGGAAACGCCCGCTTCCTCGGGATAAGCGTTGGAAATGTCCATGGAAATTTGGCTTATTTCTCCGAAGGAGTGTGAAACGTTCGTGGCTTTAAATGAAGGCCCGTCGTGCTGCATCACGCCGTTGATCGTAGGCAGATTGTGAAAGGCCGACTGCATGGTCCAGATTTCGTAACGCTTGTCGGAGAAGGTTTTGGCGGTGTAGCTTTCTACGCCCACGTCTATGAGCACGGGGTGGTTATCCTTGTAGAGAATGATGCTTCCGGTGTCATTGTGATTGTGGCTGTCATCGTTGTCACCAGCCTTAACGGCCAGGGCAAATTTTGAATCTCTGGCTATGAAAAGTCCAACGCTTTTGTAAAAGATATTGTCATGGATTATGGGTTTTGAAATATCGAAATCCAGGATTTCCTTTGTGGTAAAAAGCGCCTGCAGGCAATAGAAAAGATTCAGCACTTCTTCGTTTTTGTTTTCGGAAGATTTTCTGAAATCCGAAGCCGCAAAGCGCATCATCTCTTCATTTCCGATGGCTTTTGCAAAAAGAAACTCTCTGGCTCCGACTCTGTCAAGCTTCGCGGAGCAGTCTGCAAAATTGAAATAACAGTTGTCGTGAACATGGACATTAAATATGAACGATGCTATGTTCTTTATCTTTTCTTCTCTGTAGAGGTGGCTAAATGCCCCTTCTGTCACAGAATCCATTATCTGAGTCGCGTTGAACAGGCAAAGGGCGGAATGACCGTAGTAAAGCGCACCCTCGTCACAGCATCCGTCATCGCCGTAATCCTTTAAGAAGCAGTCGATGGAATAGCAGGATTTCCTGAGGACTTCTTTTTTGAAATCATCAAAGGAAAGGCCGTCGATATCGGGCTTGTTTTTGAAGGCGGAATCCGTAAGAAAAACGGAAAGAAGCACATTCTGGGTGCACCAGACCGTCCAGTTGCACATGGGCTCGTCACCGTTTCCCATCCACCAGAAATGCCGGCGCATGTAGGGTTCAAAAATGCGGCGCCTTAAGAGGTCAAGGATCATTTTGTTAATGAAGGGCGAAATATTATCCAGTTCTTCATGAAAGAGGTAGGAAACCGTGGCAAGGAGCGCGCCGGTCTCTGCCGCAAACAGATCTATCACCGGGTCGGTTATATCGGGGAGCGGATAGTTTTCGCTGTCTCTTATATACGAGTTGTGTGCCGGAAGCTGCCAGGCGGATTCTTCACAGATCGAATATATTCCGTTCAGTATCGCGTCGAGAAATCTGCCCTTGTATTCGATGCACTCGCCGAGGATAAGGGAATTGAGGGC
The DNA here is from genome assembly GCA_002308235.1 of Lachnospiraceae bacterium UBA1258. GTDB lineage: Bacteria > Bacillota > Clostridia > Lachnospirales > Lachnospiraceae > UBA1258. The sequence continues at coordinate 45,383 of DBVS01000107.1, forward strand.
ATATCTTTTGGAGAAATTCAGCTTCTCAAAATTGATCCGGTTTCCGTTTCGCCTGAATTCCATAAAAGAAGTTATGGGGATCTCGGTAAATACAAAGTCGAGGTTCTTTTCTGCGGACTCAATGCAGTTTCTTTTTACGGATTCGGGTAAACGCTCATATGAAGCGCGTTCCGAAGCCCGCGGGAACGGAGTGAAGGGCCTGTAATTCGTGCTTTGTGATGATAAAAGCTTTTTTGCTACCTCGGTATACATGGGCAATTCCTTTCTGAAAGATATGTTCTTTGATAAATTGTAACATATGTTTAATGATTTCTTTTATATTTGTCAATTGTTTTATTAATATTCTGTGCTCATAATTATTTGTATGGGGGTGAATTTATCATGAAAAAATTATTTGCATTTCTTACATGTTTGTTGACTCTTGTTTTGTGCGGGTGCGGGGAAGACTACGGGACAACTGCGATTCATAAATACAATTTGGACGTCGAGAAAAGTAATATTATTGTTAATGAGTTGCATTATGGCCTTGGAGGAATGAATTTAGACGGCATCAGGGTCTGTGAAATCATTTTCAATGGAGTTGAGCCACAGTGCGTTTACGAATGGTATCAGTTACCAATGTTGCCGATGGATGAAGATTATATTGTAAAAGCATTGGATTTGATAAAAGATAAACCCAATGTTTCTGCGGAAGTAATATCATTCCTTAAGTCTGCAAACGGCAGGGATAATCTTGTTTCCGTGAAAGAGAGCGAGAAAAGAAGAACTTTTTCAGTCATGTTATATGATTTAGAACGCAAGAAAGGAATTATAGTTGACATACGACAATTATCTAATGCAGTACCCTCGAGTGATAGACTATTCCCACTCGGCGGAATCAAGACAGGATGGGAAGCGGATAGGGAAACTCTTATTAATATGTTGGGAGATCCCGATGAAATCATTAAGAACGATGAGACAATCAATCTCGTTTTTGAGGGGAAATATGATACCGCTGCCGGACCTGCTCATAAGGTAGAGTTTGTTTTAAGAAGTGACGGGACAATAAGCGGGATAGAAACTACCTTGGATTCATATGATGTTGAGGTCGCGGAAAAAACGCTGAAAACAAAGTATTCTTCTGGATATCCGTTCATTTCATGGAATATGTCTTCGGAAATAAAGGAAACGGAAGACGGATTATCAGTGTCATACTACAAAAGATAATATATTGATAATGTTTATTAACACCTTATGTGATATTATAGTATAGTGGCGGTTGCCGAAGGCGGTGCCGCAGTGTGCCCCGGGGACGGGGCGCGACAGGAAAGACAGTAATTCGGAAGGCTACAAAGTTTTGAAAATCAAGGACAGAAGAAACAGAAGCTACGAGATCCGCCGGGCTATGGTGAATCACGGGCGTGATATATTGAATTCAAAGAACTTTTTAAGTTCTGCCAAAAACATACAGCATGCGGACATATCGGTCATGAAGCATTCCATGAAGGTGGCCTATGCCAGCACGTGGATGAATCGGAAGTTTAAGTTAAAATGCCGGGAAAGGGATCTTTGCCGCGGGGCTTTGCTTCATGACTATTTTCTTTATGACTGGCATGACAAGACCAGAGAGAATTACAGCGGACTTCACGGTTTTTTCCATCCGGGCATTGCGCTTAAGAACGCTTCCAGGGATTTCGACCTTACCGATTGCGAGAAGGACATAATCTATAAGCACATGTGGCCCATGACCATTAAATTCCCCAAATGCAGGGAATCGTGGGTTGTTACCGTGGCGGATAAATACATTTCGCTGCTCGAAAGTTTAAGGCTTCACAACAAACCGAAAAAATTCAGGAAAAAGGGAAAATAAATTGGGAAAAGTAGTGTATATCATGGGCAAGAGCTCTACGGGGAAGGATACGATATTCAAGGAACTGCTTAAGGACAATCCTTATTCTTTGAAAACCGTCGTTCCTTATACCACCAGGCCCATCAGAGCGGGGGAACGGGACGGTGTCGAGTATTTCTTTGTGGACGAAGAAAGATTTCAGGACATGAAGAAATCCGGCAAGATCATTGAAGACAGGTGTTATCCTTCGGTTCACGGACCTTGGAGATATTTTACCGCAGACGACGGGCAGATCGATTTTGCAAACAATTATATAACCATAGGCACCATCGAATCATACGTGAGACTTAAGGACTATTTCGGTAAGGACCGAATTATTCCCATCCTTGTGGAACTTGACGACGGAGTCAGACTTCAGCGTGCGTTAAACCGCGAGAGAAAGCAGAAAACTCCCAGATATGAGGAGATGTGCAGAAGATTTCTGGCCGACAGTGAGGATTTTTCCGAAGAAAAGATCAGGGCAGCCGGAATCGAAGAGCGTTTTGTAAACAATGACTTAAAAGTGTGTCTTAACGAGATAAACCGCTTTATAAAACAGGAAATGGGCAAAGATGGACGTTAAGGTTTCAGGGATCACCCAGTCGACTCCCGTTCAGGCCACGCAGCCTGTACAGCAGACGAGCGAAGAATTCAAGTTCATGCTTATGAGCCGCATTGCCGAGGAGGACCTTCAGGCAAGGCTTTCTTCCCTTATGGACGAAATCACCATGCAGGGCGAAAGAATTTCCAAAAAGAAGGACATCAAGGACATGCGTCATTACCGCAGTCTCATCAAGGATTTCATGAATGAGATTGTGTCCCGTTCCCATGCTTTTTCCAGAGAAAATTTCCTTGACAGAAAGGGCCGTCACAGGGTTTACGGCATTATAAGACTCGTGGATCAGACCCTTGACGAGCTGGCGGAAGAGCTTATCAAAGAGCAGAAAGACAACCTGACGATCCTCCAGAAGATCGGAGACATCCGCGGTTTGATCCTTGATATTTTCACTTAAGCGTACATTTAAGTGAGCGAAGGGACGATAATGGCTAATTTCAACGATATCATCGG
>DBVS01000107.1:48497-49811 GCA_002308235.1 Lachnospiraceae bacterium UBA1258
GTTATCAGCGTTGAGGAGGTTCGTGAGCAGATCAATGCTGACATAAATATCAAGCCCTACGCGGGCAAGAGAAAGATCTATATCGTAAACGAAGCCGAGAAAATGAATCCTCAGGCCCAGAACGCCCTTCTTAAGACCTTTGAGGAGCCGCCGGAGTATGCGGTCATCATTCTTCTTACCACAAGTGCCGAGTCCCTTCTTCCCACCATCCGATCAAGAGCGGTCTTTCTTTCCATGAAGCCCGTCAGCGATGCGCTTATCAAGAAATTCCTGATGGAAGAGGTGAAGATCCCCGATTACAAGGCCGACGTCTGTGTGGCTTTTGCCCGCGGAAATATCGGAAAGGCAAAGCTTCTTGCCGGCAACGAGGATTTTGAGAATATCAGGCGAGATGTAATCAACCTGCTTAAATTTATCAAGGATATGGAGATTTCCGAGCTTACGGCGGCAGTCAAAAAAGCAACCGAGTACAAGCTTGAGATCAGCGATTATCTGGACATCATTCTTGTCTGGTACCGGGATGTTTTGCTTTTTAAAGCCACAATGGATGCAAACGGGTTGATTTTTAAGGACGAGATAAAGTATATTAGAAAGGCGGCGGATGAAAGCAGTTACGAAGGCATTCAGAATATCATCGACGCCATAGACAAAGCACAGAAAAGGATATCTGCCAACGTTAATTTCGAACTGACCATGGAATTGCTCTTTCTTTGTATCAAGGAGAATTGACGGGGGTTTTGGAGGAAAATAAATGACCAAGGTTATAGGAGTTCGCTTTAAGGAGACGGGTAAGGTTTATTACTTCGCTCCCGGCGACAGAGACATAAAGCGCGACAATCACGTGATCGTGGAGACCGCCCGGGGACTTGAGTACGGCACCGTGGTGCTGGGAGTTACCGAGGTTGAGGACGAGAAGATCGTTGCGCCTTTAAAGCCGGTTGTAAGGATCGCTACGCCCGAAGACGACGTGCGTGAAGAAAACAACCGGGAAAAAGAAAAGAAGGCCTTTGCGGTCTGCAAGGAAAAGATCGAAAAGCACAATCTGGTGATGAAACTCATAAATGTGGAGTACACCTTTGACAATAGCAAGGCCATTTTCTACTATTTCAGCGACAACCGTGTGGATTTCCGCGAGCTTGTAAAGGATCTTGCCGCCGTATTCCATACCAGGATCGAGATGCGTCAGGTAGGTGTCCGTGACGAAGCAAAACTTCGGGGCGGCATCGGTATCTGCGGAAGACCCTTATGCTGCAACACTTACATGGCTGATTTTTCGCCTGTTTCCATCAAGATGGCAAAGGAACAGAATCTTTC
>DBVS01000057.1:0-713 GCA_002308235.1 Lachnospiraceae bacterium UBA1258
AAGGGAAAGCCTCTTTCCGAGGCGATGGAGCTTACCAACAAGGCGGTGGCGGAGGCGCTTGACGGACTTCCGGACTATAAGATGCATTGCTCCGTACTGGCTGAAGAAGCGATAAAATCGGCAATTGACGACTATAACAGCAAAAATAATAAATAATAATTCAAATACCTATTGACATAGTAGGCGAAATGGTATAAACTCACACCATAGTTTTACGGATTTACTTTTTAAAGCACTAAAGTATTGAAGAAAGGAGACGCAGATATGTTCAGATTCGCAACCGAAAAATTCAACGGTTCCATGTGTTGTCGAATGTTTAGCTCCCGGGCATGCAATATGGCCGGTAACTGCGTCTGCCGATGACAGGGACCGTATTTTACTTTAGCCATTTGCCCGGGAGTTTTAAACTTACCGGGCTTTTCTTTTAAGTAAGTGCTACGGTGTTGAAACAACCACGAACCAAAAAACACAAAAACCAAATTAACTCACACAAAGGAGAACAATACCATGAGCGATTACAGATTCGAAACATTACAGTTGCACGTAGGACAGGAACAGGCAGATCCCGCCACCGATTCAAGAGCGGTGCCTATCTATCAGACCACTTCTTATGTATTTCATAATTCAAAGCACGCAGCCGACAGATTCGGACTTGCGGATGCCGGAAACATTTACGGAAGACTTACCAACACCACTCAGGACGTTTTTGAAAA
>DBVS01000057.1:805-3044 GCA_002308235.1 Lachnospiraceae bacterium UBA1258
TACGGCGGAAGCTACAACCTGCTTGCTCACACACTTCCCCAGTACGGCATCAACACCACCTTCGTTGACGCTCATAATCTTTCGGAAGTTGAAGGAGCCATCACCGAAAACACCAGAGCGGTCTATCTTGAGACCTTAGGCAACCCCAACAGTGATATTCCGGACATCGATGCCATCGCCGAGATCGCTCACAGGCACGGACTTCCCCTGGTAATAGACAATACCTTCGGAACCCCTTACCTTATCAGACCCATCGAACACGGTGCCGATATCGTGGTTCACTCCGCAACCAAATTTATCGGTGGTCACGGAACCACTCTTGGTGGTATTATAGTTGAGTCAGGCAAGTTTAACTGGAAGGCAAGCGGCAAGTATCCAAACATCGCAGAACCAAATCCAAGTTACCACGGTGTATCTTTTGCCGATGCCGTAGGCCCCGCTGCATTTGTGACCTATATCCGTGCCATCCTTTTAAGAGATACGGGCGCCACCATCGCTCCCTTCAGTGCATTCCTTCTTTTACAGGGAACCGAAACTCTTTCTTTGAGACTTGAAAGACACGCTGAAAACACCCAAAAGGTAGTGGAATATCTCAGTAAGCACCCTCTGGTTGAGAAGGTTAACCATCCTTCGTTGGCCGATCACCCGGATCACGAGCTTTATACAAAGTATTTCCCTAACGGCGGCGCATCAATTTTCACCTTCGAGATAAAGGGCGGACGGGAAGAAGCCTGGAAGTTCATTGATAATCTCAAGATCTTTTCACTCCTTGCCAATGTTGCGGACGTTAAGAGCCTTGTGATCCATCCGGCTTCCACCACCCATTCCCAGCTTTCCAAGGAAGAACTGCTTGACCAGAACATTAAGGAAAACACCATCCGACTTTCCATCGGAACGGAACACATCGATGATATTATTGCAGATCTCGAAAGGGGATTTGCAGCCATCAAATAAAACAAAATCAAAGGAGAAAAATCATGGCAAAGATTTATAAGGGAGCCATCGAGCTCATAGGAAACACCCCCCTCGTAGAGGTCGTAAACATCGAAAAAGAACTGGGACTCAAAGCAACGGTCCTTGTAAAACTCGAATATTTTAACCCCGCGGGAAGCGTTAAGGACAGAATCGCAAAGGCAATGATCGAAGACGCGGAAAGTAAGGGACTTTTGAAGGAGGGCTCCGTTATAATCGAGCCAACATCCGGTAACACCGGTATCGGTCTTGCATCCATCGCCGCATCCAAGGGCTACAGAATCATTCTTACCATGCCTGAGACCATGAGCGTTGAAAGAAGGAACATCCTTAAGGCTTACGGCGCGGAACTGGTTCTTACGGAAGGTGCAAAGGGCATGAAGGGTGCCATCGCAAAGGCTGAAGAACTTGCAAAGGAAATTCCCGGAAGCTTCATCCCAGGACAGTTTGTAAATCCTGCCAATCCCAAGATACACAGAGAGACCACGGGCCCCGAAATCTGGAGAGACACCGACGGAAAGGTTGATATTTTCATCGCAGGTGTAGGCACAGGCGGAACCGTAACAGGTACAGGCGAATACTTAAAGAGCCAGAATCCCAATGTGAAGGTTGTTGCTCTTGAGCCCAAGGATTCCCCTGTTCTTTCCGAAGGAAGACCCGGCGCTCACAAGATACAGGGTATCGGCGCAGGTTTCGTTCCCGACGTTCTTAATACCAAAGTTTACGACGAAGTATTTACCGCCTCAAACGAGGATGCTTTCGCAACTGCAAAGCTTCTTGCAAAGAAAGAAGGTATCTCCGTAGGTATCTCCTCGGGTGCAGCGCTTTTTGGTGCCATCGAACTTGCAAAACGCCCCGAAAACGCAGGAAAGACCATTGTTGCACTGCTCCCCGACAGCGGCGACAGATATTATTCAACTGCTTTATTCACCGAATAAAGATGGGTGTGAAGGACCGTCCCTCATTTGGGGCGGTCTTTTTTGTGTAATTTGTCCTGCGGTATCGGAAAGCCCAGGGTTGACTATTTTCATTGGATTTTCTATAATTACGTAGGATATGCAACGAGTCTTTGGGAAAATTTGCATACCCGAAAAAATCCTGAGGGGTATGACCGTATGATCAAAAGTATGACCGGTTTCGGACGTTGCGAATACGCCGATCCGAACCGCAGGTTTGCTGTGGAGATCAAGTCTGTCAATCACAGATATCTCGACATGACCGTTAAGATGCCCAAGAAACTCAATTTCTTTGAGGCAACCATCCGCAA
>DBVS01000066.1:0-1038 GCA_002308235.1 Lachnospiraceae bacterium UBA1258
CCCGTGTGGGTCTTATAGTAATCCGCGCGGCTCTTATCGATCTTTGCGATGTATTTTTCAAGATCGCGCTCGCTCATGGAGTGCTTTTTGGCTGCCTGCTCCATAAGAAAATCATGGGGTGCATGGACGAAGACGCTTAAAACATCGTCCCTGTCCTTTAAGATATAATCGGCTGCGCGGCCTATGATGATACAGGATTCTTTTTCGGCCAGATCTCTGATGATCTTGGCCTGATAGTTAAAGAGGTTTTCTTCGGAAGTAAAGTCTGCGCTCGAAGGGTCCAGCACCTTTCCGCCGTAATTTTTCTTTCGAAGGAAGGAGAAGAGCCCCTTGGATCTTTCGTCTGCTTTTGCAAAGAGAGAAACATTTATTCCACTTTCTTCACTTGCTTTTTTGATAAGGTCCTTGTCGTAATACTCAACACCCAGTCTTTCTGCCAGCATCTGTCCGATGGTACGTCCGCCGCTTCCGTATTGTCTTGCGATAGTGATCACGAATTTGTCCTGATTCATGCTGTCCTCCCTATTCTCCGAGGTACGCTTTTTTGATGGAGTCGTTGTTGATAAGGTCTGAAGCCGCTCCCGAAAGAACTATGTTACCGGTTTCCAGAACGTATGCTTTGTCCGCGATGGAGAGAGCCTTTTTGGCGTTCTGTTCCACCAGAAGGACGGTGGTTCCGGCTTTCTTAACGGCTTCGATGATTCCGAAGATCTCGTTTACGAAGATCGGAGAGAGCCCCATGGAAGGCTCATCCATCAAAATGATGGAAGGATGGCTCATTAAAGCCCTGCCCATGGCAAGCATCTGCTGTTCGCCGCCGGAAAGAGTTCCGGCAATCTGTTTTGTACGCTCTTTAAGCCGCGGGAAATGGGTGTAAACCATTTCAAGGGTATCTTCGATCTCTTTCTTGTCTTTTCGCGTGTATGCCCCCATTTTGAGGTTCTGGAGCACCGTCAGTTCCTGGAAGATCCTTCGGCCTTCGGGAACGTGGGCCATACCCATGGAAACGATCTTATGTCCGGGAACTTTGGTGATGTC
>DBVS01000066.1:1069-4498 GCA_002308235.1 Lachnospiraceae bacterium UBA1258
AGAATGGTGGTCTTTCCGGCTCCGTTGGCGCCGATAAGGGCAACTATGGAGCCCTTTTCGACTTGGAAGCTGATGCCCTTTATGGCCTTGATCACTCCGTAATGTACGATTAAATCTTTTACTTCAAGAACGGTACTGTTTTCCATCGATGTCCAACTTTCTATTCCCCAAGATAAGCGGTAATAACTTCGGGGTTATTCAAAACTGTTTTGGTTTCGCCCTCTGCGAGCACACGGCCGAAGTTAAGTACCGTAAGCCGCTCACAGATTCCCGAAACGAGTTTCATGTCATGTTCGATTAAAAGAATGGTAAGGCCGAAATCCCTTCTGATAAAGGAAATGGTCTCCATGAGTTCCTTTGTTTCCTGAGGATTCATACCCGCAGCCGGCTCATCAAGAAGAAGGAGCTTGGGATTGGTGGCAAGGGCCCTGGCGATCTCAAGCTTACGCTGCTTACCGTATGGAAGCTGGGAAGCCTTGCAGGAAGCCTCGGAGTCAAGATCGAAGACCTTTAAAAGTCGCATGGCCTCATCGGTCATTTCTTTTTCGACCCTGCGGTATTTGGGAAGGCGTAAGATCCCTTCGAAGGTGGAATAGTGATACCGGTTGTGAAGGCCGCATTTAACGTTATCAAGCACCGAGAGTTCCTTAAAAAGTCGGATGTTCTGAAAGGTTCTCGCGATACCCGCACGGTTAATGTCGATGGTGCTCTTTCCCGTGATATCCTTTCCGCAAAGGCGGATGATACCTTCATCGGGCTTGTAGACTCCCGTAAGCAGGTTAAAGGCCGTGGTCTTTCCCGCACCGTTGGGACCTATAAGACCGTAAAGCTCGCCCTCGTTTATGGAGAGAGAAAGATCGTCCACGGCGCGAAGTCCGCCGAAGGAGATGGATAAATGGTCAACGGAAAGAACTGCGTTTGTATCAGCCATTTTCTTTGCCTCCTTCCGTAAGTTCTGCACGCTTCTTAAAGAAGGGGAGCCTGCTTAAGAAACGTTCTCTGGCTATCCTTGCACCGGGTGCCCAGTTGATTATCATCATGGCGATGAGCACGAGAGAGTAGATGAGCATGCGGAAATTAGAAAGTCCGCGAAGAAGTTCGGGAAGAAGAGTTAAAATAACAGCTGCAATCATTGAACCTCTTATATTTCCGATACCTCCGAGAACCACGAATACCAGGATCATGATGGACATGTTGTATCCGAAGTTCTTGGGAGTCGCCATAAGCGAGTTTAAATTGTGAGCATAAAGCACACCGCCCACACCCGCAAGGGCTGCGGAAACGGTGAAGGCCATGAGCTTGTATTTGGTAATGTTGATGCCCACCGATTCGGCTGCAATCTCGTTATCGCGGATCGCCATGATGGCACGTCCGTCCCGGCTCTTGATCAGGTTTAGGGTGATAAAGAGGGTTACGAGGATTAAGATCGTTCCGATGGTGAAGGTGGAGTTTTTCGGGGTACCGGTGATACCCTTGGCTCCGTTTATTATGACTTTGCCCGTTTCTTCCAGATTTAAGGACAAAGAATCTTTCATGGAGAAGTGTACGCCCTTGCTGTCGATGCCAATGTAGAGCACGTTGATGATGTTCTTGATTATCTCACCGAAGGCCAGGGTTACGATGGCAAGATAGTCACCCCTTAAGCGCAATACGGGCATACCGATCAGGAAGCCCACGATACCCGCAAACACAAATCCGATGATAAGCGCCAGCAGGAAGCGGAGCCAGTCGGGGTTGATAACGCCTACGGTGAGCTTTGAAAAGAATGCGGAGGAAAAGGCTCCGACGCACATAAAGCCTGCGTGCCCGAGGCTTAACTGCCCAAGGATTCCGACCGTTAAGTTTAAGGAGATAGCCAGTATCACATAAACGCAAAGGGGAACCAGAAGTCCCTTAAGGAGGCTTGTGATGCTTCCCGTGGCGATGAGAAGCTCCAGAATCAGATATGCGAAGATTACGATTCCGTAGGTTATAAGGTTTTCTTTTTGCTTAAGTAAGATATTTTTCATGAGAACCTCCTAAACCTTTTCCATGAGCTTGCGTCCCAGGATTCCCGTGGGCTTGACCACCAGAACCACGATAAGCACCAGGAACACGATGGCGTCGGCAAGCTGTGAGGAGATGTAGGCCTTGGAAAGGATCTCGATTATTCCAAGGAGAATTCCACCGATGAGAGCGCCGGGGATGGAACCTATGCCGCCGAATACCGCAGCAACGAAGGCCTTTATACCGGGCATTGAACCCGTGTAGGGAGTAAGGGCGGGGTAAGCGGAACAAAGAAGCATACCCGCAACGGCCGCCAATGCGGAACCGATGGCGAAGGTAAGGGAGATCGTCGCGTTTACGTTGATACCCATGAGCTTGGCGGCACCTTTGTCTTCCGAAACCGCCAGCATTGCCTGGCCGGCCTTTGTTTTGTTAACAAAGAGGGTAAGGCCGATCATGATAACGATACAGGAAATGATGGTGACCAAAGACTCGCCGGTAACGGTCAGCTCGGTAACCACGGTTTCACCGTTTACGATCTTTTCGCTGCTGGCAAGGACTATGGGCTTTATATTTACCACGGATGTAAAGGAAGTGGTGTTGGCACCGAAAATCAGAAGCGCAATATTCTGAAGAAGATAACTTACGCCGATGGCAGTGATCAGAACGGCAAGGGATGAGGCACCGCGGAGAGGTCTGTAGGCTACGGCTTCCACCACGATTCCGAGTACTGTACAAAGAACAATTGAAAGCACCATGCCCACCGGCATGGGAAGCCCCAGGGCGGAGACACTTACGAAGACGGTGTAACTGCCTATCATAATAACGTCACCGTGGGCAAAGTTGAGCATCTTGGCTATGCCGTAAACCATCGTATAACCCAGGGCTATGATGGCGTAAACGCTGCCGAGACTTATTCCGTTGATCAAATAAGTTAAAAATGTCATGCCTCGTCCTTCTTTTCGTTAAACTTACAGAGATAATGATATCACAGAGAAAAATAAAAGCAAAGAGGGTGCGTGAGCACCCCCTTTGGTGAGAATTTCTAAAAAGATTACTGGATGAGAGAGTAGCTTCCGTTTACGATTTTAACGGCCTTGGGTCCCTTGCTTACGGCACCGTCCGAATCCCAGGTCATGCCTGTACCGGTAAGACCGTCGAAGGAAAGGCTCGTCATGGCACTCTTGATGGCTTCGCAAAGATCGGAAACGCTCATGGAGGGCTTAGCCTTTGCTTTTTCGATGGCAGCCTTAAGAATGTAAACCGCATCGTAAGCGTCCGCACCGAACTGGTTGGGAGTCTCGCCGTACTTTTCAACATATTTGTTTACGAAAGCAACGGTCTTTTCATCGGTTGCGTCTGCGGCGAAGGGGGTAAGGAGCATAACGCCTTCCGCAAGGGAAGTATCGAAGTTCTTAACACCGAGGATTCCGTCGAGACCGT
>DBVS01000020.1:0-2423 GCA_002308235.1 Lachnospiraceae bacterium UBA1258
CTTTACGCTTTCGTAAAAAGCATCGCTCGGAACATTTACCAGGTTCGTCATGTTTATGGCGCGGTTAAGGATGTCAAGCATGTCGATGCAGTCCTTGTCATCGGGCTTTTTAAGCATGCAGGCATCAAGCATGACCTTGAAATCATAGTAAAACTTCTCCACGAAGTCTTTCTTTTCGCCAAAGACCACGCGAAGATAATCGGAAGCCGCCTCGCTGTTTGAGTAGGCGTAGATCCCGATGTCGTAGTTTTCTCCGGGGACCGCGTTTTTAGTAAGACAGAGATCGTAATGATTCATGTCCATTCCGCAGGCGATCTCACCGTTTACGTATATGAGAAACTGGGGATTGTCCGTATTCCAGATGTCGGTCATTCCCGTACGCAAAAGGAACCGGATCTCCCGGCCCTCATGTTCTTCCTTTACGGAAAATACGGTACGAAAACAGGCGTGTATGTCCTTGCCGCCAAAGCGCGAGCCGTTTGTAAAAGGCTCCCAGCCGGGCTTTGAAGTGTCCTCAAGGATCACGTCTCTCTGGTTGTAACCGATTTTTTTCCAAAGTATGGTATCAACGGGAAATTCCTCGCTGATGATCTGACCTTCAATGGTCCTTAAAAATCCCTTACATCTGTTGATTGTCTGCTCCATAGGCATCCCTTCCGAGAACCAGCGCACCTATTATGCCCTGATCGTCTTTAAGTCCCGCGGGAACGATATAATTGTTGATATCGGCGATCTCCGGGGTGTCGATGTATCCCGCGAGCATTTCGCGCACGAAACGCCTTACGTAGCCGAATATCTGCTCCTGATGCATTACACCGCCGCCGAGAATGATCTTGTGGGGTGCAAGAGTGAGGATATAAGTGACAAGCGCCTGTGCGATATAATAAGCTTCCATCTCCCAGACACGGGGTTCGTCTGCCAGGTTCTTTGCGGAAGTCTTGTAACGGCCTTCGATAGCGGGGCCGGAAGCAAGGCCTTCGAAGCAGTCAAGATGGTAGGGACAGCACCCCTCATATTTATCATCGGGGTGACGCCGAAGCGGAATGTGTCCCGCTTCGGGATGCAAATTCCCGTGAAGGAGATTACCTTCCACAAAGATTCCCGCGCCGATTCCGGTTCCGATGGTAAGATAAAGCACGTTGGGAAGGCCCTTTGCGCAGCCGAAGGTAGCTTCGCCAAGAGCCGATCCGTTAACATCCGTATCAAAACCGATGGGAATGTTAAGAGCTCTTTTGAAGGCGCCGACTATATCGTAGTCACGCCATGCAAGCTTCGGTGTGGAAGTGATGTGTCCGTATTTCGGACTTTTCTTATCAAGACAAACGGGACCGAAGCACCCGATACCGAGTGCAACAATCCCCTTTCCCGTGAAATATTCTATAAGTTTCGGCATAGTGATGTCCGGAGTCTCGGTGGGTATACTCACCTGCTCAAAGATCTCACCGTTTTCATTGCCGACCGCGCAGACCATTTTGGTGCCGCCGGCTTCAAGAGCACCTATTTTCATAACATAACCCCCTGATCATCTCTGTATTTGTCGATCAAACTTCAGACATAGCATCTTCGTCCGCAACAACAACCACATCCTGATGGAACTGAAGGATGGATGCGGGAACGTTGGGTGTAACGGGTCCGAAGAAGGAATTCTTCACAGCCCATGCTTTGTCCTTGCCGCTTGCAAGGATAAGGACCTTGCGGGCCTTCATGATGGTTCCGATACCCATGGTATAAGCCTCGCGGGGAACATCTGCCTCGGATGCAAAGAAACGCTTGTTGGCATCGATGGTGCTCTGGGTAAGCTTTACGCAGTGAGTGTTAACTTCGAAAACATCTGCGGGCTCGTTGAAACCGATGTGGCCGTTTCTGCCGATGCCCAAAAGCTGAAGATCCGCATATCCCAGACTCTCAACCAGTTTTTCGTATCTTACGCACTCCGCATCTGCATCGGGATTGGAACCGTCGGGAAGATTCGAAGCGTCCTTCTTAAGGTTTACGCTGTCAAAAAGATTCTTGTGCATGAAGTAGTAGTAGCTCTGGTCGTTCTCTCTGGGAAGTCCTCTGTATTCGTCGAGATTTACGGTACGAAGTCCGGAAAAGTCAAGTTTTCCGTCACGATACATATTTACCAGATTCTGATAGGTACCGATGGGGGTGGAACCCGTTGCAAGTCCCAGAACTCCCGTGGGATGTGCCTTGATGGTCTCGGCGATGATATCTGCCGCAACCCTGCTCATTTCTTCATAGTTTTTTACTTTGATTATATTCATATACCCCTCCTACTTTAGGTATTTTGATAATTTGGCCTCCAGATTTTCAAAGCGTATGGGCTTGGGAACGAAATCCGTCATTCCGGCCTGAAGGAACATTTCCTCCACACCCTTTACAACGTTTGCCGTGCAGGCGATAACGGGAACATCGGCGCA
>DBVS01000020.1:2629-3375 GCA_002308235.1 Lachnospiraceae bacterium UBA1258
TCCGCAAACTTGTCCCCGGTTTCTTCTTTCTGTTTCGCAAATTCCTTAAGAGACGTATTGTAAAGGGAGAAAGCCGAAAGCTTGGGAACCTTGAATTCGGAACGTCTCACCTCACCGCCGAAGGGTTTCTTGTCTACGACGTCAAGCGCAATGTCGAACCTGAAGGTGCTTCCTTTGCCGTATTCGCTTTCTACTCCGTAAGTGCCGTTCATAAGCGTAACAAGTTTTGCAAAAATTGCAAGACCCAATCCGCTGCCCACCTTCCATCTGTTCTTCTTAACGTCAAGCTGGGAGAAGGCTTTGAACAATTCGTCGATATTTTCGGACTTTATGCCGATACCCGTGTCTTCCACCGCTGCAAAAAGGCGTACGCCCGAGCCTTCGTACTTGAAATCCACGGTAAGTTTGATGTGTCCTTCCTCCGTAAATTTCTCGGCGTTGCCCAGAAGATTCATAAAGATCTGGCGGATGTGAACGTCGTTTCCGTAAAGAGTCTTGGGAATCCCCGGATCTATATCCACGTAGAAATCTATGGGCTTGTCCCCGATCCTCATATTGGTAACGTTTATGATGGAGTTCATAAGCTCCGCAAACTCAAATTCCACGGGGATAAGTTCAAGTTTGCCCGATTCGGCCTTCGAAAGATCGAGCACATCGCTTACGATACCAAGAAGCATCTCGCCCGCGGATTTCATCTGACTCACGTATTCCTTGATAACGCCTTCGGATTTTTCTTTTTGCGTAAG
>DBVS01000020.1:3479-4972 GCA_002308235.1 Lachnospiraceae bacterium UBA1258
TCAGCCTCATCCTTTAAACGCTTGATCTCGTCCATCTGCTTATGAAGATCGGTAATATCCGCAATTATCACGGTGTAGCCGATGAGACGGTTCTTGTCGTTTATGGGCATGTGCTTTATGCGGTAATATTTCCCGTCTTTTTCAAGATAATAGTCGCTTTGGTCGTTAAAGATCTCCTGCTCGTGGACGCACAGATCGCGCCCGGGCTCAAGTTTCTTAAGTTCCGGAAACAAACGGTCCGCCGCCTCGTTTGAATCAAAGTAAACGTGCTTCGGGTCGGTGACGATGATACCGGTCCCGATGCTCCTGAACATGTCCTCCCGTGCGATTCCCACCACATCAAAGACTCTTCCGTAGGTGGCGGTTATGGTGGTAAGGATCAGCATCACGCAAAGGCAAAGGGAACTTGAGTCGTACCCGCCCAAAAGTCCCGTGATAACCGCGGTCATACTTACAATGGCGATAAGGCTCTCCGCAAAGAGCAGGGTCACTTTCTTTCGCTCCGTAGGCTCCTCGATGACCCTTCTTTTACGCCAAAGCAGGATCGAGCAGGCCAGCACCAGCAGGCCTTCAAGGACGCCGAACATGATAAAGACGGGGCCCTTTACGGTAACCATGTGAGGGAAAAGTCCGTCTTCGACGAATTCGATCTTTGAATAGTAAATGTTGTTGTATCTGTAGAAGAAGACAAGCAAAAGAACCGCCATGTCAAAAGTAAAAATGCCGTACCAGACCGCATTCGGAACCTTATTCATGCCGCAGAACTTAAAAATGAAAAGTGCATAGAAAAACGCGATGAACGCAAGACCCATATACTCAAACGCGTATGCAAGCATGGCCGTTTCTTCGGACCTGCACAGCATTTCGAGAAAATAGCCCGCAGAATATATATCCGCCGCTATGGCGCCGATTATCAGATATTTTATATCGACAAAACATTTCAGCCTGATAAGAAAAACAGTACAGATCATGCCGAAAAAGAAACCGCAAAACTGCAGTGTAAGAAGAAAATAATACATAACCGACCCCTGTTTATATTACATCTTTCTTCCGCTGTCCCCGTAAACACAAAAGCCCCCGTCCGGCGGGGGCCTAAGCAGATGACGGGAATCGAACCCGCCTCTCAAGCTTGGGAAGCTTACATTCTACCGATGAACTACATCTGCGTGCCATCTTACTGACAAAAATTATTTTACACTTTTTCGCCAAAATATACAATTACTTTTTCCATTTAATGCTTTATCGGAAACCCGTTTGGGTGTAAAATCTTCGTAGAAACTAAAGAAAGAAGGTGCGTTAGATGGCTCTTAATTTTGCACACAGAGGTTTCAGCGGAAAATATCCCGAAAACACCATGCTTGCTTTTTCAAAGGCCATAGAAGCGGGTTGCGACGGAATCGAACTGGATGTCCAGCTTACCTCTGACGGAGAAGTCGTCATCATACACGATGAAACCGTGGACAGAACTACCGAATCGAGGGGGTATGTGGCGG
>DBVS01000020.1:5008-10147 GCA_002308235.1 Lachnospiraceae bacterium UBA1258
GAAAACCCCATCCCTTCTTTCAGGGAATACTGCGATCTTTTGAAAGATAAAAACGTGGTTACCAACGTGGAACTCAAAACAAGCATCAACCCCTATCCCGGCATCGAAGAAAAGACTCTTAAGATCATCGATGAATTTAAGCTTCGGGACAGAATCATCATTTCTTCCTTCAACCACTATTCCGTTTTGCATATGAAATCCCTTGCCCCCGACATGAAGTACGGTTTTCTCACGGAAACCTGTATCATCGACTTTCCGGCATATACGGCAAAGTACGGAATTGATTTCGTTCATCCCCATTTCAAGATGGTAACCGAGCAGTTTGCGAAGGACACGGTTTCCGCCGGCGTAGGCATCAACACCTGGACCGTTAATGAGGAATCCGACATCCGGGAAATGCTTTCAAGAAACGTAAACGCCATTATCGGCAACTACCCCGACAGAGTCGGCGAAATTCTTAAGGAACGATAACTATGCTTCAATCATTTGACATGATAGCAACAGAAACGGGCTTCAGAGACAGGGTTACCAAAGAGGTGGAACCCTTTCTTGCTTCCGTAACGGAAAAGGGAAGTTTTGAAAGCTACGACGGGACCAAGATCGCCTACAGGATTTTCAGGAACGAAACCGCCCGTGCAAATCTCATGCTCATTCACGGCTTCAGCGAATTTATGGAAAAGTACAATGAGCTTATTTTCATGCTTTTAAAGAACGGCTTCGAAGTTTATTCCATCGACCTGCGGGGCCACGGCCACTCGGACAGGACCGTTAAGGACCCTTCCATGGTGGACGTTCATTCCTTTGAAGAATATGTGCGCGATATCGACGTATTTTTCAACATGAAGTTAAAGGGGTCTTCCCGCAAGAACTTCATTCTCGGTCATTCCATGGGCGGCGCAATCGCTGTCCGCTACTGCGAAGAGCATCCCGACAGTTTCGCAAAAGCCGTATTCTCTTCTCCCATGATCAAAATGAGAACCGGTAAATTTCCCCTTTCTTTCGTGCGTTTTGTTTCAGCCATTCTTTGTCATACGAAAAAAGCAACGGCCTACGCCTTCGGACAGACGAGTTTCAACCCGAAATCAAGGCTTTCGGAAAGCAGCTGCCGTTCCCCCGAGCGATACGAGTATATCATGGACATGCGAAGAAACGACCCCATAAACCAGACCTGGGGCGGAAGTTATAACTGGGTCCTGGCGGCCTGCAGGAACACGGCCTTCGTGCTTAAGAGCAAAAACGTGGCAAAGATCACGGTTCCCGCTCTGGTACTTGCTGCGGGACATGATCATCTCATCGACGTAAACTACACGGAAAAGTTTGCGGGAAAGCTCCCCAACGGGCACTACGTTTTCTTCCCCGAAGCGCGTCACGAAATATATCACAGTCTTGTGGAGGATCGCACCAAATTTTATGAGGAAACCATTTCATTCCTGAGTGAATGATGCAAAAACTAAATATTAAGGAGGTATTATGGGTAGTAAAAAAGTGGGTTACGAATCGACAAAGAAAGAATACTTCGCTTACTGCGCGTTCTTTCTGGGGCAAAACCTGTTATGGGGCTTCGCGGGTTACATCGAGACATTTCTTACAGACATCGGCATCGCCGCCGCCACAGCCGCGGTCATTCTGATTGTTCCCAAGCTCTGGGATGCGGTCAATGACGTTCTCTTCGGCTATCTCGTAGACAGAAGAACCTTTAAAAACGGCCAGAAATTTGTACCCTGGATCCGGATTGGCACATCCGCCGTGGGAATCACCACGGTTGCTTTGTTTGCAATCCCCGCATCTCTTTCCCAGACAGCCAAGATCGTATGGTTCCTGGTTGCATATATTCTTTTTGATGCGGCTTACACGATTCAGGATACGCCGGCCTTTGCGGTTACCACCGTTATGACCTCAAACGTTACGGAACGAACTTCCATCATCGCAGGCGGAAAACTCTGGGCCATGGTGGGCGGTGTGGTCGCAACGGTTCTGATTCCTATGATCAGGCCGAAGCTTGGCTGGTTCACGGCGTGTGTCGTTTTCATCGCGGTTTCCATTGTTCTGATGATACCGCTCCTTTTCTTTGCGAAGGAGCGTCACACGGATACCGCCAATGCGGAAAAGAACCCGAACATGAAGGATATGCTCCACTATCTTAAGAACAACAGATATCTCTTCGTTGTTTTGATAGCCATGCTTCTTCTGGGGCTTTCCAGTGTGGAGCAGAAAATGGCTATCTACATGGGCAGGATCTGTCTCGGGCAGGAAAACATGGCGACCCTTATTGCCGCAGGCGTTGCAGTTTCGGTAATCGTGGTATCGGCTCTGGTTCCTGTGCTTGCAAAGAAGTTTGATAAGTACAATATCCTTTGCTTCGGACTTACCTTTGCAATCGTGATGGACGTGGTCTCGTATTTTGTGGGCTACAGTAACCTGGTGGTGGCTCTCATCCTGATCATGCTCAAGTGCACGGGCCTCGGTTTCTGGCAGGTTATCATCTACATGCTCATTGCGGATACGGTTGAGTACGGCACGTACAAATCCGGCGTAAGAGCTGCAGGAATCACCTTCAGTCTCCAGTGCTTTGTGGCAAAACTCAAAAACGCTCTCATCGGCTCCATCGTGCTTATCAGCCTTTCTTCCGTAGGCTTTATCGAGGGAGAAAACGCGATCCAGCCCGCAGGCGTTGACAAGGGCGTATGGAGGCTCTTTAATCTGCTTCCCGCCGCAGGTTTCGCGGTAGCGCTCATCATTCTTATTCTTTTCTACAAACTTAAAACAAAAGATGTACAGGTTATGGCCGAGTACAACAACGGGCGTCTGGATAAGGCTTCCGCAGAAGAAGTGCTTCTTAAGAAATTTGGGCAAGCACACGAAAATACCAAGAAAGAAGGCAATTAGAGAATGTTTACAACAGATTACAAAACTGTGGAGTATGAGGGTGGTAAAATACAGCGTGTACAAAGCGTGGTTTTTGATGACTGGGACTGTCTTAAATTCTTCAGACCCGAGTACGAGCAGGAGTCTCTCGACAAACTCCACGAATTTTACCTGATGCACGTGGTTTCAAAGGCTCCCAAGCTTTTCGGAAGGATGCTCCTTTTCCATGTGCCCGATGACGTTGAATTTCCGAAGGAACTTGAGATCAAGCGCTACGGCAAAGTCTCGAACAAGCAGATAAAGGCGGCCATCGCCTTCAAGAAATACTTTAAGATCGATAAAAACAAACAGCCTGTATTTAAAAATGCTGCAATCGAGAAGTTTTACCGTACCCTTGAAGAAAGGGACTGTGCAAAGCTTGCCTGCGGAGATCTTCCCTACACCAAGGCCATGGCCATCGGCAACGACTACGGAATGTTGAGCCGTGCTCTTCCCGGAGCTTCCTTCAAGGCCAATGCGTCTTTCTTTGTAATGGACTGCTTTGATGTGGATTCCATGTATGACGTGGTGGGAACGCCCTACGGAATGCTCATCAAAAACGGTGAGGTCCTGAGTCCTCCCCTCTTCGGCCGTGAGGCCCTTATGGTCCGCGACCACAACGTGATCTCCATAGAAAAGCCCGGAATCAAAGAGATTCCCGTGGAAATCAACGGTGTGACCTTAAGACACGGCGGAAATGCTGCATTCCTTGAGCGTCCCGAAACCGCTTCCACCTTCCTCGGAACCAGGGTCGGTATCGCCGTTGTGGGAAGAAAGGTCGTAGCCGTAAAGCACGGCGGCAAGATGAGAGTTCCTTCTTCGGGATTTTTGATCGTAACCTCAGCCCGCACAGTAAAGTGCAACCCCGATGATGCGGTTGTCTACAAGGCCTATCCCGACGTCAAATTCGCCATTCAGATCGGTAACAGCCTGATCAATCAGGGAGTTAAGACCGAGTGCTTTATTTCGCAGTTTTACAACATCAGAAAGCCTTTCCAGATTTCCTACCCGCCGAGCCTTTATCCCCTTAACTTTTCAAAAGCCCGCGCAGCAAGAATGGGTATCGGAGCCACAAAGGACGGCCGTCCCATTGTGGTTTGGGCAGAAGGCGCCAGTAAGACAAAGTATGTGGACGGCGTGGATTCCACCGGTGCAAGCCTCACCGAAATGGCGGATCTTTGCGAACTGATGGGAATGTATACCGGCGTCAACATGGACGGCGGCGGATCCTCCCAGATAATGCTCAACGGACGCAGGTCCTTCAAAATTTCGGACCGCAACCCCGACAACACAGAGGCGGAGCGCGCAATCCCCTGCGGAATATACTGCGACTGAGGCGCCGCTCGCTTTATTCGATGACATAATTATCGTGTATTAAACTTGTGCCGGCAGGTGCAGACCGCCGCAACGCAAACTCGTCTCCACTCCGCTCAACTAACTGCTAACTGCGACCGCGCTTTTTCAGCGTTCGCCGTAAGCGAGGCCTCTCGCCTCAAAAGCGGGTCTCCGTAAGCAGTGGATTTTCGCTACGGTTCCCGACGAAATGTTTGCTTATGAAGACTTTTTGCTTTCTATCGCTGATTCTAGACTATGACCCTAATCGTCAGTGTACGCAAGGCTATTACTCATCAAAAAAAATAAAAAAGCCGGC
Organism: Lachnospiraceae bacterium UBA1258; assembly: GCA_002308235.1. GTDB lineage: Bacteria > Bacillota > Clostridia > Lachnospirales > Lachnospiraceae > UBA1258. Next base: position 9,564 of record DBVS01000020.1, read on the forward strand.
TCAGTGAGCCGGCAATTTTTTGTTATGATTTACAGTGTAATTTCAAATGAGTTCACCTTGCTTCCGGTGAGTTCTTCGCTACGTGCATCAGGCGCATTGGAGCCTATGTAAACGATGGCTTTTCCTTTGTGGATAACAGGTTCACCCTTCTCGTCAAAGAGCTCAAAGGCTTCTTTTCCGAGGGAAATCTTAACGTTTTCGGAAGCGCCGGCCTTGACCGCCACTTTCTTTATCCCCTTAAGGGAGAAGTTGGGAAGATGGCTGACCTGCGCATCGGGAACGATCTTTACATATACCTGAACGGTTTCTCTTCCGTCGAATTTACCCGTATTCTTAACTGTGGCAGTGACATCGATACCCGCATCCGTCAGTGTGTCGGAAGAAACGGAAACATCCGAGTATTCGAAGTTCGTGTACGAAAGGCCGTATCCGAAGGGATAAAGAGCCTTGGTCTTCATGTACCGGTAGGTTCTGTTTTCCATAGAATAATCGGTGAACGCGGGAAGCTCCTCGGTGGAACGATAGAAGGTAACGGGAAGCTTTCCTTCGGGGTTAACGTCACCGAAAAGTGCTCTTGCGATGGC
>DBVS01000008.1 GCA_002308235.1 Lachnospiraceae bacterium UBA1258
TGCGCTGCCGGCATGCCGATTTCCTGACCCTGATAAATAAAGGGCGTGCCCTTAAGGAACATGTACGCCGTAGCAAGCGAAGTGCCGCTCTCGCGGTGATACTTCTCGCTTCCGTAGCGGCTTATTACACGCGGGTGGTCGTGGTTCTCAAGATAGAGCGAGTTCCATGCTTTGTCCGCAAGTTTGTACTGCCAGCGGGAAAGAGCAGTCTTAAACCTGACGAGGCTGAAAGGCCTGTGGAAATACTCCGTAAACCAGCAGTCGGCCATCATGTGGTCAAAAGAAAACATCATATCCATGGACTTGGTATCACCGCTTAAGTACTTCATGGCAGAATTAACCGTAGTCATCGGGCCTTCGCCTATCTGAACCGCGCCGTACTCATCACAGACCGCTCTGAACTCGGCAAGATACTCGTGAATATGCGGGCCGTCCTTGTAGTGATGCATGCTTCCGATTATGGGAAGAAAACCGATGCCGTTCGGAAGGCCTTCCTTTTTCGAAATAAAGTTGATAACGTCCTCGCGGAAGCCATCCACGCCCATGGAAAGCCAGAAACGAAGGACGTTCTTGACTTCCTCACGGACCTTCGGGTTGTCCATGTTAAGGTCGGGCTGTTTCTTTGCAAAAAGATGCAGATAGTACTGCCCGCGTACCGAGTCATACTCCCAAGCCTTTCCTTCAAAAATGGAGTCCCAGTTATTGGGCTCGTCGCGCCAGATATAGTAATCCTTATAAGGGTTGTCGTCGCCTCCCTTGCGGCTCTCAATGAACCAGGGATGCTCATCCGAGGTGTGATTTATAACAAGGTCCATGATGACCTTCATGCCCAGTTCATGAGCCCTATCAAGCACTTTCTTAAACTGCTCGAGGTCGCCGAAGTCGGGATGAATATTGCAATAATCCGAAATATCGTATCCAAAGTCCGCGTTGGGCGAAGGATACAACGGGTTAAACCATATAGCCGTAATTCCGAGGCTCTTTAAATATTCGAGCTTGTCATATACACCGTAAAGGTCGCCGATTCCGTCGCCGTTACCGTCGGCAAAGCTCCTCACCCAAATTTGGTAAAACACTGCTTTTTTGTACCAGTCTCTGGTTTCAGGTTCATTTTTTACTGCCATAACTGTCCCTCCATGCGGTCTCTTGCTGCGTCGATTTCCTCGTGTATGTGCGTAATAAACTGTTTCGGAACCTCGCCGATTCGCTTAAATGCCTCTGCCGCATCGGCCGCGGCCGCAATAAGATAATCCACCGGCTTTTTCTTTCTGTTAAGGTATTCTCCGGCCGCCGCCAGTTCGCGAATTTCGCCGTAGCGTTCATAAGCCGTTTTCACCGCGTCGTCCCAGGAAATGTAAATTTCATTCATGGCGTGGTCGCCCACCGCCGCTACCTTGTCCATATCCTTGCAGATTTCGGTAAGAAGCTTCGCCATAGCCTCAGGCGTTTCATCAATCAGGTAACCGTTTCTCCCGTGCGTAATGCCTTCCGCGGCGCACGACCCCTTTATCAGCACCGACGCAAGCCCGCAAGCCGCAGCCTCACGCACCACTATGCCGTTTGTATCGTAAGTGGACGGAAAAAGAAACAGATCCGCCCTCGTATTAATCGCTCTCAAAACCTCTCGGTCACGTATCGGTCCCGTAAAGAACACCTTATCCGTCAGGCACAAATCCTCTGCCATTTTCTTAAGTTCTTCTTCGTCCGGTCCCGAGCCCACCATAAGCATTCTGAACTCAAGCCCCGCTTCACGGGCCATCTTCAGCGCCGTAAGAATCAAAGGCAAGCCTTTGTACTTTACCAGTCTTCCCACAAAAAGAAAGACCGGAACACCGTGCGGAAGATCATAATCTTTTACCGCCGCCTTGATTGCCTCATCGTCAGCCCTGCCCCGCGCGAAATCGACTCCGTTGGGCATAACCCTGTAATCGCCTTCAAAGCCGAGGCTCTTAAGGTTCTCGCCGGCTCCCTGCGACACGGTCCATATTTCATCGCAGGCAGAAATGTTGTTAATCATAACCTTGATGACTTCTTTCTTTCTAAAGCCGTCACCCACAGCTCTGGCGATATCTATATCAAATTTGGTGTGATAAGTGAAAACAACCGGCGCGCCCGTAGAATGTTGCAGAATACGCGCCAAGAGAGTCGACGAAGCAGGACAATGAGTATGAATAATATCAGGTCCAAACTCCGCAATTTCTTCGATTTCCCGAGCGGAAAGAGAATTGCCCGCACGATACCCATCGATAATTCCGGTAATATCAATGCTGGGATAAGGCACAACTTTATAGGGATAGCCGGAATAGTCCGCATCAGGATATTTCGGCGTCCCTACTATAACATTGGCATTATGATTTTGCGTAAGTGCGCGGCCGTAATTAAGCACCACATTGGCCACCCCGTCGATTACCGGCGGAAAAGAATCGTTAAGCAAGCATATATTCATAACAAAAATCCTTCGCACACCTTTCAGCGGTTTTTATTAACCATATTATACCACCAAAGCGCAAGTTTTATTTTGTTATTCTTTTCCATGGTATGCAACGATTCACTTTATGCTGCAAAAGTTATTATTTCCATTTCCGTTTATTCCCTTATAGTAAAGGTTTACTGTTATCATAAAATCTCCTTAGTAAGTTATCCTGTAATATAATTTGTTCTAAAATATTATTTTAGCAAACTCTCTCATCCTTCACAAAATGCTTTATTCCGTCCGTGGGATGCAGCAGTTCTGTTCTGAAGAACTCGGGGTAATACTTTATCGGATCATTTACATCTATCCAGCGTAGAAATTCCTCATGATCATCTTCCGTCATGCTCATGCAAACAGGTTCAAAATCCTTCGGCACCTTCATGTAGTAGAAATATGATATCTCATAGACAAGCTTACCCAGATTGGATGCGGCATCTCCATAAAAATAGTTCTCATGGATAAAGCCCAATCGGTCGACCTCCATCTTAACACCGGTCTCTTCAAATACCTCACGCACCACCGCTTCTTCGGAAGTCTCTCCAAACTTGATGCGTCCGCCGACGGAATAAAGATAATCTACCCGGTCGTTTCCAACCATCAATATTTTACCGTTCCTAATAATGATCGCCCCTACGCGAATGTTGATAATTCCGTCTTCGCAGGGAACAGTCATGTCTTTGCTCATCGTCAGTCATCCTCCCACATTCTTCTAAAATAGCCCTCATAACCCAAACGCTTTTTCTGCCAAGACAACCGTCTCGTCTATTATTCTGTTTTCATCACGCAGGATCGTAGTAAAACCTGAATTCAGAAACTCATCATATGTCTCTTTAGAATTGATCAGTTCGAGGCCTTTACGATAATTCTGCATAGCATATTCCGGATCAGGCTCCTCCAATATCAACCTATAAAGAAACTGTTTTTCCGGATCCGGGCGTTCAAAAAATCTTCTCACAGAGATCAGCGGATCTGCCAGCATTACAAGTGTATGATTCTCTGGTGCTATTCTCTTCAATGTTGCAATACTGATATTTGTATCAACAAATACCGGCTTCCCCTGATTGCAGATTTCCGGAAGCATACGCAGTTCCAGTATTTCACATTCTTTTTTTACTCCGTCGATCCATGCTTTGTACTCCTGGGGCGATCTTCTTATAAAATCATGCCAATCCTCAAGATCTCTGGTATAGGTTAAGCACGGAAATTCATCGGAATCCAGTTCTTCCGGATAATTATCATGGTAATTCTCTTCACAAGCGATTCCACCATGCCTTTTTGCCAGTTCTTTTACCATCGTAGATTTGCCGGCATATGCAGTGCCTATAATAAAATAGGCATTTTTAAAATAAACCTTATCACTCATATTTCAAATCTTCTCTTTTCTCTTAAGGATCTATTCCAAATGCCATATCTCACCGTTTGGCATCTGCATTACATCACCGGAAAGTATCTCAATTACATTTCCATTAAGATCCCGAACTATAGTCTCTTCCCAGTACTTGTAATCCACGCCTTCCCCTTCTTCAAACCATCTGTTAAAGAACAGTTTCTCTCCATCCCGTAAAAAGAAAGAATCATGATCCTCCAGGGAAAGGCTGACCTTCTCCGGCCAAACAATATCCAATTCATTACCACTCTGTCTCGAAAGCGTAAGTGGGCTGATATGCAGCTGCAGATTATAACAATCCTTCACCGATGAAAGCGGAAGTTCCGTATAAATGCTCACCTGACGATCATTGCAGTCGAATCTGACAATCCTGATCGCTCCATTCGGGAAATCCACATCAAGCATATATATTCCGCCGTCAAAGAATACCGGTTTCTCGCTATAATGCCCCTGTGTCTTCGGAACTGGAAAGAAAACCTCTCCGTCCGGATAATGGACAAGGACAAACTTTCTTCCTTTTACAGTACGCCCATTATTAAAAAGTTCTTCGGCCTCATAAAGATCACCGAGTTCATAATCCAGACCGTAATACCACTCACTTGTGGCTCCNNAACAGGCTCGATATATGTAATTCCGTCAGTTTCTATCGGCTTTGTCTTCATATGTCAAACTCCTTTATGCTGTCAGGGAAAAAGAAAGCGTTTCCCGGACAGGAAACGCTTTGATACACAGAAAATCATTAATACAGCTTAGCACCTGCGGGTATGTGGTTATCAACCATAAGCAGGTGAAGTTCTTCTTCATCACTGTCTTTTTTGTTGTTAACGGCAGAAAGAAGCATGCCGTTGGACTCGATGCCCATNNCTGGGAGGCAGATTGGTGATGGCGATAAGAGTTTTGCCCACCAGCTCTTCGGGCTCGTAAAAAGCATGGATACCGGAAAGGATGGTCCTTTCGGTGCCGGTTCCGTCGTCAAGGGTGAACTGAAGGAGCTTCTTTGACTTGGCTACCGCTTCACACTTTAATACCTTGACCGCTCTGAAGTCGCTCTTTGAGAAGGTCTCAAAATCCACCGACTCTTCAAATAAAGGTTCGATCTTCACATTTGAGAAATCGATTTTGTCATTGGGCATAAAGAAACCGTTTGCCTCGCCGTCTCCTGCCTTGGAAGCCTCGGAACCCGCATTCTTGGCAGGATTTAAGGACTTCATAGTCGGGAATAATAAGACATCACGTATGGCAGGGCTGTTCGTTAAGAGCATTGCGAGTCTGTCATT
>DBVS01000129.1:0-9504 GCA_002308235.1 Lachnospiraceae bacterium UBA1258
CTGGTTGATGATACCGATCTTGCCGGATCCTTTCGGCACCTCCCAGACGATGGCGAAATATGCCACCAGCTGAGTGGCGATATAGTTCATCATAAGTGTGGAAAGGGTTTCGTTTGTGTTCCACTTTGCCTTCAGTGCTGCGGGAATAAATCCCCAAAGCGCGCCTGCCATCAGGCTTGATAAAACCATCACAACTATGATGAGTGCGTTCGGAAGTTTCCCTGCCAAACAGATCATGCAGGCTGCAGCCGCAAGACCACCTATGAGCACCTGCCCTTCTCCCCCGATGTTCCAGAATTTCATGCGAAAAGCAGGGGTAAGGGCCAGTGAGATTATCAAAAGTATGGATGTGTTCTGAAGAGTGATCCAGGTTCTTCGGGGGGTTCCGAAGGCACCCTTGACGATGGTGGCATAAACGCTGATGGGGTTGTCTCCGGTCAAAACCGTTGTAACTACGGCGCAAACCAAAAGTGCTGCGACAATTGCGGCAAGTCTTATCAGCATCGCCGTCTTTAAGGGCATCGCAGCCCTTTTCACTATATGGAAACGAGGCTCTTTAATCTTAGTTCTCATGTTCGCCTCCTACTCTGGTCATCAGTATTCCCACCTCATTCTTGTCAGCCGTGCGTCCGTCCACAATTCCGCTGACCCTGCCGCCGCAAAGCACCAGGATCCTGTCGGATATACCAAGAAGCACGTCCAGGTCCTCTCCTACGAAGATAACGGCGACGCCTTTTTTCTTCTGCTGATTGATAAGGTCGTAAATGGTGTACGAAGAATTGATGTCAAGTCCCCGCACTGCATATGCGGTAAGAAGCACCGTAGGCGCGGATGCAATCTCACGTCCCACCAGCACTTTCTGTACATTTCCGCCGGAAAGGCGTCTTACGGGAGTGGAAACTCCGGGAGTCACAACCTCTAAGTCCTTAACAACGGTCTCCGCAAGATCGTGAGGAGCTTTTCTGTCGGTAAATACGGTCTTTCCGCGTCTGAATGATCTAAGCATCATGTTATCGGTTAAGTCCATATTTCCCACAAGACCCATTCCGAGACGATCCTCCGGCACAAAGGAAAGGGTAACACCCATTTCCGCAATCTTAAGGGGATCCTTGCCGAGAAGCTCATCCTTTTCATTATCGTCCGTGATATATGAAATGCTTCCGGCCTCCGCAGGCTGAAGTCCCGCGATGGCCTCCAAAAGTTCCTTCTGACCGCAGCCCGAGATTCCGGCGATACCCAGGATCTCACCGCTGTTGGCGGTAAAAGAAACATCCTTTAATTTTACTATTCCTTCTTTGTTCCGAACCGTAAGACCCTTAACCTCGATACGGGGCTTGGGGTTTACAGGGTCAGGACGCTCGATGTTAAGAGTCACGGCGTGGCCCACCATCATGTCCGTCATTTCCTTGGCATTGGTCTTGGCAGTCTCCATCTCGCCCACATAGGCGCCCTTGCGAAGCACGGCCACCCTGTCGGAAAGAGCCTCAACCTCGTGCATCTTGTGGGTGATGATGACTATTGCTTTGCCGTCGGCACGCATGTTGCGAAGTACCGCGAAAAGCTTGTCGGTTTCCTGGGGTGTCAGCACCGCCGTAGGCTCATCAAGGATCAGGATATCCGCTCCTCTGAAAAGCACCTTGACGATCTCCACCGTCTGTTTCTCCGAAACTGACATATCGTAGACTTTACGATCGGGATCCACCTCAAAACCGTATTTGTCACAGATTTCACGGATCTTTCGGGAGGCCTCCTTAATGTTAAGCTTTCCTTCAAGACCAAGCACAGTATTTTCCGCCGCAGTGAGCACATCCACCAGTTTAAAGTGCTGATGGACCATACCGATGCCTAAGTTGAATGCGTCCTTGGGGGAACGGATGACTGCTTCCTCTCCGTTTATGAATATCTGCCCTTCGTCGGGATAATATATTCCCGAAAGCATGTTCATGAGAGTGGTCTTGCCGCTTCCGTTCTCTCCGAGAAGCGCCAGAATCTCACCCTTGTAGATGTCAAGATTTACCTTGTCATTGGCAATCACATTGCCAAAAGTCTTGGTAACGTTTTTAAGCGAAACCGCTGCCTGCTTTTCCAAAATGTACTCCTTAATCATCGGATGTCTCCCGGCAGAATGCGGAAAACACCCTGTAAACAAAACCGAAAACGAGGGCGGAACTGCCCGCCCTCGTAAATTTTACTAAATTGTCAACTCTCTATCAAGTATAATTCGCTTGGATTAGCCGAAGTTTACATCAAGAAGGGTGATACCGTCGATCTGGATATCGAAGTAAGGTGCGGAACGGAATGCTGCACCGGACTCATCGAAGTAACCGTTGGTGATAACTTCGTGGTCGCCTTCGTAAGCTGCGTCGGTATCAACGTCAGCCATGTAGCTTGTAACCTTAACGCCTTCCTTGGTGAAGGTATCGGTGTTGAATACGTGAAGGGTACCTGCCTTAAGATCTGCGGTAGCCTTGTCGATTGCATCCTGAGTACCTGCTGCTGCAGCGGAACCAAGCTCGGTAAGTTTTACAGAACCTGTAGCGATGGTACCGGTCCAGTCGGTATCGATTGCTTTGCCTTCCATAGCGCATTTGATGGCATATTCAAAGTAAGGCTCCCAGTCGATTCTGGAAGAAACGATGAAGGTGTTGGGAGCAACCTTAGCGGTGGAACCGTTGTAGGAAACGTTGGGAACGCCTGCGGTCTCACATGCGGTGGGAGCACCCATGGAGTCAGCGTGCTGGGAAATAAGTACGCAACCGTTGTTGATAAGCTTGTTGGCACCTTCTTTTTCAGCGGTCTCATCATACCAGGAACCGGTGAAGGTTACTTCCATGGTAGCTGAAGGGCAAACACTGCGAGCGCCGAGGAAGAAAGAGGTATAACCGGAAATAACTTCAGCGTAGGTGAATGCGCCGATGTAACCGATTTTAGCCTGTTCAGCGGTGATCTTGCCTGCATCGATCATCTCGTTAAGCTTCATACCTGCAGCGATACCTGCAAGGTAGCGGCCTTCGTAGATGGATGCGAATGCGTTGTGGTAGTTGGAAAGTCCCTCTGTGTGAGCCTTGGTACCTGTAGCGTGGCAGAACTGAACGTTAGTGAACTTCTTTGCTGCTTCGATCATGAAATCTTCGTGACCGAAAGAATCTGCGAATACGATGCCGCAGCCTTCGTCAACAAGGTCTGCTGCTGCGTTATAGCATTCCTGACCTTCGGGAATGTTGGTCTTGGGAACGTAGTCAACTCCAAGTTTCTTACAAGCTTCCTTCATGCCGTTGATGAAGTTTAAGTCGTAAGTGGAGTTCTCGTCGTGCAGGAAGATAAAACCTGCCTTGAACTTCTTGCTGTCACTCTTGCCGCATGCGCAAAGAGAAACGGTCATAGCAAGAGCCAGTACCAGTGCAAAAAACTTCTTCATATAAATTCTCCTTTAAAAATGGGTGTGTTCAGACAAGTTTGAGATATACAAAGAAAAGAGAGATCGATAGTCCGGATATTTACGGCATCCGGGTAGAAACTTCAAAACCATATCTTTTGATTTATATCGAACCGTCTGAAATTATTTTACAAGAGCATTATATAACATCTTTTACAATTCGCAATGTATGAATTAAATAATTTTTAAATATTTTTTTATGTTTTTTTGTAAAGGTTGAATCGATATCCACAGCGTGTCCGGAGAACATTTGATTTCGTTTCGCGTTTCTATAAATCTTTAAAATTTAATTCTTTATTGTTCCCTAAAAGTTATCGAGCCTGTAGCAGCGTCCATCGAGTCGACAATCGCCAGCGACTCAAGCTGATAACCGAGGTTACGGATGATGCGTCCCCCGCTCTGGAAGCCCTTTTCTATGGCGATGCCGATTCCTTCAACGGTGGCACCCGCCTGCTTTGCGATCTGGATAAGCCCCTGAAGAGCGCAGCCGTTGGCAAGAAAATCGTCAATGATAAGAATGTGATCCTCGGGCGTTAAGAACTTTTTTGAAACGATCACGTGGCTTACGTTTTTATGGGTGAAGGATTCAACCTCCGCGGTGTACATTTCGCCGTCCAGATTGATGCTCTTTGACTTCTTTGCAAAAACCACCGGTACGTGGAAATGAAGAGCCACCACCGATGCGATTCCGATGCCCGAAGCCTCTATGGTCAGGATCTTGGTTATCTTCTTGCCGGCAAATCTGCGGGCGTACTCCTCTCCCATTTTATCAAACAGTTCAACGTCCATCTGGTGATTTAAGAAGCTGTCCACCTTCAGCACGTTTCCTTCTTTTACCACGCCGTCTCTGGCGATCCTTTCTTCAAGAAAATTCATATCTAAACCTCCGTGATCATCTTACTTCGTACAGATAAATATAATATGTCCAGGCAACATTATCAAATACTTTCAAAAGATTAAAGCCCTTTTCTTCCGCCCCGGCAATCTCACCGGCAGCCAGAATGTAATCACAGCCCACATCCTTCAAGGCTTCGGTATCAAGTTCAAGATCGTTAAAATTTCGTGATGCGTATTTTGACAGGAAAGGATTTCCGTAGTATTCCGAAGAAAGCAGGTAGCATCGGTTTCCCCAGTCATCGTAATAGCTTCTGTTATAGTCGTTCTTTTCAAGTTCCTTTGCGATTATCTTCCTGAATCTGTGCTTGTATTCCACATCATAGTTGTTTGAGTAGCCGTCTATGGTGTAAAAACCGTTGTAGATTGCAACAGCAGGTTCAATACCGAGACACCCGACTCTGTATTCGCTTTGTTTTAATCCCCGCTCCGTTTCAAGGTATGAAGCAACGGCCCGCAATTCATCCTCGCAAAAGAACCCGTCCCAGGTAAGTGCGTTTGAGTCCTTTCTGACAAGCTCCATGGCATTTTCCTTAAAGGTACTGCCCATAAGCACTGTTTTTGCACAGGGAAGCAAAGCAAGCGCAACAAGCAGGATTCCCGTCACTTTCTTTTTGGAAAGCCTGTAAAGATATATGCAGACAACCGCAAGAGCCGAAAACCACACAAAGGGAAGCAACCACGTGAAGCGATCCGCCTGGAATGCCTTTAACGATCCCTTCCGACTGTTTAAAAACATCCTCACCGGTTTCGTCTGCCAGAAGGCTGAAAAAGCAGCGGTCAGAAGACCGAAACCGGACAGGATCGAAAGGATCTTTACAGATGAATTGTCGCTTTCGACCCCGATCTTTTTAACTTTCCCAAGGATCCAAACCACAGCAAAGATCAGGAACACCAGTGCAATCTCCACAAGGATCTCCCGATTCATGTCAAGGATCATGTTTCCGTGCCAGAGTACGGACTTAAAGGTCTCAAAGAAAGGGGCATCCGCCAGAACATACTCGCTTTTGTGAGAAACAAACCCGTTTCCGATTCCCAGAACCTGTAAGATAAGCTCTGCGTTTTCCAGAATATATACAAGGGAAAGCAGCAGGATCCCCGAGAAAAATCTGAGAACAGCCGCCTTCCTGAAGCGCTTTATCAAAAGCCAAACAAATACTCCGCCGCAAACTGCCAGCACGGCGTATCCGCACAAAACAAGAGAGGATGACAGCCCGTACAGGGCTATAAACAGAAACGGCAGGATGTAACCCGTTTTCTTCTCTTTTTCTTGGGCAAGAGAATAAAAGCTCCATGCCGCCAACGGCATTCCTGCCCTTGCCAGTCCGTAAACGGATGCAAAGGGTATATACGCATAAAGAAGGCCCACGAAGAAAGCGATCACGCGGTTCTTTGTAAGCGCATTTGCCCACAGAAACATCCCCGCAAAGGCAAAAAGCATCATAAACAGATTATTTGCAAGGAAAGCGTATAACGTGGGAAAAACGCAGAAAAAAAGCACAGAAAAGCAGGAAGGCGGTACCAGAATGGTCCTGCTCCCGCCTCCGAGATACTCAGGCAGATAATCACTGCCCGAAAGAAAATGTTTGGCATTCAGGATATATGCGGCTATTTCCCCGTCGAGCTGGTCTCTGACGGGAATGACAACATTGCCCTTAAGGATAAAGAAAACCGCATTACTGAGGGCTACTGCCGCCAGACCGATCATCAGATACAGCCTGTCGGTCGTCAGTTTTTTATCATTTTGCATGATGCACTCCAATCGGATACAGAATAGCACAATAAACCGGCGCGTGCAAATATATGCGGTCAGTCCCGCCCAAAGAAAAAGCCCGGGCCATAAGCCCGGGCTCAAGATCGTTTACAGTGCGTACAGTGTGTTGTCCGCGAAGTTAAGATATGCTTCGTCGCCAACCTTGTAGATCTTAGAGTTCTTCGGATTGTAATCCTGGATCTTTACAAGAGTGTCGCCCACCGCTACGTGGTAGTCCTGGTAAGGTCCCATGAAACAGGAGTAAACAACCTTAACCTTCAGCATTCCGGTATCGGAAAGTGAAGCGCCTTCGGGACGGAGCACAACATTGCAGTCGCCGCCTACGGCAAGGGAACCGGTAGCGCACTTAACCTTGGAGCCGTTGATATTTACCATGTCCTGGGCATCAACCGTAGCCTTAAGGAAGTTTGCTTCGCCGATAAAGTCCGCAACAAACTGGTTGTTGGGATAGTAGTAAGCTTCCTGGGGAGTGGAGATCTGCTCAACAAGACCCTTGTTCATGATGATAACCTTGTCGGAGATAGCCATTGCTTCGCTCTGGTCGTGGGTTACGTAGATAGCGGTGATTCCTGCTTCCTGCTGGATACGTCTGATTTCGGTACGCATGGACACGCGAAGCTTTGCATCCAGGTTGGAAAGAGGTTCGTCAAAAAGAAGGACACCGGGCTCGATTACAAGCGCACGCGCCAGGGCAACTCTTTGCTGCTGACCGCCGGAAAGCTGGTTGGTCATACGGTTTTCCATTCCCTGAAGTCCTACGAGATCGAGAATGTCCGTAACTTTTTTCTTTATTACGTTCTTGTCCATCTTACGGAGCTTAAGTCCGTAAGCTACGTTATCAAAGATGTTGTAGTGAGGTAAAAGCGCATAGCTCTGGAAAACCATGGCCGTATCTCTTTTGTTGGGGGTAAGAGCGTTGATGGGCTCATCTCCCAGATAGATCTCGCCCTCGTCCGGGCTTTCGAAACCGGCGATCATACGCAGAGTGGTGGTCTTTCCGCATCCGGAAGGTCCAAGGAGCGTTACGAAACTGCCGGGCTCGATCTCAAGATTTGCATCCTTAACGGCGTAAAAGTTCTTACCGGTCTTGGGGTCTTTGTAAATTTTCGATATGTGTTCAAGGCGTACGCCCTTTTTTTCTTTTGCCATAATCTGCCTCCTTTATTCCTTAACCTTGATACGACGGCTGGTACCGAAATGTTTGATTATAAAGTTCATCAAAAGCACCGAACCGTAGGTGATGATTATCAGTATTGTCGCAAACGCGCAGGCTATACCGTAAGAGCCCTTTTCCGCAAATTCGTTGATCTGAACCGTGATAAGCAGATAAGAAGGCGTAACCAGCAGGATGATGGCGCTGATGGCGGTTATACTTCTGACAAAGGAAGTAACAAAGCCGCTTAAGAAGCTGTCCTTTATGAGGGGAAGCGTAACGGTCATGAATACCTTGAAGCTGTCCGCACCCATGTCATAAGCCGATTCCTCGATGCTCTTGTCGATCTGGCGAAGGGCCGAGATACCGCTTCTTGTTCCTGTGGGAAGGCTTCGAACCACGAATACGATCACCAGGATCACACCCGTTCCGTAAAGTCCCTGAAGGATACCGCTGCCGAAAAGTCCGCCCGAGAATCCGCGGATGTATCCGATACCCAGAACCGTTCCGGGAACCGCCATGGCAAGCATGGAAACCGCTTCGATAAAGCCTTTTCCTTTGAACTTACGCTTAACAACCAGATAAGAAATGATCATTGAAAGCAATGCTGTGATGGGCGCCGCTATCAGTGACAGGACGAAACTGTCCTTAAAGGCTTTTAAGCCCTTGTACTTTGTGAATACCAGTTTGATCCACTTGAAGGTCAGATGGAAATCGTAGCCCCAGGTCTTAAACATGGCGCCGAAGGGTACGCAGATATACATCATTATTACGAACAAAGCAAGTGCCGAGCACATGATGGTAAGGGGAAGTGTAACGCTCTTGTCGGTGATGAGCATTCTCTCGCGGGATGCTTTACCCGAAAGTGTTGCGGTACTCTTTCTCTCAAGATAATACTTCTGTACCACGAACATAAGAAGCGTGATAACCAAAAGCACCACCGCCATTGCCGCAGCGCCCTGTTTGTCGTAAGCACCCGTGATCTGTAGGTAGATGGTGGTTGCCAGCGTATCGTAGGAACCGCCGATGATCATGGGGTTTGCAAAGTCTGCGATGGATTCGATAAAGGTTACAAGGAACGCGTTTCCGAGACCGGGAAGGATAAGAGGGAAGGTAACCGTCATGAATACCTTGAATCTCGAAGCACCCATATCTCTTGCGGCTTCTTCCAGGGAAGGGTCGATGTTCTTTAAGAGACCTTTCATCATCATGTAGCAGACGGGGAAGAACGTAAGTGTCTGAACTATGGTGATGCCCCAGAAACCGTAAACGCTGTTATCGTAGATCTTTAAAAGGAATCTGGTGATGATACCTGCTTTACCGAAAAGCATGATCATCGAAAGAGAAAGAACGAAGGGAGGAGAAACCACCGGAAGCATGGATACAACCTTGAACAGTCCCCCCATAAATTTCGTACGAAGCTTCACATATTCTTCGACGTAAGCAAACAGCAGTCCGATAAGGGCCGATGCTATACCTACCACAAAGCCGACCTTTAAGGTATTGGTAATGGCCTTTCTGAAGTTTGAAAGATCCATGACCCTCTTGAAGGTATCGAGCGTGAGGCCGTGATCGCCGATAAAGCTGTCAACCAGCAATATGGCAAGCGGATAAAGAATGAATACAGTCAAAAAAACGATCAAAAGCACTATGGTCGTCACCATTATGGGATCGCCCAGGAGCTTTTTCCTGTCAAGGCTGGCACTTTGACTCTTTGCCATTTTCCATGTCCTCCTTGTCTGATGAACCGGTAAAAAAGGAGCGAATGCAGTCTGCATTCGCTCCCTTAAAGATTAAAAACTATTCTGTCTTGAAACGACCGTCTGCTGCAGATCCGAGTGCAGTCATAACTTCTTCAACATATTTTTTTATATTTGCCTTAGCATCTTCGAAGTCATAGTCCATAACGTTCTCGGGATCGAGACCGAAAGCTGCTGCCTGTTCGGGCTGCTTTGCGTTGTCGATTACCAGGAACTGGTAGGAACCGTTCTTTGCGCCGAGTTCTACGCACTCAGGGCTAAGAGCATATTCGATCCAAAGCTTTGCAGCGTTCTCGTGCTTGCAGCCCTTGAAGATCGCGGTTGCACCGATCTCGAAGGAAGTTCCCGATGAAGGGATGATAAGCTGGATGTTGCCGTATCCGTTGTCAACGATCTGGGTGATACCGTCATGAAGGAAACCGATACCTACTACACATTCGCCTGTGCCGACGTTCTTGGAAGGGCCGGAACCGGACTTGGTGTAAAC
>DBVS01000129.1:9547-14134 GCA_002308235.1 Lachnospiraceae bacterium UBA1258
TGGATCATGGTGTTGATGACCAGCTTAGCGGTACCTGCGGTATTGTAGTTTGAAAGCCAGATGAGTCCTTTGTACTTGGGATCAAGAAGGTCTTTCCAGTCAGCGGGAGCTTCGATACCCTTACGGGCAAGTTCGTCCTTGTTGACCATGAAGCCTAAGATTCCCTTGTAGATGCCGTACCATGCGCCGTCCTTGTCACGATACATGGGGCTTAAAAGGTGGCTTGCGTTCTGTGCTTCGTAAGGAAGCAGGAGTCCTTCTGCTGCAGCTACGTTGTAAGGATCGGTGGTACCGCCGAACCAAACGTCACCGGAGGGATTTCCCTTTTCTTCTTCGATCTTACTCTGAACTTCACCGGTGGAAAGACGCTGATACTGAACTTTGATACCGTAAAGTTTCTGGAAGTTTTCACATGCCGCTGCAAGATATTCTTCCTCGCAGGAGCCGTAAACGATGAGCTCGCCGTCAGCCTTTGCTGCTTCGATGAGCTTATCCATTTCGCTCTTTTCGGGAGCGCTTGCGGAAGTGCTTGTGTTGCTTGAAGCAGGAGTTGAAGCGGGTGTGGATGCGGAAGTACTTGAATTGTTACCGCAACCAACAAGTCCGAGCGTTAAAACGCCGGCTAAAACGAGTGCCAATTGCTTTTTCATAATTTTTCTCCTTTCCAAATGTTTGAATAACATTTGATGCTATAAGCATAGAATAAAAAAGCAACGGTCTATACCCAATTTTCGATTTTTTTATCCGATTTTCTGAACCCTCAGTTCATAAATTCGGAGGGTGAGGTTTCGGTATAGCGCTTAAACACGGCATTAAAGTGCTTGTAGTCCGTAAATCCGGTCATGGCGGAAACCTCGTAAACCTTGTATTTCCCGGTCTGCAAAAGTTTCACGGCCTGCCGGATCCTGTATTTGTTCAAGAAGTCAAGATAGCTGGTGCCGGTGGCTTCCTTAAATTTTCTGGATAAGTAGCTGGCGGAAACCCCCAGTTCCGAAGAAAGGGCTTCGATGCTGATCTTGTCGGCGTAGTGCTTCTTGGTAGCATCAAGCACGTATCTTACGTATTCGTTATCCGCATCCTCTTTGATAAAGATGTTGTCAGGGTTTTCAAGTTCCTTCTGTTTCTCGGTAAACTGCTCGTACCGGTGCTCTTTCTTTATCTCTTCACTGATCTTTTCCACCGCGGCCCGAAGTTCCTCCGGGTCCACGGGCTTCATAAGATATGCGGATACGTTTAGGTCTATGGCCTGTTTTGCGTAGTCAAAGTCGGCATAGCTTGTAAGGATTATGGTCTTAAATGAAACCTCTTTAAGGGCCTCCCGCACCATCTCTATCCCGTCCATAACGGGCATCATGATATCCGCAAGCACGATATCGGGCTTAAGTTCCTTTATCTTTTCAAGGCCCTCGCCGCCGTTGGCGGCTTCTCCCGCGATGGCACAGTCCATGGAGGTCCAGTCCATGGTATAGGCTATGCCTTTTCTTATGATATCTTCGTCTTCAACAATCAAAACTCTGTACATTGATTACCTCAATTCTCGGGTTTCTTAAGGGTTCTCGGAAGAACTATCCTTACAAGGGTTCCGCCGCCCTCCCGTGCCTCTATGTCAAGTCCGTAATCGCCCTTATACATGAGCTTTATCCGCCTGTGTATGTTGTAAAGTCCGTAGTGAGCGGTATCGTTGGTATCTTTCCCCAGAGTTTCCCTGATCTCCTTAAGGCGCCCGGGCTCGATTCCCGCGCCGTCATCCTCGCAGACGAACACCAGCCTGTCGGTTATCTGATATCCCCTTATCACCACCGAAAGCTTCTCTCTGTCTCCGAAACCGTATTTGATGGCATTTTCCAAAAGGGGCTGTAAAAGGAGTTTCGGGATCAGGCAGTCCATTATGTCCTCGCCCACGTCGATCCTGTATTTAAAGCGCTTGTTAAAACGGATTTGCAGGATATTCAAGTAAAACTGCAGGTTATTAAGATCTTCCCTTAATGTGACCTCTTCTCTCGTATCCCTGATGGTGTAGCGTAATATCCCTGACAAAGAAACTATCATCTTCTCCGCAGCGTTAACGTCGATCTTCGCCATGAACCTTATATTGTCCAGGGTATTAAACAAGAAGTGTGGATTTAACTGGCTCTCTAACTGCTTTAACTGGGAAAAAGCAACGTTGGTTGCCAGTTCTTTGTTCTCCGTTATCTGTTCCCGAAGGCTCTTTACCATCGCATTAAAGTCATTGCCGATGGTCTTAAATTCCTTGGAACTGCCGGTGTTGAGTCTCACGTCGAAGTCACCGTTTGATACGGATTCAAAGGCCGCCTCGATCCTTCTGATATCTTCGGTGTACTTTTCGGAGCTGGCATCCGTGCTCTTGTAGGTAATGAACACGATTCCCGCAAACACCGTCACGATAACACCGATCATGAGCATGATGACCCTTATATAGTCCGTCATGTCGTCTACGGTGTAGACGACAAGGCCCTTGTCGATTTCTGTCCTGCAAAGGTAATAAAGCTTCCCTGCGGCCTTGATATAGCCCGTTTCTTTGTCAAATTCCTTTGATATCTTTCCGTAGGTATCATGGAGGATCATGTTGTTACTTGCATAGATCCGTCCGTTTTCATCGGTGATGGCAAGGTACCGCTCCCCGCTTCCCGCAAGCCGTAAAATAACGTCGTCCGGGATGATGTAAACCATGATGCACTTAAGTACGCCGGCTGAGTACACGCCCTTTCCGATGCAGAGATTACCCTCCGCAAGAGACGTTACGGTACGGCCGTAAGCCTTGGTCACGGCGTGCAGTATTCCCCAGTCGTAATACTGGGGCTCCGTAAGATAGTAGGGCACCGTTCCCTTTGAAGAAAAAAGCACCTCAAATTCGGGAGAAAGAACCACCAGGTTTCCGGTCTCCCCAAATTCCCTGCAGCTGTCATAAAGAACATTGTAGGTCTTGTTGGTGGAAAGGACCTCTCCGTTCTTGAAAAATCCCCACTCAACCTCCGCCAGCATCCCGTACCATACATCGGTAACACGCTTTAATTCCCCTGCGGTTTCGCGGTTCTCACGCGCATTCCGGTAGGTAACGGAATAAGTCCATGAAAATCCGATGATCACCAGCACCAGAAGAGCTACCACCACAACAGGCACCATGGAATATCGTATGAAGGTTCGTCTTATGCTTTCGCGAAAAGAAACGGCTTCTCTATTCATGGTTCACCTCGTCAAACAAACGCTCGAACCGGGCAATCCACATATCCTTGCTGGCAATAACGTTTTCTTTTTGCACCGATATGGTATTTATCTCATTTAAAGGTGCCAGGAGCCCAAGCTCCGTCACATCGTTTCTCACACTGCGGCGACCGAGATTTGCCGCAATAAATCGCTGGGCATTCTCGGAGGTCATGAATCTGACAAACTCCTCGGCGTAATTCTTTCTTTCGGATTCAAGGCTTACGTAAATGCCGTCGGGAGTGAAAACAACGCCCTCCTCCATGTAGACGATCTTTATATGTTTGTTGCTTTTAAGCATGGTTACGGCGGCTTCCTCGAAGGTAAGGCCCACAGTGAATTCGCCGTTGGCAACGCCCTCATACACTGCGGAAGAACTGCTTAAAAGCGTGCCGTTTAAGTTTTCGCAAAACTTCCCGACATATTCAAAGCCCTTCTCGGGATCCTCTCCTCCCATGGCATAAAGCATGTTTACCAGATGCTCAAAGCTGGAGGAAGACTTCCCGGGATTGGCAAAAGCGATACGCCCCTTTAACTCCGGATTAAGAAGGTCCTCATACCCGTTGACTTCAATATCTCCGATCAGGT
Organism: Lachnospiraceae bacterium UBA1258; assembly: GCA_002308235.1. GTDB lineage: Bacteria > Bacillota > Clostridia > Lachnospirales > Lachnospiraceae > UBA1258. The sequence continues at coordinate 13,358 of DBVS01000129.1, forward strand.
CCGTGTTTATCATGATCACACTGGGGACCAGGGTAAAGCAGGTGATCCTGTCATCGACGGCTTCGAAACGCTCCTCAAAATGCTCGCGGTTGGGGTTTTCGCAGGCATAAAACTTATCGGTATAGGAGCTTACGGTCAGTATGGATCCGCCCCAGAGCACGTCGACATCTTTGTCGTTCATTATCCGTTTAAGGGCATCGGAAGTGCCGAGGCTGATAACCTCGGTCTTTATTCCGGTTTCATTTTCAAATTCATTTATAAGGGGGATTACGAAAGCCGTGGGATGAGGGGAAACCACCACCAGATCCGGCTGTCTTTCGGGTTTGAAATTCAGCTTAAAGAAAAGCATGACAGCGCAAATAAAGGCCGCAACGACCGGAAGCATAATGAATATGGCCTTATAGCGTTTTAAAAAGTCCATGAGCCTTCTCATGGACTTAATTATATAACCCGGAACGCCAATTGTCGACAGGTGCAGGTTTAAGAAAGTTTTATGGCGCTCTTAACCTCTTTAACAAGCTTATATATTTCTTCCGGAGCCGATTCTGCGTACTTTTCACAAAGTTTGACTATAGCGGAACCCATGATAACACCGTCTGCGTAAGCGGACATTTTCTTTGCCTGAGCCGCATCCGATATTCCGAAGCCTATGGCTGTGGGAATGTCGCTTACCTTTCTTACGATTTCCGTCATGGCGCCCACGTCTGTGGAGATCTCGCTTCTGGTACCCGTAACGCCCATGGAAGAAACGCAATAAAGAAAGCCCTTTGCTTCTTT
>DBVS01000017.1:0-25223 GCA_002308235.1 Lachnospiraceae bacterium UBA1258
CAGTTAAGCCGTGAGGCCATGGGTTACACCAGAGAAAAGGCCGAATCCGAAATGGAATATGTTTCCGCGGAGCGCATCGAGAAGATCGAGAGCGAGAAATCTCTTCCCCATCCCGATGAGATCCTTGCCATGGCTAAATGCTATAAGAATCCCCGCCTATGCAACTACTTCTGTTCCCATGAATGTCCCATCGGGCAGAAATATGTGCCTGAGGTGGAGTTTAAGGATCTGTCCCAGATTACCCTTGAAACCCTTGCTTCTTTAAATACCCTTGAAAAAGCAAAAAACCGTTTCATCGAGATTACCGTGGATAATGTGATATCCGAGGACGAAGTGGCCGACTTCTTAAAGATCCAGGCCGAAATGAACAAAATCGCCGCAACCGTTCAGTCACTTAAGATGTGGATAGACCACACCGTGTCCACCGGTCGCGTCGATCTTGATACGAGCAATCAATAATCCTTATTTACAATCGCGGATCTTAACGATGTTATCACCGTATTCCACGTGATTTCTCTTTAGAAAGTCTGTCAGGCCCGGAACATTTCCGGGCTTTTTTAATATCTCGGGAGCGTGAGCATCGCAGCCTATAACGAATTTTGCGCCCATGTCGGAAGCAAGCTTAAAGAATCTGTCACAGGGATAGTGACGACCGTCCACGAAGCCGTAGATATTTACTTCAAGGGGGAGGTCTAAGTCCTTTGAAGCCTTAACAAGCCTTGACATGTGCCGGTTGTAGATATCGTCGTTTCCCGTATAGTGTATGAGATCCGGGTGGGCAAGGTATGTGAAAAGTCCCGTTTCCATACCCTTTATGGTAACGTCCACATAGGCCTTGAGCCTTTCTTCGTCATCTGTTTTGGCACCCACATAGAAACCGTCCACTTCATTGGGTGCGAAATGCTGTCCCTGGATCAGGTAATCTAAAGGAAATTTGCGGATCTCTTTCAAAAGAGGCTCGATAAACCTGTCCGAATATTCAACCTCATATCCGATAAGGATCTCGATCCGGTCTTTATACTCTTCTCTGAGTTTAACAAGTGTGGAGGTATAATCCTCTATCTCGCTCATGTCCATTCTGATGCCGGACTTAAAGCCTTCGGGATAGGGCTGGGGCACATGATCCGAAAAGCCGAGGATCTTGAAGCCTTCTTTGATGGCGGCCTCTATGTACTCTCTCTCCGTTCCTTTGGCGTGCTTACAGCGCACCGTATGTGTATGATAATTTGCCAACATATAAAAAACCTGCCTTTATCGGATTTAACAGACAATATAGTAATCCGACCGCGGCAGGTTTGCAAGCGTATGCACGCATATTTATTTATTTCTTTGTTATGTTAAAAAAGCATGGCAATGGTGTCGATGGTTTCTTTGTACTTTTGTAAAAGCCGGGGATGGCGCTCTTTAACGGCGTCAAGATTCCCTGCCTTTCCGTCAAGTTCGGAAGCCTTCGCAAGCTCCGAAAGCTCAATGGCACCTATCTGACGGGCAGCATTCTTCAGTCCGTGAGCCTCGATGGTGTAACGGTCGAAGTCTCCCTTTGCAAAAAGGTCCTCAAAAAGAACCACCTTTTCACGTCCCTCTTCAAGTGCGGTCTCGAGAACTTCCCTGTATATTTCCTCGTCATTAATGCAAAGCTCCATTGCTTCGCTTACATTAAAGCCGTAATTAGCGAGATCGTTTATCTGCATTATTCTCCTCCTTGACCTTGGCAGCCTGCTTTGCGACCGCTTTGTCAGTTTTGATTTCGTATTTGTTTTGAGTGCTCTCTCTGTGTTCTCTAATAGAGTCTACTATTTTCTCTATTAACAACTTCTTAACAAACACATCACAGCCCAGCATGCAAATGAAATCAAAAAGCTGCAGATAGTCTCTCATGTCGGCGGGGGCATCCTTGAAGGAACCGCGTGAAATATCATATTTATCGGTCACGTCCTTTAAGATCAGTTCCAGCTCGTCGCCCTTTTTGTCAAAGATCTCTTTGTAAATATTGCCCAATCCGTATTCGGAATTATTGTTGAAATAGCTTTCGGTTATGGGATCGAGCAGTTCCTTTATGTCATTTATCTGTAAAAAGCTCTTGAAATAGAAAATTATTATAAGGACAAGGATATGCTCCTTGGTGTATTTTTTCTTGATCGGGGGCGGAATAACGTCGTTCTTGGCATAGTTGTTGATCATGGTCTTGGTCATGAGACGCTCGTCGGTTTTGGTGCGAACGCTTTTGTTAAGACGCTCATCAAGAAATGCCGTAACCTGATCCATGTACAGATCGATATCCGGAATGTCATTTAAATCGATGTATTTCATGCGTTCAAAGCTGTCGGTTATGCTGCTTATGAGATTGTCCTTATCAATTGTCATCAGTCGCCTCCGAATTGTGACGTTCCAAGTTATTATATAGTATCAAAAACTACTACACAATAGATATTATAAAGAATTTTTACATATTTACTTTAAAACTTTAATATGCTAAAATACCTCTTGTAACAGGAGGACGGGTGATGAACAAGAAGATTAAGACAGAGGCTGTCGACCATCTGTTTGATGCGGTTTTGTGCCTGAAGAATCGTGAAGAATGCTACAGTTTTTTTGAAGATCTGTGCACCGTAAACGAATTACTTTCGCTTTCGCAGCGTTTTGAAGTTGCTTCAATGCTCCGCTCCGGCAAGACTTACATGGAAATCGCCGAAAAAACAGGTGCATCCACAGCAACCATCAGCAGAGTAAACCGTTCACTCAACTACGGAAACGATGGCTACGAACTCATTTTTGAACGTTTAGCCAAATAGAAACGCAAACAAAAACCCGCTTCATTCGAAGCGGGTTTTCTTTTTATTCTTTGATGATTTTGAAGATTATGCGGTAGCCTCCGCTTCCGCTTCGGCTTCGGGCTCTGCAGCCTTTTTCTCGTTCTTTGCTTCTTCTCTTCCGAGCATCTCGCAGGTGCCCTGGAAAATAGCGCTCTCATCTACGATAAGGCTCTTGGTGTGGATGTTTCCGTAAATTCTGCCGGTGGCATTTGCTTCGATCCTGTTTGAAGCATAAAAATCACCGTAAACCTCTCCGCCTACGAGAAGATTAACGGCTTCGATCTTTCCGTCAACCTTTCCACCCTTGCCTACGATCAAAGTTCCCTCGGAAAAAATGTTACCCTTCACGAAGCCTTCAACTCTGAGCGTTTCGTTTGTGCGAATCGTTCCTTCGAATTCAGTGCCGCGACCGATCACGCTGTTAACCTTGCTGGCATTGTAGTTCTCAGCTTTGCTACCCATTTGTCTCCTCCTAACCGTTGATAGACATGCTCTCCATGGGGTCAACGTAAACCCCGTCCAATGTAAGTTGATACTCTAAGAAATTGTTGGTTTCGCCACCTACAAAAATGATGGCACCCCTTATTACAGAATCACCCTCGCTAACCTTGGGATCACCGCTGTTCTTATAAATACTGATGTAGCCGTTTCCGTGATCGATCTTGATACACTTGCCGTAGGTGCTGTCATCGCTTACGGAGATTACAGTCCCGTCCGCAACGGCCACTACATCTGAGATTTCGGACATTGCAAAGAAAACATAGGGTTCTTTCTCGACATCCTTCTCTTCTTCTTTTTTCTTCGATGCAAGGATCTTTTCGTAATATGCGGAAACTTCGTCAAGCTCTTCCTTGAAGAAATCCTCGGGCTCCACTATGTGTGCGGATCCGGTAAGCGGAAAGCCTGTGGGAAGGTGTCTGAGTCTATCCTCTTCCGCGTTCTTTTCTTCTTCGATAAGGGCTCTGGCCACGGTTCCGTTCAAAACTTCATTTTCCGTGGAAAGCTCTGCTTTTTCCCGTCCGAGTCTTTCGATGGTGGTCTCCTGTTCGGCGATGATTCCTTTAAACACGCGAATCTTGGATTCCATGCTGTCCAACTCGTAGAATTCGAATACCGTAAGCCCTACTCCCAAAAGGACCACTGTCAAAGCAAGAGACACCGTCAGCTTGAAGACGTTGAACCTTGATCTGTAATATTTGGTCTTGTCGCAGGAATAGTCCGATGTTACGGCAATGGTATAAAATTTTTTAATCTTTCTTTTTTTTGCCATAATGAGATATTTTGCGGTTTTCAAACCCGCCGTTTGCCAAGTAACTTTCCTATTCTAACAAATAAAAGAAAAAAATGCAATTATTTACTCAAATAGCCCTTATCATTCAACGCTTTCTGCACGCGAAGAAGGATAATGTCGTTGTCGGCTTCGATGGTGTGGCAATGAACTCCGCCCGTTAATGCCTCAAGACTTAAGCCGGTCTCCGAAAGAGATTCGGCATAGGCTTTCGCTTCCGCGCGGTTTCTGATGGTAAGGGGGCACCTGATGGTACCGTAAACGGAATGCTCGATGGAAATATCAAGCACTCTGGCTCCCTCATCGATGATGGTACACATTTCGTCAAAGACATCCTCATTCCTGTGTTTGACCCTGACATTGGTGCTGTGTGCCGGATTCCCCAAAATATATCCCATATAAGTAGCAATAATGTCCGTTCCCTGTGCACGAAGAAGCGCTATGTCTCCCACGATGATCTGACGGCTTACGCCAAAGCGTGCCGCCAGCTTCGAAGCGCTTATGGGGCCTGTGCTTTCCGTTATTGCTTCCAGTACTTTTTTTCGTCTTTCCTCGTTATCCATGCAGTTAGTTTATTATCATATCGGGCCACTTGTCAAGACAGGTGTTTTTTCTCCCTGAAATAATTGATGAAAAATAGTTGATTTTTTTTAAAAAAATAAGCATTTCCGCCAATTGATTACTTTACTTTTCGCCTACAATGTGTTAAAGTTTTTGTGTTGCAAGTCAACGCACATTTATTTTGGAGGTATCTGTAATGCAAAAAGGTACGGTAAAGTGGTTTAACAACCAAAAAGGTTACGGATTTATCTGCGATGAGTCCGGAAACGACGTTTTCGTTCACTACTCCGCATTGAACATGGAAGGCTTCAAGTCTCTCGAAGAGGGCGCTGCAGTTGAGTTCGATGTTGAGCCCGGCGAAAAAGGACCTCAGGCAGTAAACGTAACCAAGTTATAAGAATCTGTATAGTTCTTATACACTTAAATTTCGACACGATGTGCCTTTTCTCAAATATATGAAATTTGGAATTAGCTATACGGTTTTATGATTTAAGTGAGGGGTACCCTGTATGTACAAGAAATCTCCTATCTGTTTTTGCAGATAGGAGATTTTCTATTGTATATCTTTAATTTCCTCATACTTTAAATTTCCGCCGAAAAGATCAAGAGCGCTTCCTACCGTGAAATTCAGTCTTCCGCCCGAAACCTCTCCGATGGCCCTTATATCCTCCACAGAGGCGATTCCTCCCGCATAGGTAACCATGTAAGGTACCCTCGAAAGCATCGCTGCAAGCTCTGTATCGGGGCCTTTTCTCAGGCCCTCCGAATCCGTTGCGTGAACAAGAAATTCATCGCAGAATTCGGATAATTTATCAAAAAGCCCGGGTGTAAGCTCTTCCTTGGTGAACTTCTGCCACCGGTCCGTTACCACATAGTACTTTCCGTCACGCTTTGCGGCGCTTAAGTCAAGTACCGTGTGTTCCTTTCCCACTGCGGCCCTGAGAGCCTTTAAATTCTCAAACTTTATTTCCCCGTCGGAAAAAGCAAAACTGGTGACTATTACATGGCTTGCGCCCGCATCGATATATTCTTTGGCATTCCCTGCGTTAACGCCTCCGCCTATCTGAAGGCCGCCGGGATACGCTTTTAAGGCCTTTAACGCCTCTTCTTTGGTGGCGGCGAAATATTCGCTGTCTTTTGAGTTAAGCATGATCACATGGGCATTTTTGATGCCGTCACGCTTGTATAAAAGGGCAAGAGCCTCGGCATCAAGCTTCGAATCGCTGTTGACAAGGGCAAAATCACCCTCATCCCTGAGCGAACTTCCCACGATCTGCTTTACTTTTCCGTNNGATAATGATATGATATCAATGAAAAATATCCGTCAAAATGACGGATAAGAAGACAGAAAAGAATCCCAAAAAAAGATCGAAGGGGGAAAACCGCAGTGACTACCGCATATTTTTATCTTACACCGGAAGGAAAGCAGCTGGCCGAGAAGCTTGCCGCCTCACATCCCGGGAAGATCTACGGAAAAGAGAATTTCAAGGATAATCTGAGAGAAGGCTTCGGGACCTTTGATTATCTGGTCTGCATCATGGCCACCGGCATCGTGGTCCGCATACTGGCACCGCTGATCTGCCATAAGACCAGTGATCCCGGAGTGGTGGTCATGGACCAGAAGGGCAGATATGCCATCAGTCTGCTGTCAGGTCACCTGGGCGGAGCCAATGATCTTGCCCGGGAGATGGCGGCGATCTCCGGAGGACAGGCCGTGATCACCACAGCCACGGATGTGGCCGGCGAGATCTCCTTCGATACCTTCGCCAAGAAATACCGGATGGCCATAGAGAATATCGGAGAGCTGAAACATATCAGCGGGGCACTTCTGGAGGGAAAGTCCGTCGGCATCATCACGGACTACCCTGTTTCCGCGGAATCCTTCCCGGAGCTGAGGGAAGGCCTGGAGCGGGGCAGGTTTATGATCTTTCCGACTGAGAAGGTAAGGTCGCATGCGGACAGTCCGGCCTTTGAATCCCTCTTCCCCGGCGGCCTCCCCCTGGTGGTGATCGACGAAGGCTTCTCCTTCACCGGAGAAGAGAGGAAAGAACTTAAATCACCGGTCCTCTATCTGAGACCCAGGACCATCTGCGCGGGAATCGGATGCAAACGGGGTATGGCTGCGGACCCCATCGGGGAAGCCTTGCTCGATACAATAAAAAAAGAAGGCCTTAGCCCTCTTTCTTTAAAATGTATCTCCACTATCCCGTTAAAAGCCGATGAACCGGGAATCCTGACCACGGCTTCCCGTCTGAATGTCCCCCTCAAGGTCATCCCTACCGAAGAGATCGAAGCCCTCGACATTGCCGATCTGGGTATACAGACCTCCGACTATGTAGAACAGCACACAGGGGTACCCTCCGTATCCACAGCCAGCTCCTACCTGGCTTCCGGTAAGGGAAAAATCCTGGTGGACAAGGCAAAATACAAGGGGATCACTATCGCCCTTTCCCGGGCGGACATTTTCTCCGGACAATGATCCGGAAATGAATCCCGGTCATCCGGGCTATTCTCCGATCACTTCCAGGACTTTCGCAAACTCCATCTTACCGCCGAAAAGATCCAGGGCGCTGCCGATGGTGACATCCACTTTGTCCCGTCCCAGCGCCTTAAGCTTTCTCAGATCCTCAAAGCTTCCTATCCCGCCTGCGTATGTGACGGGAATCCCGTCCCAGCGGCCGAGAAGGGCAGCCAGGTCCTCCTCGATCCCACTCGCTTTTCCTTCCACATCCACCGCATGGATCAGGAATTCACTGCAGTGGCCGGCCAGCCGGTCCAGAGTCTCTTCATTCAGGACAACATCCGTGAACTTCTGCCAGCGGTCCGTCACGATATAGTAGGCGCCGTCCCTTTTTCTGCAGCTGAGGTCCAGAACAATATGCTCTTTCCCGACAGTTCTTTCCATGGCGGAGAGGTTCTCCCTGTTGATCTTTCCTTCCTTAAAGACGAAGGAAGTGACGATGATATGGGATGCCCCCTGTTCCAGAAAGAATCCGGCATTGTCCGCGTTCATCCCCCCGCCGATCTGCAGCCCCTCCGGGTAGGCATCCAGAGCCAGACAGGCCTGATGCACATCCATGGGGTAATACCTGCTGGAAGGGGGATTCAGAAGGATCACATGTCCTCCTTTTAATCCGGCATCCCTGTAGAGCCCCGCATAATAATCCCCGGACTTCTCCGAGACAAAATTATCCATGGCATAATCTCCCCGGTCCAGGAGACTGCCTCCCACGATCTGCTTTACTTTTCCGTTATGAATGTCAATGCAGGGTCTGAATTCCATTTTGTCTCCGTGATCAGCCGATAACAGCGCTCATGTCATACATTCCGGGTGCTTTTCCGGCAAGGAACATAGCCGCAGCCACCGCGCCGTTTGCAAAAATGGCCTTGGAATAGGCTGTGTGTTTGATGGTTATCACTTCATCGGGGCCTGCGAAGATAACCTCGTGTTCGCCCACGATACTGCCGCCTCTCACCGCGGAAATGCCGATCTCGTTCTTGCTTCTCTTCTTGCGTTCCTTCGTACGGTCATAAACGTAATCATAGTTTAAGCCTTCGTTTATCGCGTCCGCAAGAGCAAGGGCTGTGCCGCTGGGAGCGTCCACCTTCTGGTTGTGATGCTTTTCGACTATCTCGATGTCAAAGCCCGCGGGAGCAAGAATGCCCGTTACGGCCTTTAATTCCTTTAATAACATGTTGATTCCGAGAGACATGTTGGCGCTTCGAAGGATCGGGATCTTTGCGGATGCAGCCTTTACTTTTTCAAGCTGCTCTTCGCTTAAACCCGTGGTACAAAGCACCAAAGGAAGTCTTCTCTTAACGCAGTATTCAAGCAGTCTGTCCGTTGCTTTCGATGAAGAAAAATCGATGACTGCGTCCGCATTTTCAAGGCACTCATCGATATCCGTATAAACGGGATATGGATTCATGCTATTGTTGTCAAGCACGTCCACGCCCGCAACGATCTCCGCGTCTTCCATATTGTCCACGATATTTGTAATAACCCGGCCCATTTTACCGTTACAGCCGTGCATTATGATTCTTACCATGTTACACCTCAGTCTTTCGATAAATCGTTGAATTTGATCACCTGGTTCTGGTTGACCTTAATTCCGTAGTTTTCAAGGGATTTTTTAAGTCTTTCAAGGTTTACGGCTTCCATTTCGGTAAGGGGAAGTCTTACCGGGCCTGCCTCAAGTCCCATAAGGTTCATGGCCGCCTTAACGGGGATGGGGTTAACCTCGCAGAACAGACTCTTTATAAGGTCGAAGGCTTCAAGCTGAAGCTTTCGGCTTTCGGCGATCCTGCCTTCAAGGTATGCAGCCACGATGTCGTGGGTTTCTTTGGGCGCTACGTTTGAAAGTACAGAGATAACTCCCAGGCCCCCGAGAGAAAGAATGGGTACTATCTGGTCGTCATTTCCGGAATAAATCGCGAAATCTTCATCCATGATCGAAGCAAGCATTGCAATCTGGGAAATGTCTCCGCTGGCTTCTTTGATCGCTACCACGTTCTTTGCCCTTTCGTTTATTTCCTTAACGGTCTTGGGAAGAATGTTGCAGCCGGTCCTGGAAGGCACATTGTAAAGGATCACGGGGATCTTAACGGCTTCCGCGGTCTTAACGAAGTGCTCGACAAGACCCTTCTGGGTAGCCTTGTTATAATAGGGGGTAACAAGAAGGAGGGCGTCTGCGCCTAACTTCTCTGCCTCTTTTGAAAGATAAATGGCTGTTTCGGTGCTGTTTGAACCGGTGCCCGCAATAACGGGAACACGCTTCGCCACCTTCTCAACCGTGTGACGGATGACATTTAAGTGTTCTTCGTGAGAAAGAGTGGATGCTTCGCCGGTGGTTCCGCAGGCTACGATCGCATCGGTTCCGTTCTTGATCTGAAACTCCAGCAGTTCGTCGAGTTTTTCGTAATTAACGGATCCGTCGACTTTCATAGGTGTTACAAGAGCAACTGCAGCTCCCGTAAAAATAGGTTTACTCATAAATTTCCTCCTTGATTCCTCCAAAAACCACGGTAAAAAAATAAGCCGAACGTAAAAATACGGTCAGCCCATCAAATCAATCCAATGATAGCGCCCCACCCCGTAAGGGATGACAGTCATGCACGTGTTTCATGCATGCCCAGAGCCCGATCCTGCGGAAGATCGTCTCTTCGGCGTTTGACCCTTTCTCCTATCTTCAACCGTGCCCGACACGTCCGATAAGATAATAATGCAAAACGCAACCTCTACCGTGTTTGTTTTATTGTTGTTGCTATGTTAACACCGTACAACCCCGCTGTCAAGAGAAGCCTCATTTTTGTTGAATTTTACATTGCCCGAGCACCCGTATGGTGATATAATAACCCGCGGTTTTGAATTTTTAACTTAAGCCTCCGAAGAATGTGGGGCTCCACCGACAGGACAGGTAAAATATGAAACAGACAAGAAACGACATCAGAAATGTAGCGATCATAGCCCACGTAGACCACGGCAAGACCACTCTCGTGGACGAGCTTTTAAAACAGAGCGGTGTATTCCGTGAAAATCAGGAAGTCCGTGAAAGAGTCATGGACTCAAACGATATCGAGCGTGAGCGCGGTATCACCATTCTTTCAAAGAACACAGCCGTATCCTACAAGGGCACCAAAATTAACATCATTGACACTCCCGGCCATGCAGATTTCGGCGGAGAGGTTGAGCGCGTGCTTAAAATGGTCAACGGTGTTATCCTGGTGGTTGATGCCTTCGAAGGCCCCATGCCCCAGACAAGATTCGTGCTTTCAAAAGCCATGAGCCTTAAGCTTCCCGTTATCGTATGCGTGAACAAGATCGACAGACCCGAAGCACGTCCCAAGGAAGTCATCGACGAAGTTCTGGAGCTTTTCCTTGAGCTTGACGCAGACGACTCCCAGCTTGACTGCCCCTTCGTATTCGCTTCCGCAAAGGGCGGTTTCGCTTCCCTTGACCCCGATGTGAAGGGTACCAGCATGGAGCCTCTTTTTGATACAATCTTAAAGGCTATTCCCGCTCCCGAAGGAGATCCCGACGCAGGCACACAGCTTCTTATTTCCACCATCGACTATAACGAATATGTGGGAAGGATTGGTGTCGGTAAGGTTGATAACGGTTCCGTTAAAGTCAATCAGGAAGTTGTGATCGTAAACCATCACGAGCCCGACAAAACCCGTAAGGTCAAGATCTCCAAGCTTTACGAGTTTGACGGCCTTAACAAAGTTGAAGTAAAGGAAGCTTCCATCGGTTCCATCGTTGCGATTTCCGGTATTTCGGACATTCACATCGGTGATACGATCTGCGATCCCGATGCTCCCAATCCCATTCCCTTCCAGAAGATCTCAGAACCCACCATCGCCATAGACTTCTGCGTAAACGACTCTCCTCTCGCAGGACTTGAGGGTAAGTTTGTTACCAGCCGTCATTTGCGTGAGCGTCTCTTCAGAGAATTGAATACCGACGTATCCTTAAGGGTCGAAGAAACCGATTCCACCGACCGTTTCAAGGTTTCCGGACGCGGTGAACTGCACCTGTCCGTTCTTATAGAGAACATGCGCCGTGAAGGCTTCGAATTTGCCGTAAGCAAAGCAGAAGTCCTTTACAAGGAAGATGAAAAGGGTAAGCGCCTTGAGCCCATGGAGATCGCCTACGTGGACGTTCCCGAAGAGTACTCCGGCACCGTTATCGAGAAACTTTCCCAGCGTAAGGGCGAATTAAAGGAAATGGGCCACGCTTCCGGCGGATATACCAGACTCATCTTCTCCATTCCCTCCCGCGGACTTATCGGATATCGCGGAGATTTCATGACGGATACCAAGGGTAACGGAATTCTTAATACCATCTTTGACGGATACGGCCCTTACAAAGGAGACATCGCCTACAGAAGCCAGGGTTCCCTCATCGCCTTCGAATCCGGCGAATCCGTAACCTACGGCCTTTTCAATGCCCAGGAACGCGGAATCCTCTTCATCGGACCCGGCGAAAAGGTATACAGCGGTATGGTCATCGGCCAGACCGGAAAGACCGAAGATATCGAGGTTAACGTCTGCAAAAAGAAACAGCTGACCAACACCCGTTCTTCTGCGGCAGACGAGGCTCTCCGTTTAACGCCTCCCAAGATCTTAAGCCTTGAGCAGGCTCTTGACTTCATCGATACGGATGAGCTTTTGGAAGTCACCCCCACCAAGCTTCGCATCCGTAAGAAGATCCTGGATCCTTTAATGCGTAAGCGCGCAGGCTTCAAAAAACAGTAAAGAAAATACAGAATTAAGGTTCCCTCCTATACCCTTGCTTTGCCGCAGGAAACAGTGTATGTTTAAGGTAAAGACAAACGTGTATAGGAGGGATTTTTTATGAAAGAAGCTCTATTTATCGGCGGAACCGGCACCATCAGCATGGCGATCACGCGGTTACTTGCAAAGAAACCCGGCTGGCATCTCACACTCTTAAACAGAGGCTCAAGAACCGCGGAACTTCCCGAAGGTGTTGATGTCCTCTCCCTCGATATCAATGACGAAGCAGCGGTTTCCCGTGCGCTTCAGGGTAAGACCTTCGACACCGTCTGTGATTTCATCGGTTTCATCCCCGCCCAGGTCGAAAGAGACTATCGTCTCTTTAACGGCAAGACCAAACAGTACATATACATAAGCTCGGCTTCTGCTTACAAAAAGCCCGTGGATGACGTTTATCTTACGGAAGGTACCACTCTTGCAAATCCCTACTGGGAATATTCAAGAAACAAGATTTACTGCGAAGAATTTCTTTTTAAGAAGTATCGTGATGAAGGCTTCCCCGTAACAGTTATCCGTCCGAGCCACACCTACGACAACCGTGCGGTTCCTTTGGGTGTTCACGGAAATAAGGGCAGCTACCAGGTACTGAAGCGCATGCTGGAAGGAAAGCCCGTGATTGTTCACGGCGACGGAACTTCCCTCTGGGCCATGACCTATAACGAGGACTTTGCGATAGCCTTTGTGGGGCTCATGGGCAATCCCCATGCCGTCGGCGAAGCTTTCCAGATAACCAACGATGAGATCCTTACCTGGAATCAGATCTACAAGACCATCGCCGATACCCTCAAAGTGGAATTCAAGCCCTACTACGTCTCTTCCGCTTTCCTTGCGGAAGTCGGAAAACAGTATAACTTCGAAGGCGGCCTCGTAGGTGACAAAGCAAATTCCTATATCTTCAACAATGCCAAACTGAAGCACGCCGTTCCCGAATTCAGGCCTTCAATCCACTTTGAAGAGGGAATAAGAAGGTGTATCGAAAACATCATGTCTCACCCGGAGTTTCAGGTCGAAGACCCCGAATTCGATGAGTGGAGCGACAGAGTCATCGAAGCACTTGAGGAAGCTAAGAAGAAAATATAAACGATCGTTCAAACAAAAACCGCGCAGCAATCTCCCTACGCTGCGCGGTTTCTCTATACTGTCTTGACTCTTTTCCCGTAAATTATAAGCATTTCTGCTTGAGAATTCTCACATCATTTTCCAGCGATGTGAGTCTTATGGAAAACATTTCCTTTTCCTGTTCGATTTTAAGTGCCGCATCAAGTTTTCTAATCAGATCCAGATGTCCCTCGGCAATAAATCTGATGTTCCGCGTGATTTCGTTCTCAATTGTAAGACGAATGTCCCTAAGTTCACCCTTAATCGAAATAAACTGCGAATCATGATCCTCAACCTTATCCTTGAGAATCGCAACATCGCTTTTGAGTACGGTCACATCTTCTTTAAGGACGGTCACGTCTTCTTTAAGGACGGTCACGTCTTCTTTGAGGACACTTACATCCTCTTTGAGGCCAGCCACATCTTGTTTGAGGACGCTTACGTCCTCTTTGAGGCCTGACACGTCCTCTTTGAGCATACTCACATCCTCTTTAAGGCCGGAAACATCTTCTTTGAGTGTGCTCACGTCCTCTTTGAGGCCGGAAACATCTTCTTTGAGTGTGCTCACGTCCTCTTTGAGGCCGGAGACATCTTCTTTGAGTGTACTCACGTCCTCTTTGAGTGTGCTCACGTCCTCTTTGAGCATACTCACGTCCTCTTTAATGGGACCTATTTTGTTGTCGAGAAGTTGTGCAATAGCTTGCAAATCATCATTTGATAATACCATTATTTCTCCGTTTCTTTACTTCTCTCCCTTGTGAAGCGAAGTATATCACAAGCCACTGTCACTAACCATCGTCATTTTATCCAAAATTTTATCGCCCAAAAACGGAAAAAGACGTCAATGCCCGCGTTAAATGCGCATTTTTTGATGTCAAAGATCTGCGCAGTTCCGCATCAAAAACTATCCCAAAACTTCCTTCGCGATGTCCGCGGATTGCTTGGCATCTTTGGCGTAGAAGTCCGCTCCGATCTGTTTCGCAAATTCGGCGGTGAGAACCGCTCCTCCCACCATGACTTTGCAGTCAAGGCCGGCTGCCCTCAGGGCTTTTATGGTTTCTTCCATGGATGAAACCGTGGTGGTCATAAGCGCCGACAGGCCCACAAGCTTGACGCTGTGCTCTTTTACGGCTTCAACGACCTTCTCGGGAGGCACGTCCTTGCCGAGGTCGATTACGGTGTAGCCGTAGTTCTGAAGCACGGTCTTAACTATGTTCTTTCCTATGTCGTGAACGTCGCCCTTAACCGTCGCAAGAACGATCTTTCCTTTGGAAATGGTGGCGGCGTTGTTCTTTGCAAGATGTTCCTTAATCACGTTAAAGCCCGCTTCCGCAGCCTGAGCGGAATTAAGAAGCTGGGGCAGGAATATCTTTCCCTTTTCGAATTCCGCGCCCACAACGTCCAATGCGGGAATCAGTTCATTGTTAACGATATCAAGAGGATCCGTATTTTCAAGCATGGCCTTTACAAGCTTCGCTGCGGAATCTCCGAGACCCTTCTTTATGAACTCCCCTATGGTCTTTTCGGCATTCTCGGTGGCAGGTTCGGAAGTTTTCCCTGAAGCATCCTTCTTAACGGTAACGATTTTTTCTGCCACCGTATCGGCGTACTTTGCAACGTACTTTTCCGATCCCCTGTCAATATTTGCAAGCACGTGGAAAGCATCCACGGCGCCCATCATTGCAGCATTGTTTGGATTAAGAATGGGAAGATCGAGCCCCGCTTCCATGGCAAGGGTCAGGAAGGTTGTATTGATAAATTCACGTCTCGGAAGTCCGAAGGAAATATTGGAAACACCGAGTACAGTGTGAACGCCGAACTCAGCCTTAACTCTTCGGATGGCTTTCAGAGTCTCGTATACTTCTTTCTGCTGGACACCGGCGGTAAGGGTAAGGCAGTCTATATATATATCCTTGGTATCGATTCCGTAATGATGACACCGCTCAACGATATGCTTTGCAATCTTTACGCGGTCTTCAGCAAGAGACGGAATACCCCCGGCGTTCATGGTAAGTCCGATGACTGCTGCGCCGTACTTTTTAACCACCGGAAGAATCCTGTCAAGGACCTCATCTTCGCCGTTAACGCTGTTTACAAGGGCTTTACCGTTATAAATCCTGAGAGCGGCCTCAATAACATTTGCATCCGAAGAATCGATATTAAGGGGCAAAGAAACCACAGACTGCAGTTCCTTGACCACTTCCGTCATGAGGGCCTTTTCATCGATCTTGGGCAGACCCACGTTGACATCCAGTATCTCCGCTCCGCCGTCTGCCTGCTCCATGGCCTGGTTCTTGACGTAATCTATGTCGTGGTTTAAGAGAGCTTCTTTAAAGAGCTTCTTGCCCGTGGGATTGATCCTCTCACCGATTACGTGCACGCGCTTAACATCCACAAATGCTCTGGAGCTGCAAAGGTAAGAATTGCTGTTTTTCTCGGGTTTGACGGGTTTATAGTTTTTCGCGGTCGAAGAAAGAGCTTTAATGTATTCGGGAGCTGTACCACAGCATCCGCCGACGCAGGAAACGCCGAGCTCCAAGAAAGGAACCATCTGCTTCGCAAAATCCTCGGGACCCATGGCATACTTTCCGGTGACGGGATCGGGAAGGCCCGCATTGGGCTTAACAACTATGGGAAGGTCGGTAACTTCGCGCATTCTCTTAACAAAGGGGAGCAGTTCTTCGGGACCGAGGGAACAGTTAACCCCCACCCCATCGACTCCCAAAGAAGCAAGGGTGATGGCCGCGGATTCAACCAGCGTACCTGTGAAGGTTCTGCCGCCTGCTTCGAAGGTCATGGTCACGAATACGGGAAGCTTTGAATTCTCCTTAGCCGCTAGGACTCCCGCTTTAACCTCAAGAAGGTCTGTCTGGGTTTCAAATACAAGTACATCGGCACCTGCTTTTTCTCCTGCCAGGATCATTTCTTTGTACATTTCATAGGCATCGTCAAACTTAAGGTTACCGAACGGTTCCAGGATATCTCCGATGGTACCCATGGAAAGACCTACCAGTGCTCCGTAAGGCCGGGCGGCCTCTTTGGCAATCCTGACACCTGCGGAAACGATCTCGGTTACCGAGTAGTTTGAGTGCTTGCACTTGTAAGCATTTGCGCCGAAGGTATTTGTATATATAAGATTCGAACCACTCTCAAGATATGAGGTGTGGATCTCCTTCACGATCTCCGGGTGGGTGAGATTCAGTTCCTCGGGGATCTTGCCCATGGGGGCATTTCTCTTAACAAGTTCCGTGCCCATGGCACCGTCAAGGATGATGATCTTTTCAAATAAATTCATTCTTCTACTCCTTTTTTTAATGTAACTAAAGGGTATGTGCCACGTGAACAATGCATTTCATGCTCAGGCAGCTCCACTCCGTTCAACTAACTTCTAACTGCGACTATGCGTGCAGACGTGTTCGCGTGGAAGCGCAGCTCTCACGTCGCACGCTGAGTCTCCGTAAGAAGTGGATTTTCACTGCGGTTCCCGCTGCATGTCTTCGCATCGAAATGATTGTTCCCGCGGCACTCACTCTGCTTCACTCATACAATCCGCATATCGCCGTAACGCTCTTCATGGGGTTCATTAAATAATTCTCGTTAAGCCGTACTCCCACAGTCTTCTCGGTATTCAAAATCCGTATGAAATCCCCCTGAGTCTCAAGGGGCAGGTCACCGTAACCGGGGCTGAAACGGACACCGGTCTTTTGGGGCGCCAGACGTTCGTTTATTTCATGCTGCAGGGCATCAGCCAGCTTCTCCACAGCCTGTATTCCGCAGGCGTTTAGAATCACGCCGAAGCCCGGTTTTTTAACCATGAGGCGTTCCACTTCTTCGTCAAAATCACGTCCCAGAGTAACACAAAGAAGCGCACACCTGTCCGCTTCTTTCAAATGTTTGCGTATGCTTTCCCCTTTAAGCACGCAGGATGTGTTCTTTAATCCGATCCCATCCTCAAAATATTCAAGTGTAAAAAGCTTCCAGACTGCACCGGGACGAATTATCTCATTGGCAAGGTCCATGGCACGAAGCAAATCTCCTTCAATCTTCGGAGTCAGTTCCGTTCCTCTGTATCCCAAATACCTCAGTATTTCTTTCTTGTCCGATTCGTCGAGTTCTATGTTCATAACTTGTTTACGCTCTTAAACAGGCTCTCGGTGGCTTCGGTTACGTGCTTTGCGATGTCAACGTTATTCATGGTATAAAGGTGAACACCGCGGACGTCGTTTGCCACCAGATCCGTTATCTGGTCCACGCAGTAGGAAAGTCCCGCCGCATTCAGGGCTTCGGGAGATTCCGAATATTTGCTTATGAGTCTTGCAAATTTGGGAGGAATGCTGGCGCCGCACATGGCAACCGTTCTCTCCACCTGACTCTTTTTGACTATGGGCATGATCCCCGCGGAAATAGGAACCGTTATCCCTGCTTTTTCAACCTTTTCACGGAAGGTGTAGAAAATCTCGTTATCAAAGAAGAGCTGTGTGGTAAGGTGTGTTACTCCCGCGTCAACTTTCTTTTTCAGGTTCTCGATGTCCTCCTCAAGGTTTGCCGCATCCACATGGCACTCGGGATAGCAGGCCCCCGCCACGTTAAAGAAGGGATCCGTATCTCTTATAAATGCCGCAAGGTCGCTGGCATGAGGGAACGCCATCACCGTGGGGCCTTCCGCCGGCATGTCGCCGCGAAGAGCCAGAATGTTCTGGATCCCCGCCTTTTTGAGTTCCGAAAGGATCTCTTTTATGTCTTCTTTGGTCGAACCCACACAGGTAAGATGGCTGATGGGTTCGATCCCGTACTCTTTCTTTATCAAAGAAGCGATCTCGCAGGTCTTCTGTCTCTGCTGTTCGCTCCCGCCGGCGCCGTAGGTTACGGAAATGTAGTCTACGGGCATATTTCGAAGGCCGTAAAGCGTATTGTATACGGTCTCCACGCTCCCCGCTTTTTTCGGCGGAAAGACTTCGAAGGAATATACGGTTTTCTTAAATTTGTAAAGTTCTGAAATATTCATGCCGGTTCTCTTTCGGAAAAATCCCCCAAAGGGGTTTTATCTGCCCCGCGATGCATTTCTGCAAAATCCCGCGTCAGATGTGCAGTATCGCGGTGGCAAAGGAAAAGTAAATGATCAGTGAAAGCGCATCCACTATGGTGGTAATGAAGGGACTCGCCATAACCGCGGGGTCGAAGCCCAGTTTCTTTGCGAACATGGGAAGCGTACAGCCGATGAACTTCGCGATCACCACTGCTGCCACAAGAGTGGTGCAGACAACTATGGCAACGGGAATCGATACTCTGTCAATAAGAAGGAGTTTGCCAAAGTTGCATACCGCAAGGGTCAGGCCGCACACCAGTGCCACTCTGATTTCTTTCCATATGACCTTGAAAATGTCCTTAAAACCAATCTCCTCAAGGGAAAGTCCGCGGATGATGGTAACGCTGGCCTGTCCGCCCGCATTACCGCCGGTGTCCATCAGCATGGGGATAAAGGTAGTCAGCACCACATAGGTGGAAAGGGCGCTTTCGAATTTACCGATGATACCTCCCGTAAAGGTGGCGGATACCATCAGCAAAAGAAGCCAGGGAATGCGCTTCTTCCAGGTCTCGAACACGCCGGTACGCATGTAGGGCTTGTCCGTAGGCACGATAGCTGCCATCTTTTCGATATCCTCGGTAGCCTCCTGCTGGAGGATATCCACGATATCATCGACGGTTACAATACCCACCAGCCGTTCCTCATTGTCAACAACGGGAACCGCGGTAAAGTCGTATTTCTGTATGATCCTGGCAACTTCCTCCTGGTCGGTGGTGGTGTTGACGTAGATCATGTTTTCATGCATCAGATCGCCGATCAGGGCATCGGGATCGCTTAAGAGTATCTTTCTTAAGGTAATGGTTCCGAGAAGCTTGCGGCTGGGCCCCAGCACATAACAGGTATTGATGGTCTCGGAATCAAGGCCCACTTTGCGGATGCGCTCCAACGCCTCTGCCACCGTAAGGTTTTCCTTAAGGTCGACATACTCCACCGTCATGATACTTCCGGCGGAATCCTCGGGGTATCGAAGCAGATGATTGATATCACGTCTGGTTTCGGGACTGACCGCAGAAAGAAGCCGTTTCACGATATTGGCGGGCATTTCCTCAAAAAGGTCCGCAGCATCGTCGGCCATCATGTTGTTGATAATGTTCGCTGTATCTTTCTCGGAAAGCGAGGTAATGATCATCTGCTGATGTTCGATTTCAAGATAGGAAAAAATATCCGCAGCGGTATCCTTCGGAAGGATTCTGAATACCTTCATGAAATCCTCGGCGGGTAATTCTTCCAGAATTTGAGCAACGTCGGCATCATACATTTCCGAAAGTTTCTGCCGAATCGTCGTATATTGCTTGGTCTCTAAAAGTTCTCTGATCTCTTCCATAGCAATTTCTCCTTATATGTGGTTTTTAAATTATGTCCCGCTCGGGGAAGAGGATTTTCTGATTCACTGTGACATCGACTCATAATTTAACCACCACCTTTCGAACCGCTATGGAAGCGTTATTTTCTGTGCATTACACACAACCTAATATACTAGCATTTTTCAGTTTCTGTCAATAAAATATGCTTCTTTTTCTTTATTAATTTCGGCTCTGGAGGCCGTGAGGGAAATGATGTTTTTTTCAATATCAGCAAAGGTCTCAAAACCTGTTTTTGCCACAAAGCAAACCTTTTCCGTATATGTTATGTCAACCACATCGATGTTTTCTTTTTCAAGGAAACGCCTGATCTTCTCTCCGTCGGAATAATCGCTTTTAACGGAAAACTCAATACCGTAGCGCATCCAGGCGGTCTCGGCCGAGGCAAGAGCCTCTTTGGTGGCATCCGCGTACATTCGGGCCAATGGCCCCGCGCCGAGAAGCGTTCCTCCGAAATACCGTGTGACCACGGTACACACGTTCTTTATGCCGCTTTCTTTCAAAATATTGAAGATCGGAAGCCCTGCGGTCTGGGCAGGCTCACCGTCATCGGAATATTTGACTTTTCCGCCGTCTTTGCCCAAAATATAAGCATAGCAATTATGCCTTGCATCGTAATACTTTTTCCGGGTCTCTTCTATGAAGGACACGGCCGCGGCCTCAGTCTCCGCAGGTATCACGTTCGCAAGGAATCTGGACTTTTTTAATTCGACCTCGGCAAAGGCCGGGGACACCAGGATTTTATAGGGCTCGTACATAAAAAATACCTTTCTGTAAAAGTATTGCACGAAGAAAAACTATAAGTCAACGAAAAAATCAATCTTCTTTTTCGGGCAAAAGTCTGTTATAATCTATTGATTGGTATTTTTTTACCGGATTGGAGATATGGAATGGATTACGGAAAACAGGGCATTCATAAACAACAGATAGCCCTTAATGCTCGTGGAAAAAAGTGGTCGCATAAATTATTGCTTCTTCTTATAGAGTTGTCTCTTGCGGCGATCATAGGCGTCGGAATCGTCGCCGCCGCGTTCGGTATCGGAATGTTTAAGAGCATTCTGGAAGCGGCACCCGATATTTCCACTATAACAGTTACACCCAAGGGACGTTCGACTTTCGTTTACGATACGGACGGAAACCAGATAGCCAAGCTCGTTGCGGCGAATTCAAACCGAATTCCCGTCACCTCAGACCAGATACCCGATATGTTAAAGAAGGCCTTTGTAGCCATCGAGGACGAGCGTTTCTTTACACATAACGGTATCGATATCCGCCGAATCTTAAGCGTCGGCATCAAGACCCTTCAGCGAGGGAAACTCGGACAGGGCGCCAGCACCATCACACAGCAGCTGCTTAAAAACAACGTATTTACCGACTGGGTTTCGGAGGATAACGACGTTCAGAAGATCAAGCGAAAGGTGCAGGAACAGTACTTGGCCGTCCAGCTTGAAAAGAGCATGTCCAAGGATGACATCCTTACGGTTTACCTAAACACCATTAACTTAGGGCACAACACTCTGGGCGTACAGACAGCGAGCCTTCGTTACTTCGGAAAGAACTGTTCGGAACTTACGCTTTCGGAATGTGCGGTCATCGCCGGGATCACCCAGAACCCGTCGCTCTACGACCCCATCATCAGGCCCGAGAGAAACGCCGAGAGAAAGAAACTGGTACTTGATAAGATGCTGGAGCTTGAATATATCACCCAGGCCCAGTACGATTCGGCCATGAAGGACGATGTTTACTCACGTATCGAGGAAAACAACATTCAGCAGGCCGACAGTAATATTACCTCATACTTCGTCGATGCCCTTACGGATCAGGTCATTGAAGACCTTAAAGCCGCAGGCTACAACGATTCACAGGTCAACTCCTTACTGTACAGCGGCGGTCTTAAGATCTACTCGACCCTCGACCCCCGCATCCAGGCCATCTGTGATGAGGAATTTGCCAACGAGGAAAACTACCCCAAGAACGTAAAGTGGTATCTGCAATACAGACTTACGGTCAAGAAAGCCGACGGTTCCACCAAGAACTACAGCTCGGAAATGTTCAGGACCCACTTCAGAGAAAAGAATCCGAAATTCAACATGCTTTATAAGACCAGGGAGGACGCGGAGGAAGCCATCAAGATCTTCCAGGACGACATGCTTGAGGAAGGTGATGAGATCGTTTCGGATTACATTAACCTCACTCCCCAGCCTCAGGTTTCCTTCACCGTTGAAGACCAGAGCACGGGTTGTGTGGTAGCCATGATCGGCGGACGCGGCGTAAAGGAAGCGAGCCGTACATATAACAGAGCCACCCAGTCCACCAGACAGCCGGGTTCCTGCTTTAAGGTACTCTCCGCTTTTGCTCCGGCTCTTGACTCCTACGGAATGACACTTGCAACCGTATTTAACGATGCACCCTTTAACTACTACAACGGTACGCCGGTTTCCAACTGGTACGGCGCCGACACCTACAAAGGCCTTTGCAGTATCAGATACGGTGTTTACTGGTCACTGAACGTGGTAGCGGTCAAGACCATTACCCAGATCACTCCCGAGCTCGGATTCAATTACCTTTTGAATTTCGGCTTTACCACCCTTGAGGAAGCCAAGCGCGTAGGCGACCAGGTATTTACCGATATAGGTCAGCCCCTTGCACTCGGCGGTATTACCAACGGTGTAACGAATATAGAACTGAATGCCGCTTATGCATCCATCGCAAACCGCGGTATTTACATACAGCCCAAGCTCTATACCAAGATCGTGGACAGCGACGGAAAGGTTATCATTGACAACACCGAGGCCATCGCCCGCAGAACCGTTTCCGAAGAAACAGCCTTTCTTCTTACGGATGCCATGAAAGACTGCGTTGCGATCGGTACGGGTACCAGAGCTAAATTCAAAGGTATGTCCATTGCCGGTAAGACCGGTACCACCTCCAGCGGCCGAGACGTTTGGTTTGCGGGCTACACCCCCTACTACACCGCCACCTGCTGGGCCGGATATGATAATAATGAAGCAATGACTGACGAGGAACAGAGACTTCCTCAGACCATGTTCAAGGCCGTTATGTCCCGTGTTCACGAGGATATGGTCGATATCGGATTTACGATGCCCAGCACCATAACAAAAGTGACTGTTTGTTCCAAATCGGGTAAACTTCCCATTCCGGGACTTTGTGACCAGTGTCTCCGACAGGAGTATTTCGCAAAGGGCACCGAGCCGAAGGAACAGTGCAATGTTCACTTTGCGGGTATGGTCTGCGGATATGACAATCTTCCCGCCACCGAACAGTGTCCTTTCCAGTATTACGGTGTGGCCGAAGTTGTTCCCGTGGAAGATGAATCCCTGTGGAGCGGTTCTGCGGTAGTAAACGGCGATCTAAATCCCTTGGAATCCAAGACCCACTTTAACACCACAGGCCGATGCCAGCACGATGAAACCTTCTTTATGAATCCCAACTGGGAAGCGATCCTGGCACAGCAACAGGCTGAATACGAGTTAAGACAGATTTTGATCCAGCAGGCACTTGAAGCTGCAGGACAGCAATAAAGAATAATAAGAAAACCGGGCCGACAAGCGGTCCGGTTTTTTGATGCCCTTATTTATTTAAAACTTCGTAAATCATGTCAACATCGATCTTCTCTTTCGCGACATAACACTCGTAGTTTCTGCCAAGATTCTTGTGTGTATTAACAAAAACTGTGTTATCAAAAACCGTTATCCTGTGCCCGTCCGTCAAAACAAAGGTCATAGCCGGAGTCTTTGGCTCAGGGTCCCTGGGGCCTGCCAAGTGCCTAAGCTCTATCTTTGAAAGCGTGTCCATAAGTGCCTCAGCGTCCCAACTCTCTATTTTACTGTATTCCACATCATATATGCTTCCGATCGTCGCATCATACTTAGAAAGCATTTCCTTAAAAGTACCGCTCTCAACACTGATTGCCACGTTTCCAAAGCAGATTACACTTACAAAGAGCACGGCAGACAAGAGAAGTGTTCCGAGTAACCGTTTCTTTTGCTCCATCACGCTCTTTAGTCGATACCGAAGTGTCCCCGCAGCCGCCGAAAGGCAGGTCGTAAATCCTCTTTGCGGTGCTACGAATGTCAGCAAAAGCTCCGCGTACCTGCGCCGTTCTTCTTCGTCCATATTCTCGGTAACAATCTCATCACAGCTTCTCTCAAGATCCTCTGCCGCTCTTTTCGTCGCCACCCACACAAGCGGATTAAACCAGCAGATTGCATTACACAGACAAAGAAAGACTTTCGTATTTACATCACAGCGTTCCAGATGATGCAATTCATGACTTAAGATCATCGAAAGCTCACCTTGGGTATAAGTGCGGTTCGGAAGGATCGTGCACCTGGTAAACTTCGTCTGGCCCATTGAAAACGGCGTTGAAACATCGCCCCGTAGCAACCTTGTCGGGCGCTTATATTCAAGCCTTTCTCGCATCTTTTCCCAGACAGAAAGGATTTCTTCGTCCGTTTCTTCTACAGTGTTTTTCTTGACAGATGACACAAATAAAAGGTTAGAAATAAAATAGTATCCGCCTGCCAAAAGCGCACCTGCAAGCCATACAAGGCTTACGAGAAACAACGCATTTCTTGGTATCAATATCGTGAACTTCGGTATCGGGAGCGTTCTGATAAGCATATGAACCTGCCAGCTCAAAAATGCCGGAATGAGCCAAAGAATCGCGCAGGCTCTCGCACTGACGATCTTCCTTAAAAGTGGCAAAAATAAAAGTAACAAAACATAGTAGATGCTTAAAAAGATCATCAATTCCGCGGCCATAGCCGTAAATTTGATCAGACCGTTTTTTATCCCGTAAAAGACGCAGGAAATTCCGAACATAGCAAGCAAAATCCAGAATAAAAAAGTCGGTTGAATTAAGACATAGGTCTCTTTCCCGTACTTATTCGAGAAAAAAGTTTCGCCGCCGTGCTCCCATTTCCATGTGCGATAAAAGTTTAAACCCAAAAGACAGGAAATTATTATACCCCAAATGATTCTGCCCCAAATCATAAATTACCCTCCTCGAGCATTTTGCGGAGTTCCTCTATTTCCTCCTTTGATACGCCGCTGTCGCACAGAGAAACCGCAAATGCGGAAAGTGAGCCTCCATATAGTCTGTCGAGCATTCGCCTGCTCTCTTCGGCCAGATAATCCTTTTTTGAAATAAGGGGCGTATACAGGTTTGTTCGCCCGTTATGTGAAACGCTGAGAAATCCTCTCTCGCAAAGTCTGGTCAGAAAGGTCAAAATAGTACTCGGCGCCAGATTTTTCTTTTCTTTTAACTTGCTTTCTATGGTGCTTCTTGAAACAGGCGGTGAACATTGCCAGAGAATCTGCATTATTTCAAGTTCTCCGCTTGGCAGAGTGTCATGCTTTTCCATCGGGAACTCCTTTCTACAATTGTAGTAATTATATTCTACATTTGTAGTAAATCGATGTCAAGTATTCCCCGCCTCGGTTTTTGGACAAAAGAAAAGGCATGACCTGTTGGTCATGCCTTAGCAACAATATTTGTTTTACAGTCCTTCCACGTAAGCTACGCCTTCGATTTCACGTATGCTTTGGAAGAGTTCTTCATGGCTTCTCTTCTGTCTGGATTTAAGAACCATGATGTACGCGTGCTTTCCGGCTTCAAAACCGGCCTCATTCTCGGTACGGACGTTGTCGATGTCGATATCCATCTCCCGTATCTTACGCATAAAATCGCCAAGATT
>DBVS01000017.1:25311-32591 GCA_002308235.1 Lachnospiraceae bacterium UBA1258
ATCACAACACCCCCGAGGATCGCGGCCTCATAAAGGCCCACACCCACAGCAAGTCCCACTGCGGCCGAAGCCCAAAGACCTGCGGCTGTCGTAAGACCTTTGATCTGATTTCGTCTGGTAACCACTATGGTACCTGCACCCAGGAAACCGATTCCGCTGACCACCTGCGCACCCATTCTCACAGGATCTCCTGTTTTAAAGGTCTGCCAGATGTACTGGTTCGTGAGCATTATCAGACACGATCCCACGCATACCAGCATGTAAGTTCTGAGTCCGGCGGGTCTGTTCTTAAGACCACGCTCCAATCCTATGATTCCGCCCAGCACAATGGCTACGGCGATCCTTAAAACTATAGCAAGGTAAGTAACCTCTCGTAATTGTAATTCCACCGTTAAACCTTCTTTCACCCCATTTAAGTAATGCAACGGGAAAATTTATATTATGGAGTATATCACAATTTCTTATAGTGTAGAAGTATAAAAAACATGACATGATATGCAGTTTCTACACTTTTCGCCCTTGCAAAAAGCAACCGAAAGTGCCTGAAACTGCGCCCGAAGGCGGGCGTGAGGCGGGGTGTTATTCAAAAGGGGTTATTCCCAGGAAATTTCCGTCGCTGCAATCAATCACATAGCAGTTGGACATGTAATTGCTCAACTCTTCTCCGGACAAATATTTGATAGGGTTCTGATCATAGCCTACTTCTTCATCGTCCAGCAAAATATCGTCCCAATAATCCCAATCTTCATTGGGAAGGTGAGTAGTTTCTATCAGAAAATAGTTTCCTGATTCCCTCCAAGTTTCAACCGCCACCTGCGCGTGTCCGGGGTTAGGAATAAGAATTAGATATGTATGCATTCCGAGGCTCTGCAGGGCGCTTGCAATCAACAACGAGGTTTCGATACAAAGTCCCGATTTATTGGCAAGGACCTGATCAGGGTAAAGAATGTGCTGCGCCGTGTTTTCCCACGAAAAGTCATCCATAACATATCTTACTCCCAGATCGGACATGGCTCTGCACAAAGACGCTGCCTGAATATATGTAGTGAGATACTGTCCTGCCCAAATGTCGTTTTCATCTATTTCCCCGTCATTCTCGTAATCGGTAAAATAGGCACTTTTCTGATATCCCCTGAGGTCTTCCATCACGCTTTCGGAAAATACCTTAACATAATTGACCGCCTCTCTTTTTAATGTTGTTACCGCCTGAGATGAAGGGCTCAAGAAACACAGGAAATTATCATACGAAACTGTACCAAAAGCATTTGAAGAATAGTCGATATCATTTCTGCTGGCTATATGAACCTTGTGGGACTGTTCGTCAAGAATTGCCCCTGTTTTCTTGTCCTTCAGTGTAACTCTTATCTGGCTGTCTTTAGCCGAATCAAGATTCATTTTTGCGGAAGAAGCCGGAGGCTTGATATTCATAATCGTAAGCGCTGCGCCTATATGGTAACTCTGGGTATATTTCTGTGAAAGACCCTCAATCTCACATTCAACAATAATATCCTTTTCACCGCTGATACAACCTGCTTCTATGGTAACAAATGCATCATAAACATTGTACAAAGCAGGGAATATGGTATCAATGAAGTTATATTCCGGTGTAAAAAGCTCATTTTCATACTCGTAGTCAAATTTCTTGTTTCTAATTTCTTCCGCCGACAAATCAGCAAGACTTTGTATTTCTTTTATTATATCGACTGCTGCCTGCAACTGAACCGAAGTGAATCCGGTCTCATCGTCATAGCCTTCCATAAGTGAATTCATTACCCTATCGGCTATTTTGGATGCCCTGATAGAAATATAAGAGGCAGATTCTGCTCTCAACGGATCGGAATATTCCTCTGCCTCCGCGGAACGCAGAACCGACAGTGCCTCCAAACTCATAGCTCCGTACAGTGCTTCCCATAAATCCTTATAGTTTTCAGGACATTCCGTCGTATCATAAAAGGTTTGATATGCCTTAAACGCATTAGCAATATCATCCGCATCTGAGTACTTAACGATCTCCGTAAAACCATCCTGCACCGCATAAGCAAATTTCAATTGACTCTTCAGAGTTGAAAACACTTCTTGAGTTATACTCAGGGCATCATCGGATGCCTTTGAAACATTTTCGGGAAGTCCCTCTATCTTGGCGACTTCACTCCTGTATCCCTGAATCTTTGCTACAAGTTCTTCCAAGTCCTCCGGTTTTGTATCATCGGAAAGATTGGAAGCTTCATTTCCCATCTTTTCCAAAATGGAAATGACTGATTCCACCGCCTTCTTCACATCCGCATCGGACTGTTTTCCGTCGTTTGACGCATTGCCGGCAGATACAGCTACGGTTGCGCTTGTGGAAACTTTGTCTTTGGTTTTCTTGGAATCGCCGTCAGAGTCGTCTTTAGGCGCAAAGATGCCTATCAAGACAAACAGAATAATAAGAACGCCCAAAGTGGCGGCCACCGAGATTATAATGGTGCCTGCCTTACTTGATTTCTTCGGGCTTTGAGGCGCCTGAGGCGCCGGTGCGGGTGCATTGTTCACGGGTGCCTGAACAGGCAGGGGTGTACCGCACTTAGGACAAAATTTAGTGTTCTCGGATACTTCAAATCCGCATTTACTGCAAAACATTCAGAGTCTCCTCTCTTTTAGTTTTTTCTTCGTATATAATAATATCCGTCGGGGGATATTATACTCATCATTCGAAACGGGAAGCGATCTTCATTCCCGTAGGGGTTGCCGCAAGTCCTCCCTTGCCTGTTTCACGAAGATCTTCGTGCATGCAGCGACCTACGGTGCGCATGGCATCAAATACTTCGTCCGCAGGGATACGGCTGGTGACGCCGGCCATTACCATGTCGGCACTTGTCACAGCATTAACGGCGCCCAAAACATTTCTTTTTACACAGGGTACTTCCACAAGACCTGCCACAGGATCGCACACAAGGCCGAGAAGTCCCTTCATTGCTATGGCTGCGGCATTGTCAATCATATCGGCGTCTCCACCTAAGAGGAATACCATGGCAGCCGCCGCCATGGCGGAGGCCGCACCGATTTCCGCCTGACATCCGCCCTCTGCACCCGCAAGGCTTGCACGGCTTGCTATAACTCCGCCTACGCCCGCGGCCACAAAAAGAGCCTTGGTCATTTCTTCGTCGGAAAGGTTTCTTGCTTCTTTAAGACTGTTTAAAACCGCCGGAACCACGCCGCAGGAACCCGCGGTGGGAGCCGCAACGATACGTTTCATGCAGGCATTGGATTCGGCAATACGCAATGCTTTTTCCATTACTGTGCCGATAAAATCGCCGGAAATGAGTTTACCCTGTTCTCTGGCGCGCCTAAGGAGAGCACCCTCAGTACCCACCAGGCCGCTTTCCGAACGAAGGGTCTCATCATACTCTGCGTCCGAATCCTGCATTGCTTTGTACATCGCTGCCATCTTTGCAAAAGATTCTTCCGGTGAAATGCCGGTTTCTTTGCAGTCTTCTTCACAAACCGCCTGCCAGAATGGAATATTTTTTCTTTCCATGGCGGATTTTATATCTTTCATTGATTTATACATATTCTACCCCTCGTAATATACCACTCCGTTGACGCCGGGAAGCGTTTTGACAGCCTCTGTGACAGGTGGTGCCACCGACTGGTCGCACTCTATCACCATAACGGCCTGATCGCCTCGGCCGCTTCTGTAAAGCTGCATGGTGGCGATGTTGATGGAATAATCCTGCAAAAGTGCCGTTACATGGGCTACCAGTCCCGGTTTATCCTCGTTGTGAATGACAAGAGTCGGAAGTTCCGCTCCGAAGGTTGCCGGCATCCCGTCGATCTCGTTTACGGCGATACGTCCTCCTCCTACGGAAGAAGCAAGGATCTCAAGTGTCCTTCCGGTCACTCCCTTCAGTATGAGTTTCACCGTATTCGGATGAGCGTCGGCAAGTTCCAGTTTCCCGTATGAAATCTGCATGCCGCGCTTCCTTGCTTCCGTGAGGCTTTCGGGGATCCTTCTGTCGTCGGAAGCATACCCCATGAGGCCCGCTACGATTGCTTTGTCCGTGCCGTGTCCTTTGCCGGTGGCAAGAAAGGACCCGTAGAAAAGGATTTCCGCTTCAGACACCTCTTCACCAAGAAGCTTTCTTGCTACTCTTCCGATTTTAACCGCTCCCGCTGTGTGAGAGCTTGAGGGGCCTACCATTACGGGCCCTACGATATCAAAAATATTCATAACCCAATTCCGATTATTTTCTTTATATTACGGGGCTTCCCGCGTAATATAGGTTAACATAATTTGGAATTATAATCAAGAGAGTAATGTGTTAAAACTACTGAGTTACGGTCATTGCGCGGCTTCCCATCTGGGTCCAAACGGTTTCGAAAGTGGTGCGCTTGATGGTCTTTAACTTGTTGCCGTAAATGGGGTCAATGATGGTAACGGTGGTGTCGGTGTAGCCTGCAAGAACCATGCAGTGAAGGTTGCTGTAAAGGCCGCTCTTGTACTTGTTGGGAGTTCTCCACTTTAAGGTTCCCCATACGACTACAGGGTTTCCTGCGTCGATTTCTGCGTATAAATCGGATGCGGTAAGACCGGTAAGATTCTTGTACTGAATTGCGGTGCCGTTTGCTGCGTTGTAGTTGTCGATAGTGGTGCAAAGGCAGGTAGCGAAGCAATAGAAACCGTTGGATCTGGGCTCTCTTAAGTAGTAGTACTCAGGATCTCCGCTGAGGTCGGGCCACTTGGGAAGATAGTTATCGGACATGTCGCACTTGTCTACTGCGTAGCCCTTGTAGTTAAGAACGATTGAAAGGCTGGTGATCTCACAACCGTTGGGAAGTTCGGGGTTCTGTAAAATGTTGTTTACAGGAAGCTGAACGCCGGGGTCAGAAGGCTGTGCCGCGGCTGCGGGTTCGCTCTTGGTAAGTTCTGCTTTGTCAAAAGTAAAGTAACCGGAGTGGATGTATCCGCCGTCTTCGGAAATGTAATAGGTGTTCTTGTTGAAGGGGTTCTTCTTTACGAAGCCGACAACTTTAACTTCCGTTCCTTTGGGGATGACACGGAGTAATTCGCCCGATGCGTCGGGAATGCTTCTTAAGTTAAGGTTAGCTTTGATGTAACCGGTCTTTGCTTCGAACTCTTCGATCTCAACGTTTCCAAGATCCTTCCAGGTTGATTCTCTGGAGAACTGAACGCCGACATTTACAGGTGCGTTATTAATGGTTGCGATGGTTTCCTGTGAAGTGGTAAGTGCGATTGATAAAGCAATTGCTCCGAATAATCCTGTTAATCTCATGGTTTTTTCTCCTCTTTAAATGAATTTTTGTTAGTGTGTGCGGGCTTCTCTTCTGCCCTTCTGATGGGTTTACAAGTGAGGGGGGCCTTAGGTTTTAAAAAATTGAAATTTTTTAAAAAAAATTTTGCGGCGAGTATAAAAAGAAGAAAAAATGGCGCAAAAAAGCCTTCCGACGAGATTTGGCGGAAGGTAAAAAAATTTTGTATTCAGACAGAAAATCAGGAATGCCGGAAGTTTGGAACGTCAATAGAGAGATTATGATATAATTGGAAGAGCATGATTTTAATATTAAGAAAGGGGAAAACAAAGATAATCATGAAGCACTATATAATAGCGAAATTTAAGGAAAATATTGCCTGGAAGGAACTGGTTCCCGGGATAACAAAACATTTTGAAGCCGCGAAGGCCATAGACGGAGTGTCGGGTGTCTCAATACACACCTCCTGCTCCGACAGAGCAAACAGATTTCATATAATGATAGAACTTGAAATGACCGATGAGGGGCTGCTTAATTTCGATAAATCCGCCGTGCACAGCGAATGGAAGGAACGGTATGGGGAAATGTTAGAGGGGAAGACGATATTTGATTGTGAGTGAGCCATGCGCGGCTCACAAGAGCTATTTGAGCCATGCGCGGCTCGCAGGTCCGGCGACCTGCTTCGTCGTGGGCTTCGCCCTATAAATCCTCGAAATCAAAAACGGCCCTACAAGTAAACTTGCGGCCGTTTCTTATTTCTCGTCTTTGCATGGCTCATTGCCAACGCGCAAATCGACCCCGAACGGGGCCGACCCATTATCTTCATTTTAACAACAAAAAACCATGGTTCGTATGAACCATGGTTTTCATTGTTAAGCTGATGACGGGAATCGGACTCGAGTAAACTCTGAAAAAGCCAGCAAAATCAATACTTTTCGAAGGAGGAAAGCACGCTGTCTTCAACTTGTCTTCAAAATAGACCTCAAAAGTGCTAAAACACGGAGGAAAAAAAGACATGCAGAAATTCAATGAAATGACTGACAATAGTATTCAAGAAGAAAGATTGCTGGAGGAAGTTGACAGAGCCGACCGAATCTTTTTAATAATATCCGGAGTATTCTTCTTTGCCTGTATACTGCTTATGGTAATTCTGCTCTGTATAGTATGCTCCTTAAAGGACTATTTGTTTATCATAATGTCACGTATGTATTGATAAAAGCAAGCCGCCATATCCCTAATAAGGAGCGTGGCGGCTCACTTTTTATCCGGCTTTAAATTCTGTAAAGCGTACTTACAAGCCTGAATAACAAACCCGCTGAACGTGGTACTCTTCCCTTCTATTGCCTTTTCTATCTCCTGAACAAGTTGTAAAGGAAAACGGATTGTTTTGTTTTCGGTTTCTTTTTTGTCTGATTTAATTCGAAATGCCATGTTCATTGCCTCCCATATGTTATGGTATTGCAATTTACATGGACTGTATGCATTGCAATCTGCATTGCATAACGTCGAGCTTTGTGGTATTTTATGGGTGAATACTTGTTATGGATGGATGCGTTATATTAATGCTCATTTTCAGAGCCGGTATTTTTTATTTTGCAGATTATATTACTATGATATAATCTATATTAAACGATATAGCGACGGAGGCTTCTCATGAAGAAAAAAATCATCATTACAATCATTGCTCTTGTGGCAATAGGTGCCGGAGTATTCGGATGTATTAGATATAACCAGATCAAGGCCGCTCAAAAGCAGGAAGCTTATGAGGCTGAACAGGCAGCTAAAGAAGCTGAGCAGGCGGCTCTTAAAGCTGAGCAGGAACGTCTTGAAAAAGAAGCTTTGATTGAGGAATACAAAGCCGAAGCCCGTACCTATTACGATGCACACACGAAAGACTTCATATTTGAGCCTGACATGACGCGTGAGCGGTTCACGGATGAATATGTGACCTTAAGGCAGGCAGGAAGCACAGGTGACGAAGCAATTGAGTCAATCAGAAATGGCATTTGGGCGGTAACATACTTTGAGAA
>DBVS01000134.1:0-2839 GCA_002308235.1 Lachnospiraceae bacterium UBA1258
CTCTGAGGTCCGTCAAGGGTCATCTGGTCGCCGGTGTAAGCGTGGATGGTGCACATGATACCGGACTTGATGGTAGCAAGATCGTTAAGAGCCTTAGCCATGGGTGCAAGGCAGTTGGTGGTACAAGATGCTGCGGAAATGATCTTGTCGTCCTTGGTAAGGTTCTTGTGGTTTACGTTGTAAACGATGGTAGGAAGGTCATTTCCTGCAGGAGCGGAAATGATTACGTGCTTAGCACCTGCATCGATGTGAGCCTGTGCTTTGTCCTTGCTTGTATAGAAACCGGTGCACTCAAGTACAACGTCTACACCAAGCTGTCCCCAAGGAAGGTTCTTAGCATCAGCTTCCTTGTAAATGGTGATCTTCTTTCCGTCTACGGTGATGGAATCCTCACCGAAAGAAACCTTGTCGCAAAGAGCGTAACGACCCTGAGTGCTGTCGTACTTAAGAAGATGTGCAAGCATCTCGGGAGAGGTAAGATCGTTGATTGCAACGATTTCAAATCCTTCAGCTCCAAACATCTGTCTGAATGCAAGACGTCCGATACGTCCAAATCCGTTAATTGCTACTTTTACTGCCATATTATTTCCTCCTAGAAATATAAGATATATTGGTTCTGGCAATCCCGCAAAAAGAATTGTCAAAATTTTGTCAGCGCACTTATTTTATAGTATTTACAAACAAAAATCAATACAAATACTTATTAAAATCTTATAAATGTATGGTTTCGCCAAAAAGAATTAAATGTTATAATTCTTTTTGTATATATTTATGGAAAACCCCTGCTTTTTGCAGAAAAACAAATAAACGGAGGTTAACGCTATGCCGATTCTCGCAGATCAACACATGCACTCTTCTTTCAGCGCCGATTCTCAGGCGCCCCTTAAGGATATGGTGGAAAGTGCCATATCCAAAGGTTTTACCCAGATCAACATCACCGAACACAATGATTTCGATGCACCCCCTTCGGAAAAATATCCGGAAGGCGCCTGGGATTTAAACGTGGATTCCTATCTGTACGATCTTTTGAATCTCAGGGAGCAGTACAAAGACAAGATCACCATCGGTTTCGGGATCGAGCTGGGGCTTCAGGAATGCTGCTTCAAAAAGAACGCGGTACTCTCTCACTCCCACGAATTTGACTTTATAATCGGTTCCATCCACATGGTGGGCGGCGTCGATACATACGACCCTAAGTTTTTCGAAGGACGTTCCGTCAAGGAAGCCGTTACCGAGTACTACGAGTCCATGCTCAGAAATTTAAAGCAGTTTACCAATTTCGACGTTCTCGGTCACATGGATTACATCGCCCGCACCGTTCCCGGCGGCGAGGCAGCTTACAATTCCATGGATTACAAGAACTTCACGGATGAAGTCATCAATATTCTTCTTGAAAATGAAAAAGGAATCGAGATCAACACATCCGCGATTTACAAGCGCGGCATGCATGAGCCCAATCCCTGTAGAGATATCATCAAAGCTTATAAAGACAAGGGCGGTGAGATAATTACCGTGGGTTCCGATGCTCACAAGCCTTCGGACATAGGTCTTGCTTTTGACAAAGCATATGAGATTCTCACGGACTGCGGATTCAAGTACTATTCCGTATTCAAAGACAGAACCGCCACTTATGTGAAATTATGATCTTATGTTTCTTAAGTAGGAAACGCCGTCTTTAAGGGCGTCAACAACGTACCGAACTTCTTCTTCGGAGTTGTATTCCGACAGACTGAAACGAATGGATGAGGCCGCCTCTTCGTCCGAAAGCCCGATGGCTTTTAGGACATGGGACGGCTCTTGTTTTGCCTGATTGCACGAAGCACCTGTGGAGGCGCAGATTCCCTTTCCGTCAAGAAGGATCAGAAGCGAAGTTCCCACAACTCCCTTAAAGGCCACATTTAAGTTTCCGGCCATACGGTTTTCAAGGCTTCCGTTTACTTTTACGTCGGGAATTTCTTTCATAATTCCTTCAAGAAGAAGGTTTCTTAATCCCGAGACTTTTTCAGTATTTAAATCTTCTTTTCCCTTTCTTGCCGCAACCGCGCCGCCGAATCCCACAATTCCCGGAACATTCTCGGTTCCCGCCCGAAGATTGTTTTCCTGACTTCCGCCGTTGATTATCGGCGCAATTTCCGCACCCCTTCTTACATAAAGAAAGCCGGTGCCCTTGGGGCCGTTGATTTTATGGGAACTTGCGGATAAAAAGTCTGCCTTTAATTCTTTCATACTTATCTTCAGTTTTCCGAAGGTGCAGACTGCGTCCGTATGAAAAAGAATGCCCTTTGCTTTGAGCGATTCGGCAATGTCATATACGGGCAGAATCGTACCGATTTCATTGTTCGCATGCATGACGGAAACAAGAATTGTATCGGGTCTGATTGCTTTTTCGATGGATTCTTTGGTGATGAAGCCTTGGCTGTTCGGAGAAACGTAAGTGACTCTGAAACCCATTTTCTCAAGGGCCTTACAGCTGTTTAAGACTGCGTGGTGTTCAAAAGACGAGGTCACGATATGGCGTCCCCTGTCGGAATTGGCAAGAGCTGCTCCGATTATTGCCATGTTATCGGACTCGGTACCGCCGCTTGTAAAGATAATTTCTTTTTCATAACAATCAAGGGCTGAAGCAATTTCAGCCCTTGCAATACTCACTATTCTTTTGGCCTTGATTCCGGGTCCGTGAGAACCTGACGGATTGGCGTAAAAATTCTCGATTACCCCGATCATGGCCCGCTTTGCTTCTTCACACAAAGGAGTTGAAGCCGCGTTGTCAAAATAAACCGTTTTGTCCATTCTATCCTCTGGGATGAGCCTTGGAATAAACTTCTCTGATGCGGGAACG
>DBVS01000134.1:2895-3194 GCA_002308235.1 Lachnospiraceae bacterium UBA1258
CGAAGATCTGCTCCGTTCTCCACAAGGTGCGCCGCGAAGGAATGTCTTAAGGTATGGGGCGTAATGTCCGCATCGATTCCTGCCTTCTTCGCATAGTATTTTATGAGTTTCCAGAAGCCCTGTCTCGACATGGGCTGTCCGGAGCAGTTTACGAAAAGGATGTCCTCATCTCCGGTCTCAAGCATGGAATCACGAACCTCGTCAAGATATACGAGAATGGCGTGCTTAGCTTCGCGGCCGAAGGGAATGACACGTTCTTTGTTACTGTCACGGCAGACTATAAAATTCATCTGCAGATT
>DBVS01000134.1:3285-3986 GCA_002308235.1 Lachnospiraceae bacterium UBA1258
TCAAGAAGCCTTACCACTTCGCCTGTGGTAAGGATCTCGGGAATCTTCTTTTCTACCTTCGGAGCCTTCAGATCGCCGGAAATATCCGCGGTGATCTTCTGCTCCTTATAAAGATAGTGACAGAAGCTCTTTATGCAGGCGATGTTTCTCGAAACTGTCGCAGGGGAAAAATTGTTATCTGTAAGATAAGCAATGTAATCGCTTAAATCCTTCTGCGACAGTTTAGAAACATCATCGATACCCCGTTCAGCCATGTACCGGTTTAGCTTAGCCAAATCGCGATTGTATGACATCTCGGTATTTAATGACATTTTCTTAACGTTATGTAAATAAGAAATGAACGCTTTGATTTCCTGTTCCATAACCCTCTCTCTTTGAAAAAACTGAAGTTATTGTTAACCCGAAAAATCGATTGCACCAACTATTATAAGGGGAAACTTCCCGAAAAGCAAATGTTAAATTTGCCTATTTTACGCGCTTTTTGAGCAACTCATACGGTTTATACCACATGTCGGTTTCTTATGTGAACCTGACACTAAATGTTGCTAAAAATTTTTAAATAAAAAAATAAAAAAACGACATTATGGGTTTACATAACATCGTTTTTCTTCATTAAATTATGACAACCGATCAAATTTTGGTAAAAATTACCTAAGCTCCCGAAGGAAGGTTTCGATACGCTTTAAGCCCTTCTCAATCTG
>DBVS01000043.1 GCA_002308235.1 Lachnospiraceae bacterium UBA1258
ATCGGAACCATTCTTCCCGTGAAGGACTGTATTGCGAAGGAAATCATCAGTAATGCGGTCAGTGCTTCCACAAAGGACCCGAGATTTAATCCCATAACCGCGGAGGAACTTGAGTGGCTTGAAATAAACGTGGACATTCTCGGAGAGCCCGAGGACATTTCTTCACCTGCGGAACTTGATGTTAAGCGCTACGGAGTTATTGTTACGAAGGATGCGCGCAGGGGACTGCTTCTTCCGGATCTTGAGGGCGTGGATACGGTTGAAGACCAGATCGCCATTGCAAAAAGAAAGGCCGGAATAGCGGAAAACGAAGAGGTTGAGCTTCAGAGATTTGAAGTCGTAAGACATGTTTAGAGGTGAACCATGGCGAAATGTGATGTCTGCTTCAGGCACTGTGACATAAAAGAGGGCGGTAAGGGATTTTGCGGCGCCAGAACCTGCATCGACGGACGCATAATCCCGAATAATTACGGGAAATTAACGTCGATCGCCCTGGACCCAATAGAAAAAAAGCCCCTCAACAGATTCCACCCGGGCTCAAAAATCGTATCCGTGGGAAGTTACGGCTGCAATTTAAGGTGCCCCTTTTGTCAGAACTGCGAGATCTCCTGGTCTGATTTTGCTTTATCCCTTGCAAAGAAAGAGGACGGCCCGGACATAAGGACCACAAGTCCCGAGGAACTTGCGGATATAGCGGAGTATCAGAAGCGCTTTGGAAACATAGGGGTTGCGTTTACATACAACGAGCCCCTCATAGGCTATGAATTTGTGAGAGATACGGCGAAGCTCGTTCACGAAAGGGGCATGTTTAACGTGCTTGTTTCAAACGGAACCGCATCCCTTTCGGTCCTTGAAGAGATCGCGCCGTACATTGATGCCATGAACATAGATCTTAAGGGATTTTCCGAGGATTATTACAACGGATTTCTGGGCGGCAACCGTGAAATGACCCTTGAATTTATCAGGCGCGCTGTGACTTTTTGCCATGTGGAGCTTACGACACTTGTTGTGCCCGGTAAAAACGATTCCGAGGAAGAAATGGCGGAAATCGCTGCCTGGATATCGGAACTAAAGGACGCTAACGGCAATAAAACAGGCGAAGCCGTTCCGCTTCACCTGTTAAGATGTTACCCGAGATTTAAGATGCAGGACATTGAGCCTACCGACTTAAGAGTGATCCAAAGACTTGCCGAAGTCGCAAGAAAGAAACTTAAATACGTGTACGCCGCCTGCTGAGTCAAGAGTCATTAAAGGCTCCGGTTTTCTTTGTAAGTGCTGGGGTTGATGCCCTCATACCGCTTAAAGGCGCGGATCATGGTAAGGTTGTTTGAATAGCCTACCTGCTCGGAAATGTCTTTTAAAGAGCAGTCGGTATCGCGAATAAGCTCCTTTGCTTTTTTAAGGCGGAGGGTGTGAATGTAATCAAGAAGTCCCATTCCGGTGATCTTTTTGAAGGTCTTGGAAAGATAGGAGGGACTCATATCGAAATGGTCTGCCAAAAGAGCTATGCTGATCCCGGGGTCGGTATAGTTCTTTTCTACGTAAGCTACAATTGCTGCGTCTCGTTCCGAGGTCTGCTTAAGGGCTCTTCCCTCGAAATACTCCTGAAGCTTTCCGTAAAGTTCGTTTGAATAACTGATAAAGCCCGTGAGATTTATGGAACTCTTTAAAAGGTTCTCGGAAACATCGAGAGAATCCCAGAATTCACTGTCCAAAAGGGGCTTGATCTCTTCAAGTGCGGACATGGTAACGTTTATGAGACCGTAGAGCCTGTAGCGTGTCTGCTCTTTCGTGCAGCGGTTATCCCTGAAGCAAAGCTGCACGATCTCATCCTGGATTTCGGCGGCATTCTTGAAATCACAGCCCTTGATACAGTTGTAATATCTGTGCTCGTATTCTGACAGTACGGGCATGAGAAGTGAATCCGCCTCGGAGGCCTGGGGGATCTCCCGGTAATACATAATGGAATTTGCAAGTCCCAGCAGGTTCGAATAGTCGATAACCGCGCGGGCTTCTTCGTAAGAGCGGGCAATCCCGTTGGGTCCCGCATTCAGATTGCTGATACCGATAAGCAGGTCTACGTCGTAGTTTTGCTTTATGTGAGCGGCAGTCTCGTTGACAAGCATGGAAATATCGGGCATTGCGGACTCATCAAGGGGACAAAGCAAACATACGACAAAGCCGTCAATATTCGTAACATATTTGGTATATCCCTCAAGCACATATTCGTTTACGAGAGTGTGAATGAAGGCATAGACCAGGTCAAGGATTGATTCGTCGTAGGAGTCGTCCTTTCCCAGCAGATCCAGGTTGATGTTTTCCACAGAATAAAGGATGCACCGGAACCTGTCGGTGGAAAAGTCGTATCCGTATTCGTGGGAAAGTGAATTAAGAGCCTGTCCTCTCGTGTTTCCCTTAAGTATCTCCCGGAGCATGCTTTCCGCCAGGGAACTCTTATATTCCTTAGCTTGCTCTTCGGCAGTGCTTTTTTGTTTGACAAGATTGTTGAGCGAGTGTTCGATAAGCTCAAATTCGTTGATGGAAGACTCGGTGGAGCTGTTCTTTCCGGTGGAATAAAGGATCCGGTCGATCAGCATCTGCATGGGCGAATACTGTTTTCTGGTAAGCCTTAGGCAGAATCTGATACCAAGGATCATTCCTATGACGATTATGCCTGCGCAGATCCATATGGTATAAAGCACGGATCTGGTGTAGCCTGTCTGATTCTGCACGAAAAGATAGTTAAAACCCGTTATTTCGGATGGAGCAAGAAAGCTGACGGATTTTCCGAACAGGATGTCGGAATAGATCTGTGCCCGGGAATTGCCTGCTTTTTTCACGATATCTTCCCCGGGATTTTTGGAATAGGGGGAACCCGACTCAATGATATTTCCCAAGTCGTCCGTCAAATAGGTCACGAACCCCGGTTTTTTCGAAGGATCACTGAGGGAACCGAGTGCGGAGCGCATTGCATCCGGGTTGATTATACCCATAACCGTGACCCCCGTGTCCTTTTGAACGGCTGAGCGCGTATTCTTGTTATAAAGAAAGATCAGATGCTCTCCGGGTCTTGATTCGACGTAGGTGATGTTTCTGGGTCCTTCAAAAAGAAGATTTTTCCGAAATTCCTCATAGGGAACATGAAGTGTGTTTTGGGAATAGTAAGCGAAGTCTTCAACGAAAATTACCGAATCGGAGGAAACGATGGCGCCGGATTTGTTGAAGATAATATAAAAATCGGAGACAAGAAAATCCGTCGCGGCCATTTGCCCTATGGTGAGCTGCAGCCTGTGAAGCTCTGTGATGTCGTCGGAATCAAAGGTTTCTTTGTACCTGATACTTGTGACCGTATCGTTTGTAAGCAGGCACGAAGCATTAAAGAAGGAGTTTTCGACATGGCTGTCAATTATATTCTTCGCATGCTCCGAGGAGGATCTGGCGTTTCCCATGATCTGCCCCAGCATGAGCACGGATGAAAAAGTCGCTATCAAAAACGCAACAAGAATGGGTACGAGGAAGACTACCACGTACGAAATAAACAAAGATGTGAAAAGCGTATTCTTTTTATATCTGTTCCTGCCTGTTTTTGCCATAGGGATACCTCAATCGTATTGTAGCATAAATGAGACCTTATCGTGTAAAATGACAAAAAAAGGCAGTGCGGAAAAAATTGATAGCGGTAAGATGCCCGAAAATGATAACGGGAAAAATATTGAAAATTGAAATCGGGAAGGCCTCGGAATATAGTAGGGTTGTATCGATACGGCAGGTTGAGTTTCGAATCCGGATTTCGCAACTCCGATCAAAGGCAGAGATAAACAAACAAAAAACGATTATAATTTCAAAGGAAGGTTATTATGAAAAAAAGAATA
Source organism: Lachnospiraceae bacterium UBA1258 (assembly GCA_002308235.1). GTDB lineage: Bacteria > Bacillota > Clostridia > Lachnospirales > Lachnospiraceae > UBA1258. The sequence goes on from DBVS01000043.1 coordinate 3,873, forward strand.
GTATCGGCAGCGCTTGCGCTTGCTATGGTAATGTCTCTTTTTACCGGATGCGGAAACAATTCATCTCAGAGCGGAAGCAATTCCGGCAGTGCGGCGAGCACGGCAGGTTCTCCCGTCACAGTTTCAAATTCCGGTTCAGATGAAGTGATCAAATCCAACTTTACAGACATAGAAGGAAATACCGTTGAAATTCAGACAGGTGTACAGTTCCCTCTTAAAGAAGAAGTAACGCTTACTTTCTGGTATCCCGTAGGCTGGAACTACGTGGGCGAGATGAGTGCCCTTCAGGAAGGCGAAGTTTGGCAGTTCATGAAGGAACAGACCAATGTAAACATTGAGTTCATCCATCCCGCATCGGGTACCGAGACCGAGGCATACAGTCTTCTTTATGCTCAGGACAGACTTCCCGATATCATATATTCCGATCTTAATAAATTCGAATATCCCGCAGGCCCCACGGCAGCTGTTGCAGACGGATACTTTCTGGACCTTACGGATTACATTCCCAAGTATGCGCCCAACTATTCCGCACTGCTTGCAGCAAACCCCGACGTTGCCAAGGACGTAAAGACCGATGAAGGAAAGCTCCTTTCTTTCTTCCATATTTACTCGGGAATCGGTAAGGCCTGCAATCAGGGTCCCTCCATCAGAACGGAAATCCTTGAAAAAGTGGGATACACACCCGACCAGCTTGTGACCTACGATGACTGGCATGATGCCCTTCTTAAGATAAAGCAGCAGGGCCTTTGCGAAGTTCCGCTCTTTATCCCCAAGGAAGGTGTTATGGATTATCAGGAGCTTTGCGGCGGTTACGGTGTGGCCCAGAACTTTATCCAGATCGACGGCACCGTAAAATACGGTCCCTGCGAGCCCGGATACATGGAATATATCAACATGCTTAATCAGTGGTACAAAGAAGGTCTTATCGACACAGACTTTGCTCTTAACAACAGAGACCCCGAAGAGGGCGACGTTATCAACGGAAAGTACGCCGCATGGTGGTCTTTCTGCAGCTGGAACGGCAGAAAGAAATGGGGCGGCAAGGGCGTAGCCGATGACTTCAATCTTGTAGGTACCGCGATACCCGTAAAGACCAAGGGCGAAAAGGCACACTACAGATGTCCCGACACCATCGTAAACAGTTATAACTATCACATTTCCGCAGACTGCAAATATCCCGATATCGCCATCGCTTACATGGATCTTTTCTACAACGAAGTCGTATCCCTCATCGCAAACTACGGTCTTGGGGATTCACATGTAAAGAACGCGGACGGAACCTATTCCTGGAGCGACAAGATCAACGGCGCAACGGATCCTTCCGCAGCAAGGGGTAAGTACGTATGTCCCACCGCTTTCTATGAGAACTACACCAGAGTATCCGACAGCTGGACCGAGCCCCAGAAGATCTCCCAGAAGAACTGGCTTGCTACTTCGGATTCCGCATATGTTATTCCTGTTTATGTATCCATGACGGCTGAGGAAAATGAAGAGTTTGCTTCCATCATGGGCGATATCACCACCTTCGTTCAGGAAGAATCGGCTAAGATGATCGCCGGAAACAGTTCTTACAACGCAGACACTTTTGTGGCAAAGATCAAGGAACTGGGCATCGAAAAAGCAATCAAGCTTAAACAGGCTGCTTTGGACAGATATAATTCAAGATAAGCCTTAAATAAGCCAAATTTATAGGGGAAGCTCCGTAAGTCGCGTCCGAACCGGACGGAGCTTCCCTTTTTGTGCGAAAAATTCACTGAAAAAAGGGAGGTTCAACATGGTTAAAAAGACCTTCAGGCAGCGTCTGGTCCGTGATTTTAAAATGAATAAAGCCATCTACCTGATGCTGATCCCGGTTCTTGTTTATTTCATCGGATACCATTACGTTCCGATGCTTGGTCTGATAACCGCTTTCCAGGATTACAAGATTAAACTCGGTTATTTCAAAAGTCCCTTTGTGGGATTGAAGCATTTTCAGCGTTTCTTCGGAAGCATGTACTTCTGGAGACTGCTTAAAAATACGTTTTCCATAAGCATACAGGATATTCTCTGGTCGTTCCCTTTGACCATCACCCTGGCACTTTTGTTAAACGAATTAAAGAACAAACATTTTAAGAAATTTATTCAGACAATTACTTACCTGCCCTATTTCATTTCCATGATCGTTGTCTGCGGGCTGGTCATGGACTTTACTAAGGCGGGAGGTCTTATTTCGACCATTGTCGGATTGTTTACGGGTACCTCTGAAAGCCTTCTTACGAATCCCAAGTACTTTCAGGCGATCTTTGTTGGTTCCGGAATCTGGCAGCATCTTGGATACGGTACCATCATATATATTTCGGCCCTTGCAGCCATCAACCCCGATCTTTACGAAGCAGCAAGGATCGACGGCGCGGGCCGGTGGAAACAGATGTGGCATGTTACTTTGCCTTCCCTTATCCCGACCATAGTGGTGATGCTGGTCTTGAGGATCGGAAGCATCATGTCCGTAAGCTATCAGAAGATTATTTTGCTTTATTCTCCCAGTGTATATGAAACTGCCGATGTCATCAGCGCATACGTATACAGAGTGGGCCTTCAGGAACGGTCGGAATACAGTTTTTCCACGGCAGTGGGATTGTTCCAGTCCGTTGTTAACCTGGTACTCATAATAGCGGCCAACAAGCTGAGCAAGAAGCTGACAGACAGCAGCTTGTGGTAGGAGGGCGATATGAAAGAATCTTTGGGAAGAAAAATATTCAATGTATCCAATATCGTTATCCTGCTTTTCGTCGGATTCATCTGTGTGGCGCCGATATGGCACGTAATCTGTGCGTCTTTGTCCGATCCTTCAAAGCTTCTTACCTTCAGGGGACTTCTTTTAAAACCTTTGGGAAAGATCAATTTTGAAGGCTATCGGATGGCTCTTAAAAACGGAAGTATAGTAAGGGGATATCTGAACACGATCCTTTTTGTTACATCTGCGACCCTGATCGGTATGGCAGGCTCTCTTATAACCGCCTATGCTCTTTCAAGAAAAGACTTTATGTGGAAGGGCCTTGTAACCTTTATACTTGCTTTTACCATGCTTTTTAACGGCGGACTTATCCCCACCTATCTGCTGGTGCGTAACTTAAAGCTCCTTGATACGGTGTGGGCCATCATCATCCCCAACTGTCTGTCCGTTTACAATATAATGATCCTAAAAACCTCCTTCTCGTCACTTCCGGACGGACTGATCGATGCGGCGAGAATAGACGGAGCGGGACATTTCAAAACCCTTACGCGTATCGTGGTACCATGCTCAAAGGGGATACTTGCGGTAATAACCCTGTTCTATATAGTTACGCACTGGAATTCTTGGTTCCACATCGCGATCTATATCACGGACAGAAAGCTATATCCGTTGCAGCTTTTATTGCGTGAGATAGTGATCCTCAACTCGAAAAGTGCCCTGGAACTGGCAGGTGAAACGGGAGAGCTGAGCCTTGCCAGAGAACTGGTAAAATACGCGGTTATCGTAGTATCCATCGTTCCCATGATGGTAATATACCCCTTCTTGCAGAAATTCTTTGTATCGGGGGTAATGCTTGGATCCATCAAGGAGTAGGATTTATCGCTCGAAGCAATGTGACCCCCACATTACAAAATTGTAAGAATTCTGTAAGTCGAATCGATGGAGAATGTTTTTTGAAAGCTGTATCTTAAAATCACAAACGGAGCACACAAGCGAAGGAGGGTTTTAAGATGAAAAACAAAAAGTATATGAACATTCCCATGGACAAAGCACTTTATAACAGAAAGACCTGCATGGCAATGGCAGAAGAAATTGCAAAGAGCGACAAAATTACAGGAATGACTCTCAGTCAGCTGGCTTGCGAAATTTTTGCACATGCATATGTTTATTACAACTTCAGATTCATTCCCAAGTTTTTAAAGGGCTTAAAGCTCTTCAAGAGCGTATACGGCAGCGTTGAAAACGGCGTGGACCTTGAGGACAATGGTGACAAATTGTACCGAAGAATCGCTTACAGATTCATTTGGTTCCTCCCTGCATTTGCCATCTGAATCCCATCCCTCGTTCAATGCCGAAACAGAGAAAAAGATCAATAATCGATAATATTCAGGTGTCATCTCTCGGTTCTTGAGGGGCCATTCTCTGTATGCCGGTAGAGTGCTACCGTCTCACACGCACCGATGATTCGGTAAAGCGGAGTCACATAAGTGGCTCCGCTTTTCTTTTTTGCCCGTATTTAATCCCGGGCATGTTGTGTCTGCCTTTCGTGTAATTCAGCCAATTTGTGCTAATTGCCACCTATTTTTTCAAACAAAAAGAAAAATAGATATGTGAAATCGATTGTGCAAGATGCATTTTAGTGCAACATGTACAAAAAGGCATATGCAATTTTGTGTACGCAATCGATTGCACACTTTTTTTGTTTGTTATATTCTTATGGCACAAAGGAAAAGAATAGTAATGCGTAACAGAGTGTGTGTAAAAAGATTTCTCATAGTTGCAGCCGCAGGTTTATTGCTGTTCTCCGCAGGCTGCAAAACTCCATCTTCCAATATCGCCGACCGAAAAGAGCCGGAACCGGGTGAAAAGATCGAATGGAGCGAGCGTGAGCTGCTGATGGCGGATTTCCTGCTTTACAATGTGGACTGCGCTTCCTCTGCCGACTCTTTCGCGGATGGCGAATGGGCGGGGCTTTGTCAGACGGTACCCGACATGCCCTACGGAGAGGATCCCGGAAGTCATAAGACCTGGGGTTATCGCAAGAGTGATTATCTTGTTCCAGAAACCGACAGTCTCGGAAAGGGAAACACGGTAACCAAGTGGACCGTAGACCGGGATACCGAAACCGAGATAAAGACCACCGAGATTCTTTATGATTTTGAGGTACCTGAAGGAACCTACAATGTATACCTCGGCTTTTACAATCCCTTTTCGGTGAGAAAGGTGGATGTGGACTGCGAGGGAAACAACGTGATAGCGGGTGAGAAGATCCTTCGTTATCAGACAAACGAGCTTTCCTTCGAAACCGAGGTTACGGACGGAGAGCTGAACTTAAAGATTTACAATCCCGAAGGCAGAAACTTCATGGATACACCGATCTTAAGCTACGTTAAGATCGCAATCACCCCCGAATACACGATTGAGCTTCTTTCGGCGGCGGTGGAAGCCATGACGGTTGAAAATCCCGAGGTCAGATATACCGCGGAATCTTCAAAAGCGTATTCGGAAAACCTTGAAAAAGCAAAAGAATTGCTTTCCGGCAAGGGAAGCAACGGTACAAATTCAATCAAGCTGAAATTTGAAAATTTAAGGGGGAGTTTCAAGATGTTGACAGAAAAGTACAGGTACGATTCATTTCATCCGGGTGCCGTTTGGAGGGATACGGAAAATACTCCGATCCAGGCCCACGGCGGACAGGTTCAACAGTTGGAGATTCCCGATTCCAAGACCGGCAAGCTTGTGACCAAATGGGTATGGGTCGGCGAAGACAAGACAAACGGATATCGCGGAGGCGTATGTGCATACAGCTCCGATGACTTATATAACTGGCAGTACGAAGGGATCATCATGAGAAACGTGGCTTCCAGAAGCGCTCTTGAAACAAGCGACTACTTCAGGGAAGTTTATGCGGGTTACTCTTCGGAGGAACTTGACAACGTGGCTCTTGCTTTAAACGCAGACCGCGCAGTCATCGAAAGACCCAAGCTCATTTACAACGAAAAGAACAAGCAATATGTGCTTTGGTTCCACGCAGACGGTCCCACGGAAACCAGCGACAGCAACTACGCCGCAGCCTGTGCGGGAGTTGCGGTAAGCGATTCGCCCTTCGGACCTTACCGTTTCGTCGGAAGATACCGCCTCAATACCTGCCCTGCAGATCAGGAAGACAAATATCCTCAGAGCAAGGGCATGGCAAGAGACATGAACCTCTTTAAGGATACCGACGGAACCGCTTACATCATCTACTCAAGCGAAGAGAATCTTACGCTTTACATTTCTAAGTTAAACGATGACTTCACATACCTTGCCACCGACCCTGCAAAAGCAGTCTACGGCAAAGATTTCATCCGCCTCTTCCCGGGCGCGCAGCGCGAGGCACCGGCCCTTTTCTTAAAGGACGGAAAGTATTATCTTATGACCTCGGGCTGCACGGGATGGGCTCCCAATCAGGCAAGGTATTATGTTTCGGACTCGGTACTCGGAGAATGGGTCAATAAGGGTGATCCTTGTATAGGTGATGACAGCCACACCACCTTTGAATCCCAGAGCACATGCATTTTCCTTGAGCCCGAAAGCAATACATGGATTTACATGGGAGACAGATGGTTTGCAGACACTCTGAACGATTCCAGATACATCTGGCTTCCCATCGTCTTTAAAGAAAACGGAGACATGGAGATTTCCTTTGTTTCCGAATGGAAATTGCGTTAACAAAACCGGCGGAGGTTGCAATGAAAGGTCATTTCGCAAAAAGGACCGCAGCGCTTGTTATGACGGCCGTACTGCTTACGGCATTGAGAGCGGATACGTCAATTGCGCGGGATACAAAAGAAGACAGGATAGACATAAGCGCCATGGTTCATGACGCCGACAGTTACAGTGTCTACAGGGCGGAGCATGCAAACGATGCGCGCCCCGAAACTGAAATTGTCATCGAAGGAGATTCCTGCGTTGAGGCTTCCGATGATTTCGAGGTGCTTTCTTCTTTCGAGGGGCGAAAGGGAAACAGCCTTTACACCAAAGAAGAAGGTTCCGTCACCTACGAAGTTAATGTGCCCGAAGAAGGCATGTACAACATCGAAGTTACCTACTATCCCATCAAAGGAAAGAACAACACCATAGAGCGTAAGGTCTACATCAACGGCGAAATACCCTTTGAAGGTTCCCAGTACATTGAATTTACCAGGATCTGGACCGATGCTGAGGAGATCGTGAGAGACTCCCGCGGAAACGACGTCCGTCCTTCCCAGAAAGAGATTCCCGAGTGGAGAAAGGCTTTCTTAAAGGACAGCGACGGCTATGTTACCGGAGCTTACGAGTATTACTTCAAAAAAGGTGTAAATACCATTACCTTCACCTCCGTTAAGGAGCCCATGGTAATCGGTGAGATAAAGCTTACCAGAGAAAAAGAACTTCCTTCCTACGCGGACTATGACGCAAAGAACCGTGCGGAAGGATATACGGAAGTGACCGGGATAACCGCAAAGGTACAGGGTGAGGACGCGATCTTAAAATCCAATTCAACGCTCTATCCCATAACCGACAGAACATCCTCCCTTACGGAGCCCTATCACGCTTCGAAGACCAGACTTAACACCATGGGCGGTGCGAACTGGAAACTGGTGGGACAGTGGATCACATGGGAAGTCGAAGCTCCCACGGACGGACTTTACCGCATCATGGTCAAGTACAGACAGAACAAGAACACGGGCGTAACGGTCTGCCGTTCTTTGGAGATAGACGGTGAAACTCCTTTCAAGGAGGCCGAAGAATTCTATTTCTTCTACGACAATTCCTGGTCCCTTTCGGTACTCGGAGACGGTAAAGATCCTTATTATTTCTACCTTCCCGCAGGAAAGCATACCCTTACTTTTAAGGTTACCCTCGGTAAGGAACTTGCGGATATCCTGATGGTCGCCAGCGACAGCGTAGATCAGTTAAACAGTGCATACCGCGAACTTTTGATGGTCATCGGAAGTACCCCCGATACCATGCGTGACTATCAGCTTGAGATCAAGTGCCCCGGCGCACTCAAGATGCTTTCCGAACAGTACACGGCCATCTCGGAGCTAAAAGAAATGGTTGAGGCCTACGCCAGAGGGCGTAAGGGAAGCGAGACCCAGGCCATAGATAACCTGATAAACCAGCTTTCCAGAATGACCAAGAAACCCGAAAGCATCGCAAAACAGTGGACGGCTTTCAAGGACAACATCGTTTCTTTGAGTTCCTGGACACTTACCATGAGCGAGCAGCCCTTGGAGATCGACTATATCCTGGTGTGCGGCTCGGATACCAAGAAACCGAAAGTCAATCCCGATTTCTTCTCCAATGTGGTTCACGAGCTTAAGCAGTTCGGTGCAAGCTTCGTGGAGGACTACGACAGCATCGGTGAAATATATGACGAAAAGACGGAAGTACTTGAAGTCTGGATCCTGGCAGACGGGACCAACATAACAAGTATGACCGGCGGCGGCCGGGATCAGGCCACCGTTATAAAGACTCTGGTAGACAACTACTTTGTACCCAGAACCGGAATCCCGGTCAATGTCAAACTGGTAAACAAGGACGTGCTTCTTTCAGCAACACTTGCGGGGAAGGGCCCTGACGTAGCTTTGAACGTAGCGGGTATCGAACCCATGAACTACGCGCTCAGAAATGCGGTTGCGGATCTTACACAGTTTGATGATTTTGAAGAAGTGAAGTCCTGGTTCTACAGCGAAGCCTTTGACCAGTTCACCCTGGAGGGCGGTGTTTATGCACTTCCCCAGACCATGTCCTTCCACGTACTGTTCTACAGAGCGGACATCCTTGATGAACTGGGACTCGAAGTTCCCACCACCTGGGACGAGTTTTATCAGTGTCTTGCGGTTATCCAGAAAAACAACATGAACATCGGTATCTTCCCCGACTGGACCACCTTTGCCATGTTTCTTTATCAGCACGGCGGCGAATATTACACAGAGGATTCAAAGCACAGTGCACTGGATACAGAGAACGCCATTGCGGCATTTAAGCAGTGGAGCGGTAACTACGTAAACTACGGCATGCCGGTTTCTTACGATATGGCAAGCCGATTCCGTACAGGTGAGATGCCCCTTGCCATCGGCGACTACACCCAGTACAACTACCTTTCCGTCTTTGCTCCCGAGATCAAAGGAGACTGGGGCTTCACCCTGGTTCCCGGATACGAGCAGGCGGACGGAACCCTCGACCATTCCGTTTCCGCATGGGAAACGGCCTGCGTGATCATGGCCACCAGCAAACAGCAGAAGCGGGGATGGGAATTCCTGAAGTGGTGGATGAGCG
>DBVS01000036.1:0-1836 GCA_002308235.1 Lachnospiraceae bacterium UBA1258
GCTTCCTTTATAGCCTGCTTTAAAAGCCACGAGGGGCGCACTCCCCTCAAATACAGAAAGGAATTCAGATCATGAAAAGAGATTTAAGTTTCGAAGAAATATCGGACGGTAAAAGATATAAGGCTTCGGACTGTGTTAAGACCGACACCCACGGCTGTGCCGGATGTCACGAATGCTGCGAGACCACAGAAGATACCATTTTTCTCGATCCCTTTGATATATATATGCTTTCTAAGGCCACAGGAAAAACCTTCACGGAAATGCTCGAAAGCGAAATAACCTTAAAGGTTACGGAAGGACTTATCGTTCCCACCCTGAATAAAAAGAAAAAGGGCCCCTGTGTCTTTCTTTCTCCCGACTTTAAGTGCGAAATACACGAATACCGTCCGGGCTTTTGCAGGCTTTTTCCTTTGGGCCGTATCTGGAATGAAGACGGCAGTTTTGATTATTTTATCCAGGTTCACGAATGTCCCTGCGAAGACAAAGGCGCCATCCCTGTCAAAGAATGGCTTTCCGTTGATGAAATAGATAAGTATGAGGGTTTCGTTCGCGCCTGGCACACCCTGACCCATGACATAAAAGAGCTTTCTTTGCAGGCAAACGATGCTGCTTTAAAAGCCTCAAACATGAAGATGCTGCAGGCTTTCTTTATCGAGCCCTATGATACGGAAAAAGACTTTTATTCCCAGTTTTATTCACGGGGATTTTAGAAAAACCGAGCCTCATTTTCACGCACAAAAAAACGCTCCCGTCAGTTCGGGAGCGTTTCTTATGTCTCGTATAATCTCAATCTCAATATGCTTCAAGGATCTTGTTTGCAACATACACGCCGCTGGCGGATGCATGGGAAAGGGAATGGGTAACTCCGCTTCCGTCGCCGATGATGTAAAGGCCTTTGTAGTTGGTCTCAAGGTTTTCATCAAGCTTAACTTCCATGTTGTAGAACTTAACTTCCACGCCGTAAAGGAGGGTATCGTCGTTGGCGGTACCGGGAGCAATCTTATCAAGAGCATAAAGCATCTCGGTGATGCCGTCGAGGATCCTCTTGGGAAGCACCAGACTCAAGTCACCGGGGGTTGCATCAAGAGTAGGTCTTACCATGCCTTCGCTCAGGCGCTTTGCGTTACTTCTGCGTCCGCGTTCAAGGTCGCCGAAACGCTGTACGATAACGCCACCGCCAAGCATGTTTGAAAGACGTGCGATGCTTTCGCCGTAGCCGTTACTGTCCTTGAAGGGCTCGGAAAAGTGCTTTGCAACAAGCAATGCGAAGTTGGTATTCTCGGTCTTCTTCTCAGGGTCTTCGAAGCTGTGACCGTTAACGGTAACAATACCGTTGGTGTTCTCGTTAACAACGATTCCGTTGGGGTTCATGCAGAAGGTACGTACCGCATCTTCGAATTTGGCGGTTCTGTACACGATCTTGCTTTCGTAAAGTTCATCGGTAAGGTGAGAGAATATCTCTGCGGGAAGTTCTACTCTTACGCCGATGTCCACACGGTTTGAAAGGGTGGGAATATCGAGCTTCTTACAAACCTCTTCCATCCATTTGCTTCCGCTTCGGCCTACGGAAACGATACATTTATCGCATTCAGCGCTCTCGCCTTCACCGTAAAGCACTCTGAATCTGCCGTTTTCAAGGGCTTCGATATCCTTAATGGGAGTATGGAAATGGAAATCGATCTTGTCCTTCATCTCGGCATAAAGGTTCTCAAGAACTATATAGTTAATGTCGGTTCCCAAATGTCTTACGGAAGCATCCAGAAGCTTAAGTCTGTTCTGCATGCAAAGCTTTTTGAATTCGCTGCCTGCGGTAGAGAACATCTTGGTTCCCTCTCC
>DBVS01000036.1:1897-3295 GCA_002308235.1 Lachnospiraceae bacterium UBA1258
GTAATATTGTATTTACCGTCGGAAAAAGCACCTGCACCGCCAAAACCGTTCATAATTGCACAGGTAGGGCATTTAATACAGCTTTTAACCTTTACTCCGTCGATGGGGCAATGACGTTTCTCAAGAGGGAAACCCGTTTCAAATACGCCCACCTTAAGGTCGGGTTTCTTCTTCATAAGCTCATATGCGGAGAAAATTCCGCCGGGGCCTGCGCCGATTATGATGACATCATAGTTCATAAAATACACTCCTCAATGTATGCAAAAATATAATGCGTATCCTTTGCGGGATACGCATTAATTCTACCATAAAATGTGAATCCTGTCATTAATTGTGTCCCGCTTTGTTGCAATCCCAGCAGATTTCCGCACAGCTTGCTTCAAGGGTGGAAGTAAGCGCATTTAACTCCCGGATCTGGTTTTCGCACATCTTGTCGGCTTCGGACTTTGAAAGCCGCTTTTTCAAGTTTGCGCAATCATCCTTAACCCGGCTTTTGACTTCCTTGCAGGTTTCTTTGTCTGCGCTTGCAAGAGCCTGTTCCGCTCTTCCCAGTGCTTTTTCCGCCCGATTGATGGCTTCCATGGCCTCTCTTCTGATACGGTCGGTTTCCGCATACATGGCGGCGTCCTCTCTGGCGCGGCGAATCTCTTCCTCACTCATACGATCGCTTGCGGTGATGACTACGGACTGTTCACACCCTGTGTCCAAATCTTTCGCGGAAACCTTCAAAATACCGTTTGTATCTATGTCGAAGGTTACCTCGATCTGGGGTACTCCCGCAGGTGCACGTTTGATTCCCGTAAGTTTGAATTTTCCGATGGTCTTATTGTCCCTTGCCATGGGGCGTTCGCCCTGAAGCACGTGAATCTCTACGTCTCTCTGGAAGGGTGCGGCGGTTGAAAATACCCTTGAATACTTGACGGGAAGGGTCGAATTTCTTTCGATGAGTCTGGTGGCTACCCCGCCCACGGTTTCAACAGAAAGGCTCATGGGCGTTACATCAAGAAGGAGTACGCCTCCGCCCTCTCCGACTACGCTTAAGGCGCCTTCAGTCAATATATCGCCCTGAATAGCCGCTCCCTGTGCAACGCATTCGTCGGGATTTACGGTCTTTGAAGGTTCGATGCCCGTAACACGCTTTACAATATCCCAAACCGCGGGAATTCGTGTGGAACCGCCCACCAGAAGCACCATGGAAAGTTCCGAAGGAGAAACACCCGCATCGTTTAAAGCTCTTACCATGGGGCCTTCGGTCTTTTTAAGAAGGTCATCGATAAGTTCGTTAAGCTTCGCCCGGGTAAGTGTATATTCAAAGTTAAAGGTTTCTTTGCCGTTTACAAGATAGGGAAGATTGATCACGGAAGATGTATTGAAAGACAGTTCTTTCTTGGCCTGTAC
>DBVS01000036.1:3443-3595 GCA_002308235.1 Lachnospiraceae bacterium UBA1258
ATAACGGACACATCAAAGGTTCCTCCTCCAAGATCGTAAACCATGATCTTCTTGGGTGCAGAATTGTTTAATCCGTAGGCAAGGGCGGCACTGGTGGGCTCGTTAATGATCCTCTTGACATTAAGTCCCGCGATCCTGCCTGCGTCCTTTGT
>DBVS01000036.1:3686-4194 GCA_002308235.1 Lachnospiraceae bacterium UBA1258
GGAAGATAATGCTTTCCGTCGATATCGATCCTTCGCTCCGTACCCATAAGTCTTTTGACGGAGGATATGGTCCTGTGGGGATTTACGGCCTGCTGACGCTTGGCGACCTCTCCCACCAGTCTTTCGCCCGTGGGCAGAAATGCCACCACGCTGGGTGTCGTTCTTCCGCCGTTTTCATTTGGAATTATAACAGCCGTTTGGCCCTCCACAACCGATATGCAGCTGTTGGTGGTGCCAAGATCTATTCCTATGGTCTTACTCATAAAAACTCCTTACATCGGCAGGAAAAGCATTCCGCCGAGAAAATACCCTAAAAGTCCCAAAATGAATCTGAATGCGATAATGAACAAGAANNATCCTTCCCACCATTCGGAAGGGATTTATGACCGTTGCTGTGGTGCGATAATAAGTCTGGCCTTCCTGCCTAAGTTTTCGAAGCAAAGCCACGTAAAGCTCGTTATCAGGCTCCATCTGGGACGCCCTTAAAATGTATTCGGATGCCGAAGAA
>DBVS01000084.1:0-1065 GCA_002308235.1 Lachnospiraceae bacterium UBA1258
ACCACATCATACAGTTCGCCCTGTTCGCAGAGCTTCGGAAGCTCATCGAGAACATTGGCGGCACGAAATCTGACGGACTCTTCGAGTCCGTTTCTTTTTGCATTTGCGGTAGCCTGAGCCACGGCAAATTCTGAAATATCGAGGCCTGTGACATCCGCTGCGCCCGCAAGTCCGCAGTTAAGCGCAAAGGTTCCCATATGGGTAAAACAGTCAAGGACGCGCACAGATTCGCGGAAACCGGCCAGACCGGAAATGACTCTTTGCATGGCCAGCCTATTATATTTCTGATCCAAAAAGAAACCTGTTTTCTGTCCGTTAACCACATCCACCAGGTACTTTACGCCGTTCTCAACGATCTCCACGTTTGTGTCAAATTCGGGACCGATGAAGCCTTTATGGGGCAGCAGTCCTTCTTTTTTAAGGACAGGCGCATCGGAGCGCTCATATACGCCCCGGATCTCAAATCCGTCTGCACGAAGAAAATCTTTCAAAGAATCTATTATAAGTTTTTTCAGAGGCTCCATTCCGAGAGCAAGACATTCTACCACCAATACGTCCGAATATTTGTCGATCACAAGCCCCGGAAGAAAGTCTGCTTCTCCGAAAATGATGCGGCAGCAGTTCAGATCCGTCGCAGGCATAACAGCCTTCCGATATTCCCAGGCGGCTTTTACCCGCGCAGAAAGAAACGCCCCGTCCACAACAGGATCCTTTGCGCGTGTCAGCATGCGCACGCGGATCTTTGAATTCTGATTGATGAAGCCCGCCCCCATGGGGAAGCCGTCGAAATCGTGAACTCTTACAATCTCGCCGTTTTTGAAGGTGCCGACGATGGATTCGATTTCATTGTCGTAAATCCAGGCGCCCCCGGCCTTAAGGGAACGACCCTCACCTTTTTTAAGTGTGACAACTGTGTTTTTAACTAAATTTTCCATAGGATTAATATAGTAAAACGCGGCTTTTTAGTCAAGAAAGCGGAGCCAAAAAGCACGGAAATTCGGGATGCGGCGGGGTTCCAAGGAAAAAATTTAAGACAAAATGTAAAATATAGTTGACAGATTGTAA
>DBVS01000084.1:1125-4153 GCA_002308235.1 Lachnospiraceae bacterium UBA1258
TATGAATAATCAAACAGAAAAAAAACCAAACAAAGTGTTGAATGTCCTGTTTTCAATCTGGGTAACGGCTTCCGTTCTATTGATCCAGGTAGGCGTGGGATTGGGCTTTCGGGCTTTCAAGACGATCCAATTTGTAAAGGAAGCGGGCGGTGATATTTTAAAGGGGACCCAAAATTATGAAGTGTGGTTTTCTTTGTATTCAAAGGCCACCCCGATCCTTACGTATCTGCAGCTGGCCGCCGAGATCGTCTGCATAATAGTATTTTTCTTATGGTACTTTTTCGGATACGTTAAGAAAGACAAGAAGAAGGGGACCTACAAGCGGCTCGGTCTTAAATTCAACAAGACGAGATACATTTTCTTTGTTTTCTTCGGATGTATCTCCATCGGAGCCCTGGCAGTGACTTTAAACAGAATCGCCACAGCTTTAATGCCGAAGGCAGCCAAACAGGTTCAGTCAGGTCTCCAGTCGACCCTGTCGGGATCTTTGATCATCGGATTGGTGATCGCAGTGGTACTGGCGCCTATCGCCGAAGAGCTGGCCATGAGAGGAATTATCCTTCAGCACTCAAAGAAAGCCTTCGGGCTTGTGGGATGTATGGTGATAAGCGCCATAATGTTCGGTCTCATGCATGCAAACCCCATTCAGGGAATATATGTGCTTCCCATGGGATTGTTTTGGGGCTTCCTGGCTTACAGGTTCGATTCGGTGATTCCCTGTATCGTATGTCATATGTTCAACAATCTTACGACCGGTGTCATCGATCAGTTATCTTACGGCCATCCCGAGATCGTATTTATAGTATTCGGTGTTCTTGCCGCCTTTTTGGGCGTCAGGACAGGAGTGTTCAATCTTAAAGAAAAAGAAAAGGAGAATGAAGATGGAGAAGAATTGTCTGAAGACCGATAAATATCGTCCTTTGAAATATTTACTTGTTTTGATGGCTCTGGCGGGAATAGTTTTTATTTTGATCAATATATTTGTAAACGATGACAGGATCTTCCTTAATATCGGATTGCTGTTGACTGCCGTCGCTTCATTTACGAACGTTATGGTATTCCGCAGAAAGGATGATAAAAATGACTAAAAGAACGAGAATTGTAACAGCCTGTATTTTAGGAATATTCGTGATCTTATTTCTGCTGATATCTTTTGCACCGAAGCACAGTTACAGTGTGAAATACATGGCGCACGTGGATGTTTCGGGAAAGACCGCAAGCCCTGAAGGAATGAGTCCCGGTCTCTACGTATCTGCCGACGGAAAATACGTTTTTTATTTCGAGTGGTGGCCGGAAGAGGGGCCCGGGTATATAACCGGGGTAAATGTTACCAATGAAAGCGGCGAATCCGTTTGTGCTTTGACCGGACAGGCAGTGAAGAGCGGGTCTGTGGAAATGGATCTTAAAAAGGGAAGATATACCTTCAATTGCGAATATCTTACCGACAGTGAAGCATATGCGGACTTTGTAAGAAAATACATTCCCGATGCAACGATTGATGAAGATCCCTCGGAAACCTTTAAAGACGGAAGCTATGATGTTGAATACAGCTTTTCTATCCGGGAATCGGCAAAGAACTATTTGCTTATTTCCATGGCTTGCGGAGTGCTGATCGGAATTCTCCTCATCATCCTGGTTATCGAGCTTTCAAAGAAAAATGCCGAAGTAAAAATGAAGTACGATGAGCGTCAGATACTGGTACAGGGAAAGTCTTTTAAGTACAGTTTCTTTACGATGATCATATATTTCGTATTGCTGGTATTCATAAAGGCAGCAAAACTGGGGTTACCCATTGATGACGGGCTTCTGATCTTCCTGGGCGTAGCTTTGGGAGTCTGTGTCATGGTTACGATATCCATTATGAACGACGCTTACTTTAAGATGAATGAAAATGCCAACGTTCTGATAGGTTTCTTTATCGCTCTTTCCGTTCTGAACCTTGCGGTCGGGATCATGCATATCGTTTCGGGAGATGTGGTAAAAGACGGAATGCTTTCCTTCACATCTTGCGCCAATCTGCTCTGTGGAATCGCGACACTTTACGTTTTGGTGATTCTGCTGATCAAAAAAATAAAAGACAGAAAAGAGGATTAAGATGAAGAATCTTAAGTTAAAAGCCGCCAGAGCCTCTTTTGATATGTCGCAGCAGGAACTGGCGGACAGGGTGGGCGTCTCCCGCCAGACCATAAACGCCATTGAAAAGGGTGATTATAACCCTACCATCAACCTTTGCATCGCAATCTGCAAAGCTCTGAATAAAACCCTGGATGAGATATTTTGGGACTCGTCGACACCCTGAGTGGCGTTTGAACGATCGTCGACACCATATGGTGTCGACAGGCGAGCGCCGTTTGAGCGGGGTAGATTTAGAGAATACATATGTGGTATAATATACCCCGATATGACAGAATCGAGGTAACCCGGTGGGAAAAATAAGTTATCTTTTTAAAAGAATCCGTCGTATGAACTATGGCGGATTTTTTGCCATGATCGACGAAGTACATAAAAAGACCGGAAAAGGGAAACTGTTTCTTTTTGCGGACATGGTTCACTGCGGCTTAAAGTTTCAGGCAGGATATGTGGATTACAACCTGTTTGAGATGTACAACATGACCGAAAAAGAACGGGGAACCGTCATAACCAGGGGTATAAACAATTCAATTATCAAGAAATGTAACGACCCCGAGCTTATGAAGATCTTCCACAACAAGGAGCGCTTCAATGAACGGTTTGATAAGTATTTAAAGCGTGACTGGCTGAAGATCACCCCCGATAATTTCGAAGAGTTCAAAGCCTTTGCGGACAAGCACCCGAGATTTGTGGCAAAGCCCACGGATTTGGCCTGCGGCATCGGCGTTGAAATAATCGAAGTCGGAAACAAAGATCTGAAGGAGATCTTTGACGGCCTTCTTGAGAAAAAGCAGTTTCTTTTGGAAGAGCCCGTGGTACAGTGTAAAGAGATCGCTGCAATTCATCCCGACTCCGTCAATACTTTAAGAGTCGTAACCCTCATGGGTCATGTGGTGGT
>DBVS01000099.1 GCA_002308235.1 Lachnospiraceae bacterium UBA1258
CCGCAGCACTTCTTATATTTCTTTCCCGAACCGCAGGGACAGGGATCGTTGGGATATACCTTTGCTTCCTTGCGTACGGTCTGAGATGCCTTTTGTTCCTTGTAAAGGGCTTCCTGCTTTTCTTTGTCAAAGATGGCATCCCACTCTTCAAGGCCGTAGAGCCAGTCGGCGCCTGCGGCTACCATGTTCTTGTAAAGAAGTTCCTTATCAAAGCCGAGATTGACTTCGGTATCGGCCTTCATGGTCTCGATGGGATTGGGCTCTTTAAGGGAATCGTTGATCCCGTCAAGGAAGCCCGTCATTATCATCTGGGTTACCTTAAACTTCTTCGCAAGGTCAGCAAGAGTACCTGTCACAACCTCATCGGGGTTGGCAAGAAGCTTCTTGTAAATGCCCTTTTCTTTTTCAAAATAGTCGCTCCAAAGTGCCTTCAGTTCATCCTTGCCGGCAGTTTCGGAATAAGCGGTGGAACGCCACTTTTCAAGTAATGTCTGTGCCATAAAATCTCCTTAGTCGAAAGACTTGTTATTACCCGCGTAGTTTAGCACACCGGGGATTATTTTTCAAGTTTGCCCGTTAATCGTTTTTGTCTCTGAAGAATTTAAAGTCCGCAATGGTGTCTTTTCGGGTAAGTTTTCCAATTATCCAGATGTAGATCCATGCAAGTATCGGAAGTCCCAACGTAAGGCCCAAAGAAACCTTTAACATGCTCCGGGCCGCATCCGTATTGATGAAGGCAAGCACCAGATTTGCAAGATACGCAAGGCCGATTATGATTACCGTGCACAAAGCAACGATCCGCGTGCTCTTTTTATGCGACGACTTGAATTCACCCTTTTCGGCCTCGGTTATTTCCTTAATGGCGGCTTCCGCTTCCTTAAGACCCGTAAATACCACGCCGTGGATGCCGATGTTGTTTGCGGCGTCGATGTTTCTTTGCATGTCATCAAAGAAAATGCACTCTTCGGGCTTTAAGGAGTACTTCTCCAAGAGGCGTTCATATATTTCTTTTTCAGGTTTACATAACTTAACGTCGCAGCTTAAGATGTAACCATCAAGCAGAGGCAGAAAATCAAGGGCATCCGCACAATCATTGCAGGCCTTGTAGGACATGTTGGAAAGGCAGTAAACCTTATATCCCCTGCGCTGAAGGTCGATAATCCATCCCTTTGAATAACCGAACTGATGGAGCATGTCGTGGATGTCTTCAAAGACCTTGCGAAGTTCCGTTTCGACTCCCGGATCGTTTTCGATGAACATATCCAGAAGCTCATCATCGGACTTAACGCCCCTGTCCACTTCGTTCCAGTCTCCCGAAGCCACCGTGGCCTTAACCACTCTGTCGAAGGCCTCTCCTTCGATTCCGAGGCCGTGGAAGTATTCTTTCCAGTCAAAGCCCACCAGCACGTTACCGATGTCAAAAATAATGTTTTTAATCATTCCCCGATATCCCTTCCGTCACACTTTGATTTCTGCGCTTACACCGAGAAGATCTTTATTCTTTTCAAGAACAGGTTTAACAAAGTTCTTAAGATAAGCGTCACACTGGGTAACAGCTCTTCCCACGTATTTTGAAGGCTCCATAAGAAGCTTGAGTTCTTCCAAAGAAAGTCCGAAGGATTCGTCCTCCGAAATAAGCTCAAGAAGGTTATTGTCCTTTCCTTCAACCTTAACGTTCCTGCCGGCTTCCATGGAAAGAGTACGGATCTTTTCGTGAAGTTCCTGTCTGTCTCCGCCTGCTTTTACCGCATCCATCATGATGTTTTCGGTAGCCATGAAAGGAAGCTCGCTCATTAAGTGCTTGTTTATTACCTTCGGATATACCACCAGTCCGTCAACCACGTTCAAGCAAAGATCCAGTATCCCGTCAATGGCAAGGAACCCTTCGGGAATGGAAAGACGTTTGTTTGCGGAGTCATCCAAAGTTCTTTCAAACCACTGGGTGGCACTGGTGATGGCGGGATTGAGCGCATCGATGATCACGTATCTTGAAAGAGATGCGATACGCTCGCTTCTCATGGGATTACGCTTATAAGCCATGGCGGAAGAACCGATCTGGCTCTTTTCAAAGGGCTCTTCAACCTCTTTTAAGTGCTGTAACAAACGGATGTCGTTTGACATCTTGTGAGCGCTGGCCGCGATCCCTGCCAGGATGTTAAGGACTCTTGTATCCACCTTTCTTGAGTAGGTCTGTCCCGATACGGGGTAGCAGGCGGTAAATCCCATTTTCTTCGCGATCATGGGATCGATCTTATCGATCTTTTCTTCGTCTCCTTCGAAAAGTTCAAGGAAGGAAGCCTGGGTTCCGGTGGTTCCCTTGGAGCCCAAAAGTTTGAGGGTGGAAAGCACGTAATCAAGGTCCTCAAGGTCCATCATGAATTCCTGAGTCCAGAGAGTTGCGCGCTTTCCCACTGTTGTGGGCTGTGCGGGCTGGAAGTGGGTAAAAGCAAGGGTGGGAACACCTTTGTTCTCCTCAATGAAGGCTGCGAGCTTGGAAATAACGTTGACCAGTTTCTTTCTTACAAGCTTTAAAGCCTCATTCATCACGATGATGTCCGTATTGTCGCCAACGTAGCAGCTGGTGGCGCCGAGATGGATAATGCCCTTTGCCTTCGGACACTGAACGCCGTAAGCGTAAACATGGCTCATGACGTCATGTCTTACTTCCTTTTCACGGGCCTTCGCAACATCGTAATTTATGTCTTCCGCGTGAGCCTTAAGCTCTTCGATCTGTTCGTCGGTAATATTGAGTCCAAGTTCCTTTTCGGTCTCTGCCAAAGCGATCCAGAGTTTTCTCCAGGTCTTGAATTTCATGTCGGGAGAAAAGATATACTGCATCTCCTTGCTTGCATAACGCTCCGATAAGGGGCTTTGATAAACATCTGTGGGCATTGCCGTTCTCCTTTATTTTTCGTATTGTTCCACGAGCCGCATCACTGAGTCCGCGTATTCGGGGTAATCCCTGATTATTCCTTTGATCTCGTCGCTTGCCTCCCGGGCAATCTGCTCGTTATATTCAAGACGCTTTCTTAACTTCTGGCGGCGTCCGATAAGTTTATGTCTGATCTCCACCATTTCCCTTGAATCATAGAGAGCATCCGTCTGGTGCATCCAAACGTCCGGATAACTGATATCCAGCTTACGAAGCAACCGTATGAGACGCGAAAGTTCATCCTCGTAAACCGCCTCGTTACGCTCGAAATTGCGGCGTTCTTCTTTTTCTTTTTTGTAGCGTTCCCAGAGGTCCTTTAATTCGGCCGCACCGGAAACGCCGTACTTGGTGTAAAGGTATTCCAAAAGATTACGATTGTTAACATACCGTATTTTGACCTTATTTTCAAGAAGAATAAGTTCGTTTATGGTATTGTCCACCCGCTTCTTCTCGGAAATACGGTCCGTATATCTGACATAGATCACCGTGACCGTGATGGCAAGGATGATTATGGTGATGTAATATCCGATGGCAACGTCGTACTTAAGGAAGGTCTGGATTGCCAGCAGAATGATGATAAGGACCACCGCAGCCGTCATGGCGATGGTTGCGACTCCCTTGGAGTTCTCTATGGAAGAACGTATCTCGCGACGCCTGTATTCATAGGCCGAGCGTTCTTTGTCAATGCGGTTAAGATCGCTTTTGACCTTGTCCCGGTAATCTTCCTCTTTGGTAAGCTTGCCGATTCCCTCCTCAGCTTCGCTTTCCATGAGTTCCATGGCGGAATACTCTTCGTCGGTCATAAGGCTGGGCTTCAAAACATAATCGTCATGGGTGCGGCGAAGGTCGTGAATGTGCCTGGCGATGCTTTCGATCTGGGCCTTGGCGTCCCCTTCAAGGGCCTCGATATCCTCCATGTCGGTAAGATATGAAGTCACCAGGGCATACTCCGCGTTGATCCTGTCAAGCTCGGAGGAAGCCTCCCTCATCTGCTCAAGGCAGTTCACCACAAACCGCTGTCTCACGGACGGGTCCTTCATGTTAAGGGAATTCTTCTCGCTTTGGACACGGTCCCATTCGGCGGTATATTCTTCTTCGTCTTTTTTACGTTTTCCGAAAAGCTTCTTCCAAAATCCCATTTTGCTTACCCGCTCAATCTCCTTCCAGAACCACGTCCCTGTAGTCGGCCTTAAGTCTCTCGGCCATACGTCCGATCTCCTCGTAGTATAGGGATGCATTACCGGAATCCTTCAGTTCCATGAGAGCCTGCATGCTCTTGGCTCTCTCAGTGTTTTCAAAGCCCTTCTTGATCTCCTCATACTCGCTTTCGAGGCGGATGCTCATCTTGTAGGCTTCATCTTCCGAAGCGATGAGTTTTATGTATTCGTCATCGGAAAGTTTTAAGCGCATTGCGGCAAGATAGTGCTTGTATGCGGTTTCGTTGTTATCGATGGCATAGGCGGTTTTGAAGCATTCCGCCGCCTTGTCAGTCAAATAGAGCGCCATATAGGCAACGCCCATGTTGTTGTAGATCTTGCTCTTAAGTTCGGTCTCATCCTCGGAAAGGGCTGCAATAACCCGTTCATACTCCTTGCAGGCCAGGATATAATGGCGGTTTTCCAGAAGAAAATCGGCCTTCGCCTTCCACTTTTCAAAAACACTCATGGAAATGTTCATGCGAAGGATGCTCTCGGCCTTCTCGATCTCGTCCCGTCCGTAATAACCCGTGTATTCAAGGATCGTTCCCACAAAGGACACGGCCTGGGCATTCTGGTTCACCAGAGGATACAAGCCTGCTGCCAGGTCCGTAAGCCCACATTCCTTGTAGATCCAATCGGCAAGGTCCTTGCTGACGATATCGTTATCAATCAAAAAGGCGTTCTCGTAAAGAGCGTAGCAAAGCTCCTCTATGGAGTAGATGTTTGTATATATCTTTTCGAAGTAATACGGCTTTTCCGCCTGTTTTCCGACACAGGCAAGCACCTGAGGGGTCATATGTTTATCACCTCGTTCCATTCAAGGTTTGCCGCAGGGAACAGTTCTCCGAAGCCCAGGTCTTTTATCCGGACCTCCATCTTGCTTTCGGACTGCATCTTTACGGTGATCGAAAGTCTGGTGGTCTTGGGCGGTCGTTTCGGAAGATCTCCCAATGTTATGTCAACCACTTCCGGATTTTTTCCGGTCATGGGGGTGACCACAAAGGACACCCTGTTTCCCTGATTGAGAATGAGGGTGCAGTCTTTCTTTGCCTCAAACCAGTTGGTTCCGGCATCAAGAAGCGGCAGGTATTCCGCTGTGCCGCGGTTTAATACGTTGATGCCCACGTTTGCCTTTAATCTGTCGTTTCCGAGGAAAACGTGGCTGTCGCTCAATATCGTGTGGTGTATCTTGTTCTTTGCCGCAAAACAGGCTCCCTTGGAAAACAGGTTGTTACCCTCGAAGGCACGCCCCTTCATACATAGAAACTTAAGGGATTCTTTGTATACGTCGCGGCTGAAATTTTCGCCGATAAAATAGACCGCCGACAGTATCCTGCCCTTAACAAGCTCCTCCACTATCTCCAAGAGCTTCGCATCCACTTCTTTGGCCTCGGCCGTGTCGGGAATAAAGGTCTTTGCATCCTTTATTCTGAAAGAGGAATAAGTAAAAGGATCGATAAGGGCCACCACGGGGGTAGTCTTTCTGTTGCATTCGAATCTCAATGCCTTCAGATTTTCGCTGCAGAAATCAAGCAAAAGGACACTGTGATTCCAAAGTTCCGTAGGCTGGTAGATGTTGTAGTAATAAAAACTTTCCATGTGGCTCTGGAAGAAAACGTTGGTGGTGGTCAAATTAAGGGACGCAACCGCCTCCGCCAGCACCTTTGCCATGTTGTTGTCAAGGGAATCCACGGTGATCATGAAGGAAGAGATCCTGTTTATGGGCTCCACCACGTTCAAAAGCGAAAGCACTCGTCGCATAAAGAGCGCGATAAGGGCAGAGGGTCTGTAATGCTCCGTTCCGAGAACGATCTCCTCCCCGGATGCGGCCTTTGAAAGAAGCTTGTCAACGTAGTATCCGTCGGCCTCGATGTTCTTTACCGCCTCAACGCCTGCGTACCACTGGTTAACCTCACGCCTTCTGAAAAGCGCAGTCGGAATAAGGTAGCTTGCGCCACCCTGAATCATGGAAAGGGTATCCACGTCCTCCCCGTCCACACGTCCGAAGCTGATCTGGGAATAGGTGTCCGTCAGATCGAAGCCCACGGCTATTTCTTTTCCGCCTGATTTTTTGATCTCGTTAATGTTGTCCATTGTACCGCCTATTGAAGCTTAAACAGTCTTTTTACTATATAGTCGTGTCTGTAATATTCCGTCAGAAGTTTATCCACGGTATCGTAATCTCCGAGAGTTTTCGCGATGGCGATATCGTTGATCTCGTTGAATCTGCTGTCGGCGCTCTCCGCAATGTCGCTGTCCGAAATGTTGCCGCTTTCGGTAAGCAGTTCCTCGCTCTCGGTATTTTCCGTGATGTAATAAAGCAGATTCTCCCCAAAGAAAAGCACGAAGGTCTTAACATGGACGCCGCCGTACACATCGGGCATTTCTTCGGTCACGTACTCGCCGGGGTTATCCTCATCCGCTTCGATGATGTAATGGATAAATACCTGACGGCCGGGCTCGGTCTTGTATTCGATGACGGTCTTGTCCGAATAGCTTGCCAGTCTCGGTTCAAGGTTCCTGAAATCCTTAAAGAAGGACATGTAGATACCCTCATCCAGAAGCGCATTTATGTAGCGTTTGATGATACCCGATACCGTGTCGTTTATTTCGTCGGTGTGCTCGGAATAATGCTTGATATAAGCAAGCTTGCACACGGTCTGCACAGGCTCTTCCGAAAGTTCTTCCTTCGTAAGTTCCTCAAAAACAAAGCTTTCCGTAACCTGCTCTTTTACGAAGGACTCAAAAGCGCACTCCGCAAGGAAGGCCGCCCTGATTTCGGAATTCGCACCGCCCTTGACGTACCGCCTGTAAATATCCATTCTTTCCGGAATGAAATATCCCGTATAAAGCATCTGTACCAGCATGTTCTCGCACATGTCGTAGAGGTCCAGTTCGAAATTCTCCGCAGCCTTAAAGAGTTTTCGCATGTCCCTTGTCATGCCGTGGTAGTAAGAAACCAGATACTTTAAGATTACCTCGTCGTATTTTCCCTTAAAGAACACGGAGGAGGCGATTCTGGTGACGGTATCGGATTCCGTATAATCGTCACGACTGATGAGCTTCGAACACAACTTCAAAAGATCCTTTTTCTCGATCTTCTCTGTGCCGTATCTGGTAACCCAGTCGATGGCCTTGTCAAACATTCCGCGAAGCACCATGAACCTGATAAGCAAAACTCTGGCATTCCTCGAAAGGCCTTCCGCCTCGGTGTTCTCCAGAAGTTCATCCAGTTCTCTGATGCGGTCGTTGTAGTAATAATAATCCATGAGCTTTGCGCGAAGCTCGTCCCTGTAGTCGGGATCAACGGCTTCCGACATAAGGATATTCCGATAGCGTTCTTTGTTCTCGTCGCCCAGTTCCTCCGTCTCCGAATGAGACTCGCAGACATAGATATCAAAGCTCAGATTGTCCGTGACGGAAGGAATGATCATTCCCGCAAGTTTTCCGGGTACGATGAGCTTTTCAAGGTCGTAGGTCACGCTCTTTATATAGCGGTTTGACAGCCTGTCTTCAAAAAGCAGGGTGTACTCACGCCCGTAGATGGGCACATAAGCCACGCCGTTTTCGATGGGGTAAGCGCTCTCCACGGTTTCCCTGCCCCTGTAAAGAATGGCTCTTACGTATTTATCATCATTTACCTGAACCCTTTGAACAAAAAGAATGTCCGCAAGGGCTTTGCACATTTCTTCATCCAAAGTGAAATCGGGAAGCACGAAACGGTAGAGTTTCGCCAGGTCTCTGTTGATATGGCCCTTAAGCATCTCGTCGGTGACAAACCGCTCCATCCGGTCTCTGTAGTTTTCGTAGACCTCCGGCATCTCGTTCCTTTTGGTCATGACTCTGGCGTAAATGTAGGCCGTATGCTCCCAGTCAAGGCTGCATTCGTAAGAGAAATAGAGGAAGACCATCTTGGGGATGTCATACTCTTTGTTTATGTCGAGTGAGTTTACATAATATTCGTAAAGTTTGGTGATGCGAAGCTCCCTGAGGATTGCTTCACGGTACCAGACGTAGTATTCTTCTCCGGTCTTGTCGCCGTTTATAAGGATCTCGCAGATGGCACGGACGGTATCGTCATCCGGCGAAACCTCGTAGCAGGTCTTAAGAATCTCGTATACGGGCTTCCTGAACTCTTTTTCTTTGGACGCAACGTAAACAAACTGTCCGGCGATCTCCGGGGTGATGAGATCGTTCTTTGCGGCGTAGCGCATGATTATGAGTTCAAAACGGCCAAGCTTGGTTAACATCGCAGGGTCTGCGGCGATCACATTGAAGGCCTCGATGTATAAAAACGGCGTACACGCCTTAAGCTCCGTAACCTGGCGCTCGATAAAGAGCCACTTTTTCGAAGGGCTGATGGCATATTCTTCGGAAAGATAAAGCAGGATCCACGCAACCTCGGCGGCGGAAGGGTCCTTAAGGTATATATTCTCAACCTCTGCGGTAATGTCGTTTACGTAGTTTTCTTCCCGATTGTACAGGGTGGTAAGGTAAAGATAATAAGTCCAGGAAGTGGAGTTATAGCGCTTGTTTTCAAGGAATTCGACTTCAACCTGATCCAGGATCCACTTGGCCTCATTGAAGCGTTCCTCCATCATAAGGAGCTGTGCTTTATAAAGCCTTGCAACCGTCATCCTTTCGTTTATCGTAAGCATTCTGTCCACGATCTGCTTGGATTCGGCCACCCAGCGGTCGAGGGTGATCTTTTTAAGCCTGAAGGCCTCAAAATAGGACATCAGGTCAAGTCTTAAATGCCAGAGTTCCAGATATTTTGAGAAGTTCTGCTTGTCGACCTCGGCTTTGGTGACCATCACCTTAACCGAGAAAGAAGAATAAGGATTCTCGAAAACGATCTCTGCGTAGTTCGTACCCTCATGCAGTTTGGAGGAGTCCACGATAAAGCCGTAGTTTAAATAGTTTCCGAGGAAATCGTCGTCGGAGATCACGCTCTTTTGAAGCACGATAAAATCCGCATCGACGGAAACGTAGAGTTTGGTGTAGCCCCATCCGTTTCTGGTGATGTTTATGTACTCTTCGACCTCTCCCTCCGGCTCTCTTATCATGACGGTGGACTTGTCGCAGATATATTCTATTGCATGCTTTTTGTTGATGGTAAGTAAGAATTCCTCGACATTCTGCTCGTTTCCGTAGTACTTCGAGAGACCGAGATAGTCCTTTAAGAACTGCTTGTCTCCGCCTGTAAAAATGTCCGCAAAACTTTCGGAATAAAAGAGTTTTACTGCCTCTGCCCAGTTGGCTTTGGCAAGGTTGGTGAAGTGGAAAAGGTTTCTGATGTTACCAAGACTCGATTCGATGACCTTTGACTGGATTGAAACCGTGTAGGGAAGATAGTACTCTCCCTGATTGGAGATTATATAGATCTCACCCTGAACCACGTCTCCTTCTTCGAGGCCGATGGCAGAAAACGTATAGCCGATCTCCTGGGTCTGCCCCGAAAAGGAATCCGTGATCAGTTGTAATCTTAAATCGTGTGAATAAACATGTCCCTCGGTAAGTTTCTTACCCGTACCGGACACAAAGAAGCTGCCCGTATATACGTCTCCCGGGCATAAGGAAAGTTCGATTTTGGGCGAGGAAATATCCAACGAGCCCTTTTCGTAATCAAATTTTCCGCTTAAAATCCGCTCTACAGTGTCCCTCATAAAACATCCGCCACATGCTTATTGGCAAACAAAGTTTACCGAGAATAATTGTAGCATAAAAAAGGGAGAATTTATACACATAAATCGTAGTTTTTTATTTCTCTGTGAGTTTAAGAAGTATGTCGTTGCTTCTCTGGATGAAGCGGGTCATTTCTTCGGCTTCGAGAGGCGCCTGCTGGATCTTTGCAAGATCGTAGAGCTGCTCCGCAAACATCGAAACGTCCTCGTCCTTGTGGGCCGAAATATACTCAACGAGAGGATGGTTTGCATTAAGCACCAGGGTCTCGCCGTCACCCGCAAACACGGATGCATCCATACCGGGCATGGAGTACATCTTCATCATGTCGTGCATACGGCGTGAATCCTCCGAAAGAGTAAGCACCGAAGCGATCTTTTTGTTCTTAAGCTTTTCAACCTTAAGAGCGAGCTTGTCATTCTTAAGTGCCTTGGTGAAGACGGGCTTAAGGTCTTCCGCCTGCTTGTCAAGTTCCTCCTGAGCCTTCTTGGAAGTCTTGTTCTTTAAAGAATCCTCAACGTCCGCGTCGATCCTCTTGAACTTGATGTTCTCATTCTTTCTCTCAAGCTGTGAAATGAAGGGCTGGTCGATATTGTGACGAAGAACGACGGCGGTCATCTTGGCCTGCTTGAACATGTTGATGTACTGGCCCTGCTGCTTTTCGTCCGTTACATAGTAGATGACCTTTTCCTTGGGCTCTTCGGTCTTTTCGGCATCTTCGGTTTTTTCTTCCGAAGCGGCGGTATCCTCGGTATCCTTCTTTTCTTCGCCCTCTTCATCGGTGTCGATGGGTTTAACCTCGAGACACTCGGGAAGGGTCATGTACTTTCCGTAAATATCCTTGAAAAGAATGTAATCCGTCATCTTTTCGCAGAATTTGTCGTCCTTTAAGCAGCCGTACTTGATGAAGGGGCTGATGTCCTCCCAGTACTTCTCGTACTCTTCTTTTTCGGTCTTGCACATGCCGGACAGCTTGTCCGCAACCTTCTTGGTGATGTACTCCGAGATCTTGTTAACGAAACCGTCGTTCTGAAGAGCGGAACGGGATACGTTAAGGGGCAGGTCGGGACAGTCGATAACGCCCTTAAGGAGCATCAGGAACTCGGGGATGACTTCCTTGATGTTGTCGGCGATAAATACCTGGTTGTTGTAAAGTTTGATGGTGCCTTCGATGGATTCGTACTCCATGTTGATCTTGGGGAAGTAAAGGATACCCTTTAAGTTAAAGGGATAATCCATGTTCAGGTGGATCCAGAACAGAGGCTCCTTATAATCATTAAACACATCTCTGTAGAATTTCTTGTAATCCTCGGGGGTGCACTCGTTGGGATGCTTTGCCCAAAGGGGATTTGTTTCGTTTAAAAGTTCGGGACGCTTAACTATTACAAGCTTGTCGTCCTCCCCTTCTTTTTCGGCCTTGATGGCCTGCTTAACCACATCAGTATCCAGTTTTTCCGACAATTTGATGGTCTGTTCGCCCGCATCGGGAGCCTTGGAAAGGTAGATTTCCGTAGGCATAAAGGAACAGTACTTCTTGATCACTTCTCTGGCTTTATATTCATTGCAGAATTCAAGGCAATCGTCGTTTAAGTACAAAGTAATGGTTGTACCGACACCTGTCTTGTCACCGTCTCCCATCTCATATTCGGTGCCGCCGTCGCATTCCCAGTGAACGGGTTTTGCATCTTTTTTGTAAGAAAGCGTATCGATGTGAACTTCCTTTGCAACCATGAATGCGGAATAGAAGCCCAAGCCGAAATGACCGATTATCTGGTCTTCGTTGGCCTTGTCCTTGTACTTGGCGATAAAGTCCGTAGCTCCGGAAAAAGCAATCTGGTTGATGTATTCCTCAACTTCTTCTGCGGTCATTCCGAGACCGTTATCCTTAAAGGTAAGGGTTTTGTCCTCGGCGTTGACGATTACGTCTACCCTGCCCTTATAGCCTTCGGGCATCTCGTATTCGCCCATCATGGCAAGCTTTTTGAGTTTGGTGATCGCATCGCAGCCGTTGGAAATAAGCTCTCTGTAGAATATGTCATGGTCCGAATACAACCACTTTTTGATTATCGGGAAAATGTTCTCGCTGTTGATTGATAAACTGCCCTGTTTTGACATTTTGTACTCCTTTCGGATCGGGAAAATTTCTGATGGGCGCACAGTGCCCCCGCCCCGATTCTTTCAACAAAAACTAGTATAAACCCTGCTCGCCAAAAGTCAACGAAAAATTAGCACTCACAATATGCGAGTGCTAATAATATGTCTTAAATGCCCTGTTTTACAGGGTTTCCCGATTTATAAACTTTTTCTAAATCCGCCGGCGCCTTCCGGTATATAAGTGGCCGCCCATCAGAATTCCACATCAAAGAAGTCGGATGTGACTACCTCCTCATCCCTGATCAGCTCGATGGAATCGTAAAGCTTTCGGTTTAAGGTCTTGGTAAGTCCCTCCACAAAAGCGTCATAGGTTTCGTCAAAGGCTGTTTCGCGCCGCTGCTTTAAGATCGCGATCTTGTTTTCCTGGGTCATTTCCACGTCAAAGTCACTGACGCACTTGATTATGTGGTAGCCGGACTCCGTTTCCACTATATCGCTTACGGCATCCTTATCCAGGGAAAAAGCAACCTCTTCGATCTTTTCGGACATTTCTCCGCGGCCGAAGGTGTAACTCAATTCCGGGTCCTCGCTGTATTTTGCTGCGATGGATTCAAAGGAATCTTCTCCCGATACCGCCAGCTCATGAACGAGCCTCGCCGTTTCGTAGGCTTCCTTCATGGCTCTTTCGCTGTATTTTACGCGGTTTCCATCCGCGTCCAGAGAATAGGTCTTGATAAGTATATGCCAGACCGTGACGATCCTTGCTTCGTCATCGCTTATCTCGGGATTTATGTCCTTTATAACATGATCGTAAACCTTATCGGCCAGTGCGTATTCCGTATAGTACTTCCGGATGTCATCCGCCTTTACTCCGATGGTCTCACGTTCTTTGGCGTTTAATGTTTGGTAAAAAGCCTCGGCCCGTTCGAAAACCTGCCGGTTTTCTTCCTCCGTAAGCTTAAGACCGTAGGATTCCGCCATCAGGTTCATGGCCTTGATCTGGGCAACCTTCGCAAGCACCATGTCCTTCAGCCTGTCCGCAATGCTGACGCCGTCCACGGTCCGCTCAAAGATCTCGGGCCCGTAGACCTCTTTGTAGCGATTCTGTACCGTAGTCAGATACAGCATCATTTCCGGCAAATAACAGGATTTGCCGTTTATCCGCATCAGTTCATTCTTTTCAAAGGCCGTGGTGAGCACATATCTTCGCTTTTCGCACCCCGATAGAAGTGCGCACATCAAAATGAGCGAAAGTATGAGACAAAGGGCTCTTTTTCTTATTCCTGGCATGTAAGAAGCAGTTTTCCTTCCTTTGTGAACCATTGTCTGCCGTTTGTGAGCACATAATCCTCTTTGTTAAGGATCCTGTTCATATAGTCCCTTACATCCTTTAAAGGAGTCGGGAACGCAACTCCCCCGCCGAGAAGATCCACGTTGTGCTGGTCTGAACCTGCGGTTCCGGGGAGATTATTGTCATTTGCAAGTTTGATGGCTTTTTCGTCCCAGATGCAGTGATCGCGTCTGCCGCTCTTGGGATTTGAATGTGACGCATTCAGCATTTCGATGCCGTCCGCATATTTTTCAAAGGTGAGCACCTCATCAACGTAATCGGCTTCTCTGTAGGGATGTGCCTGGATCACCATGCCGCCCATGTCGTGAATGATCCTGTACTGTTCGGGAATACCCGCGGTGCGAAGCTCGGGATGTTTCTTCATCCAGTCGATGGTAAATCCGTAAATCAGAAAATCGTGACCGCTTCCCTGCGTCGCCTCGTATCCCAAAAATACCTGAAGGCCGATCTTGTCGCCTTCTTCCTTGGCGTGCCTGTAGCCGTCAAAGAAAGTGTCAACCCATTCCTCCCAGGGAAGGGTTTTGTCAACGGCGGTATTTCCGCCCCAGTTGTGGTCGGTCACCATTACGCCGGCGTATCCGGCTTCTTTGTATGCTCTTACCATGTCGGCGCCGGGGCACTGGCCGCACTTGCTGCCTTCAGAGGTATGCATGTGTGTTTCATACAAATAAGGGTACTGTTCCCTTATTTCTTTAACTGTCATGTGTTTAGACCTTCCTTTCATATCTTAAGAAGCTATACACGATGTCGAAGCAGTACTGCTCGTCGGAGTCCGCCGTTATATGAAAATCCCTGTTTTTGTCGAGATTATCAAAAAAAGCATCTGCCTTATATTCGTAGTCTATCTTCGTAACATGAACCACGTTGATATCAGGCAGAAACTCCCTGTAAAGCTTCTCATTGTCTATTATGTAAATGTCTTCGTCGGGGTATTCTTTAAGAGCCTCTTTAAGGCTGTCAATCGTATCAAAAGAAAACACTTCGGAGGAAGTCTTGACATTACTCTTCACTCCGTCTGTGAAAATAAGATTGATGCTTCCCTTAATCGGAAGATTGCCGGGAAGTTCTTTAAGATATTTAACCCCATATACCGCTACCTTTCCTTCCAAGGCCTTAAGTCTCTCCCTTTTTTCGGAAGGAATGGTGGCAAGGGGCGAATCCTTAAAGGAAATGCCCCAGTTTGAATCTACT
>DBVS01000136.1 GCA_002308235.1 Lachnospiraceae bacterium UBA1258
TATTCGTCGGCACTTATCAACTTGACGGCTCCTGCATCAGGCGGAGGAACGTCAATCGGAGGCAATACTGCGTCTTCGTCAGGAACGGCTTCAGAGGATTATTTCGCCGACCTTAAGAGCGCTTTCGATTACGCTCTGGCTCTTGGCGGAAATCAGACAGTCACCTGGAACCGAGACAGCGTTCTTAACTACGATATCATGAAACTCTTAGCAGAGAACCCGAGCATTACCCTTGCTTTTTCCTACACCTATGAGGACATGGATTATTTAGTTACAATTCCGGGACGCCTCGCCAAACCCGACCCCGAGATCCCCATCTACGGCCCCCTTTACCTCTACGGAATGTACGGCGGTACAGTGAAGAAACATCAATGAGACGTTGACGCTAAAATACATTAAACAAGCAAAAATGACTTGATAATCGCAGACAAAAGTCGCTATAATACAAAAGAATACGTAAATGTCAATTTACTGCCCGTTTCCTCACGGCTATAATTCAAGACAACGGAGATAACTCCGGAATAGTTAAGCAGGAAACAGGAGGGAAAATGAAAAAGATCAGATTTTTGGCAGTTTTGTCTGCATTGGTGCTTGCATTGGGCTGCATGTGGGGTTGCGGCAACGGAAAGGGCGGCAGTTCCGCTCCTGCAAGTAACAGCGAAGCAAACAAAGACGGAGAGCCCAAGAACAGCAGTGCAAGTGAAGTAAAGATTACATTCTGGCACACCTACGGCGATGCAGAAGAAAAGGCATTTCTCGAGGAAGTTCTTCCTTTGTGGGAAGCAGCTCATCCCGAGATCAAAGTTGAAGCGGTAAGACAGGACGGCAGTCAGTATCACGAAATGATTGTTACTTCCTTCGGAACCGGCATGAGCCCCGATGTGGCACGTGTGGACATCACCAACGTAGCTGCATACGCAAGCATCGGAGGACTTGCAGCCCTCAGTGATTATCCGGATTTCGCCACTGTAAGTGCGGATTGCCTTGAAGGCCCCTTATCCACCAACCTTTATAAGGGTAAATATTACGGACTTCCCCTTGACACCAACTGCAAGGCAGCCGTAATGAATATGAACGTCATGAAGGATCTTGGCTTAAACGAAGCACCCAAGACCATGGAAGAGTTTATCGCCGCAGCAGAAAAGAGAGGTTCCTATTCCCTTAACGTTTCGGGTGTGGGCGACTGGGATATGTACCCTTATTTCTGGCTTTTCGGTGGCGTCCTTACGGACGACGGTTTTACAAAGGCCACGGGATACCTTGACAGTGCAGCCAGTGTTAATGCGATAAAGAAAATGATCGAGCTTCACGACAAGAAGGTATTTACCATTCGTGACATCGACGGTTCCGTAGATGCATGGGACGGAATCAACAGCGAGTATGCAATGTTTTTCGAAGGCCCCTGGTACTTCGGCTCTTACGAAGATACCAAACAGAAGGGCATCGAAGCAGCAAACATCCCCACCTTTAACGGCAGAAGTGCTTCCGTTGTGGGCGGTGAAGATATAGTGGTATTTTCTAACAGCAAGAATCGGGATGCGGCTTATGAATTTGCTAAATTCATGACCACACCCGAGGCTCAGCTTGCGCTTCTTAAGTCGGGACAGCTTCCCATCCTTAAGTCTCTTACTGAGAACGAAGCAATCAAGTCCAATCCCGTTTGGAGCGTGTACATGTCTCAGATGAATTCTGCAATGGCGAGAATTCCTTCTCCCAACAATTCGCAGATTCAGGAGATATGGAGCGAAACTATCACCAATATTTTCTTAAACGGCGCAGATGTTGAAACAGAGTTGCACAATGCGGCTGCGCTTATCGACGCACAGTTGAAATAATCTGTTATTTACGGCCCGCAGATTGATTTCTGCGGGCTGTTGCTATCTTTGAAAGGCGGTTTTTCTATGAAAAGGGTAAACAGGTCTCTTAAAGAGTTTGGGACGGCTCTGCCGTTTGTTTTGCCGGGACTTTTGCTTGTTTCCGTATTCATTCTTTATCCCATGCTGTTTACGATTCGAATTTCACTTTCAGACTACAAGATCGTTACGGGAGATATCGATTTTATCGGTTTGTTGAACTTTAAAAACGTGTTTGCGAGTGGATCAAAGTTCTGGTTTGCGCTTCGAAACAACGTTTTGTACGCAATCGTTACGATTCCCTTTATTATTTTCGGGGGCATGCTTTTTGCTTATCTTGTGAACAATCTTAAGCACGGGCAGAGCCTGTTCAGAGTGGGCTTTTACCTTCCCGTAATTACGTCATGGGTTATCGTGGCCCTTGTTTTCCAGTACATGTTCAATAACTCAAACCGCGGACTCATAAACTATCTTTTGGTGGATGTGTTTAAGGTTATGGATGACTATGTTCCGTGGCTTTTGAGGGAATGGTCGGGAAACGCCGCCATATGGATCATGGGAATATGGAAGAACGTGGGCTGGGCCATGCTTATTTTCCTTGCGGGTTTGCAGGGAATCTCGAAGGACCTTTACGAGGCCGCAGCTCTTGACGGAGCGGGGATTTTTAAACGGTTTATCCACATCACCATGCCGAGTCTTCGCCCCGTGACATACTATGTCATGGTCAACATGATAATCGGTTCCTTTAACGTTTTCATACAGGTTCTCATGCTTACGAGCGGTAATCCCAACGGACGTACGTCGACGCTTCAGTATTTGCTTTATGACAGAGCCTTTAACCAGTATAACTTCGGCGAAGCTTCGGCTATCGGCCTCATCTCCGCTGTGATAATTCTGGTGGTCACACTTACTCTTAACCACAGAATGAATCGTAACGCTGACGATACGGAGGAGACGGCATGATGAAAAGAAACATGAAGAAAAGCGATGCTGCCCTGCAGGTTCTGATATGGGTTCTTTTGATCGGAGCGTTGTTTGTTTTTTCCGTTCCGTTCCTGTATATGATAACGAACTCCTTTGAAGAATTCAGTTTTGTTCTTCCCTATCCGCCGAAGCTCTTTCCGACAAAACTACAGTGGTCGGCCTATGAGCATATACTCAGTATGAAGATATTCCCCACGGCGGTAAAAAACAGCATTATCAACACAAGCATTACCGTGGTTTTGGCTGTTTTCATTTCGTCCCTTTCGGCTTACGGATTTGCAAAGATCAAATTTCCGGGAAGGGAACTGTTGTTTAACATATATCTTTTTACCCTTATGATGCCGGGATTTTTGAACATCATCCCGCAGTTCATAGTTTTGCGGAGCATGAAGATGCCGGGATTTGCAAACGGACTGGTGGGAACCAGACCCGGGCTCATACTCATCTATGTGGCGACAAACGTTTGCGGACACACTTTCTTTTTACGGAGCTTTTTCAGGGGTCTTTCCAGATCTCTTTCGGAGTCCGTACTGATAGATGGCGGCGGCCACGGAGCAATCTTCTTTAAGATCATGCTTCCCCTGTCAAAGCCTGCCATCGGAACCATGGCAATCTTTGCTTTCCAGGGATTCTGGGAAGAGTACTTTACCGCGAAGGTTCTGGTGGGTGCGAATGAAAAAATGATAACTTTGCCCCTTTTGCTGCAGCGCTTAAACGGAGAACACGCAACCCGCTGGGAGTGGGTATTTGCGGCCTCCATCCTTGCGCTTATCCCCGTAGTCATTCTTTTTGTGGTTTCCCAGAAAAAGATGGTGGTGGGCGGCCTCACTCAAGGCTCGGTAAAGGGTTGATCTGAAAGGCAGAATATTTCTTTATGAATAGATTAAAGTTTAATAAGGCGCAGTATTTGCGGGGAGATGATGTTGTTATCGAATGCCCGGGAAACTGCGAAAAGCTGTCGGTTAAGCTTTTCATTCTTTCCGAAGAGATTGCGGCAGATACAAAGAAAGAAGGCTGCAGCATTACGATAAGCGGCCTTAATGAAGGTAATTACGGAATCAGCGTCTCGGGAGATGGTTTCTTTTGGGAAGGAGCCTTCGATGTTGTTTCTGAAGAAAGAACTATTGTAAGATACGGCTTTCTTTCCGATTTTTCGGCTAAAGACGGCGGAGAAGACGATGTTGAGTGGATGAAGGACATGCACATAAACGCCGTTCAGTACTACGACTGGATGTACAGGCATGACGATCTGATTTCCGCAGAGACTGAATATAAGGATCCCCTGGGAAGGGAAATGTCCCTGAATGTGCTGTCCGAAAAGATCAATGCCTGCAGAAAATACGGCATGCGCCCCTTTGCTTACGGCGCAGTGTACGCGGCCACCAAGGATACTTTTTCAAAGCATCCCGAGTGGGGCATGTATACTCTCGACAAAGAACCCATGATTTTTGCCAATTGGCTCTATTTCATGAATATTTCCGAAAAATGCGGATGGACAAGGCACATTCTTGATGAATACAGGAAAGCCATCCGATTCGGCTTTGAAGGCATTCACATGGATACCTACGGATTCCCCAAACAGGTCTGGGATTCTGCGGGAAACAGGATTGAACTTGAAGAGGATTTTCCGAAACTTATCGATGCCGCTGCCGAAGCGGTAAAGAAGGAGAATCCCAAAGCAGGGGTAATCTTCAATGCCGTAAATAACTGGCCCGTTGAAAGCGTGGCGGGGAGCAATCAGGATTCGGTGTATATCGAAGTATGGCCTCCCAACGAAACCTACCACGATCTCTATCTTTTGATAAGAGAGGCCGGACTCCTTTCCGGGAAGCACGTTATTCTGGCGGCGTACCTTAAGCCTTTCCTTGAAGAGGACGTTAAAGGAGCTATGTCCGCCTGGAGACTTTGCTTTGCGGCCATAAGTGCGTCGGGTGGAACCCAGCTTATTCTCGGAGAAAAAAGAGGGATCCTCAGAGACAGTTATTACGTGAATTACGCCACAGTTGATGCGGCAAACGAGGATACAATCCGGAAATACTGCGATTTTCAGGTAAGATACGCAGACCTTCTTTATAACGATCGGGGAACCGATATTACCAGGACCGCTTCCTGCGGGATAAACGAAGATGTATGCTTTAACGCGGGCAGATTCAGCGTTTCGGACGATGCCAAGCCCGGAACCGTCTGGACCGTTATCAGAAGCACCGGAAAAAGAATAACAGTGAATCTTGTGAACCTTACGGGAAACGACAGTAACTGGAACGAAGCAAAGAATGAGCCGGATTTACCGGAGAACATAGAGATAAGCTTCAGATTTGACCGCAAAGTAAAGGGAATCTTCAGCGCCTCTCCCGACGGTGAAACCTGCGCGCCCACGGGGCTTCCGTATGAGTGCGAAAATAATGGACAGGGCCGTGTTTATCGGGTTAAACTGAAGACAATAAAATACTGGGCGGTAATCTGGCTGGAAGCGGAATAGTTTGATTTGGAGGTTTGTATGCTTCTTTCTTACGACGGCAATGTTTTGCCCAGAGTCAGGATGATGGGACACGTCAGGTACAGTGAGCCGTGGATGCACTTTTCAAGACAGATCGATGAATTCGTTCTTTATGTCATCAGGGAAGGAAACATGTACATAAAGGAAGACGGCGTCGAATACCGGCTTACGGCGGGGGATTTCTTTTTGCTGGAACCGGGTCTTTTGCATGAAGGCTTTGAAAAAGCGACCTGCGACTATTACTATGCCCATTTTTCCCATTCTGCGTTAAAGAGAGCAAAGGATCCGGCGGCAGCCATGGAAGAGCTGGCGGAAAAGCGCCGAAAGACCATGATAAGCTACAACCTGGATTTTGAGGACCCCACGGATTCCATAACCTATATTCCGAAGCAGTTTAACGTAAACAGCCTTGATTTCAGGAAGGTGCTTTCCGGGGCCGTGGAAGAATACGATGCAAGAGAGGAACATTACCGAAACCGGGTTTCTGCCACCCTTCATTCTTTTTTGTTGAATGTGGCACACGAGCATCTGCTTACGGAGTGGGCCGAAAAGAAGAAGATCACCAAAGCCGAATACGCGGCGGAGAGGTTGATCCGGTACATGAACCAGAATTATTCAAAGCCCTTTTCCGGCAGTGAGATAGAAGAGATGTTTGAAGTCAATTTTGATTATATTAACCGTATTGTGGCAAAGATGACCGGTTACACGGTTTTTGCTTATTTAAACGGGCTGCGGATAAACAACGCAAAGCAGCTCATAGCAACCACGGACCTGCCTTTTAACGAGATCGCCTACTATGTGGGAATTGAAGACAGGTACTATTTTTCCAAGCTTTTTAAGAAGCTTACGGGTATGACCGCAACGGAATATTACAGAAGAGCGAGAGAGAGGTAGAGGGTTATGAAAGATTGGTGGAAATCATGTACGTTTTATCAGATTTATCCCAGAAGTTTCTGCGATTCAAACGGAGACGGAATCGGAGATTTGAGGGGTATAATTTCAAAACTTGATTATCTTTCCTGGCTCGGCGTGGGTGCAGTCTGGCTCTGCCCCGTGTATAAATCCCCCAATGCGGATATGGGTTACGATATAAGCGATTATGAAGACATCATGGAAGAATTCGGCAACATGGCGGATTTTGACGAACTTCTTTCCGAAATGCACAAAAGAAACATAAAGCTCGTTATGGACCTGGTGGTGAATCATACTTCAGATGAGCATGAGTGGTTTATTAAATCCAAAAGCAGTGCCGACGAAAAAGAAAATCCTTACCGCGATTTCTACATCTGGAGAGACGGAAAGGATAAAAGCGGGAAGCCCGGAACCGAACCCAATAACTGGGCCTCTTTCTTTACGCCTTCCGCCTGGTCCTTTGACGAATCCTCAAAGCAATGGTATCTTCATTTGTTTTCGGAAAAGCAACCCGATCTTAACTGGGAAAATGAAACAGTTCGGGATGAAGTCTATTCCATGATAAACCGCTGGTTTGACAAGGGCGTGGACGGCTTCAGAATGGACGTAATAAGCTGTATTGCCAAGGATAAAAGGCTTCCGGACGGAAACGGAAGCGGCTATACCTTTTCGCCCGAATACTTTGCTTTTCAGCCTAAACTCCACGATTATCTCCGTGAAATGCGGGAAAAATGCTTTGACGGAAGAAACTGCATGTGCGTAGGCGAAACCACCTTCGTAAATACGGAAAATGCGGGGACTTTGGTAGGTGACGGAAGGGAACTTGACCTTCTTTTTCAATTCGATTTAATGGACATCGATTCGGACGGTCCCAAATGGAACATTAAGAAGTTTGATCTTAACAGATTTAAGGAGATCATTTCTTCCTGGCAAAAAGCAATTCCCTGGAACACTCTGTTTTGGAGCAATCACGATCAGCCCCGTGTCGTATCCCGCTTTGGTGACACTTCCACAATCGAGCGACGGATCATCAGTGCAAAAATGCTGGCGGTTGCCATGTATCTCATAAAGGGAATTCCCTTTATTTATCAGGGCGAAGAACTGGGTATGGGCAATATGCCTTTTTCCGATCCGTCGGAACTTCGTGATATTGAAAGCATAAACTTCTTAAAGGGTGCCGACGAAAAGGGTGAGCACGATAAAGCATGGCAGGGCATACTTGCTAAGGGACGGGATAACGCCCGTACTCCCATGCAGTGGAACGGACGCGAAAACGCGGGCTTTTCTGCCGGAACGCCCTGGATTCGCGTAAATCCCGACCATAAGGAGTTTAATGCGGAAGATGAGATGAAAGACGAATCTTCCGTGCTGAATTTCTATAGAAAGCTCATTGCCTTCAGAAACGGAAACGATGTGGCAAAGTTCGGGGATTTTGAGCTTATTGAAACGGGTATACCGGAGGTCTTTTCCTATCGCAGGGCATTGGGGAACAAAGAACTCAAAGTCTTCTGCAACTTTTCGGACAAAACGGTGAACATTTCCGAATATGCAAAGGGACGCGCCGTTCTTTCATCGGAGTATGAAGAAGGCTGTCTTAAAGCTTTCGGGGCAGCAGTAATTATATGATTGCTATAAAAAAATTAAAAATGAGTTAAAAAAGTTGAACCTTTTTATACTTACGCGGCGTCTTATTAGATGTAAAGAATGAAGGCAGAAATGTCCTTTCGAATGAAGTGAATACATCGGAGTAGGAACGCCCGAATTACCTGAGCCTACATCAAACGGGATAGAAGAGTACCGTTTGGTAAGGCTCATTTTTATTGGTTTTCTCATAGTTCTGATCAAAATGGTCTGTTCGATTATCATTATTTCAAAGTGTTTTTTCTGAA
Organism: Lachnospiraceae bacterium UBA1258; assembly: GCA_002308235.1. Classification (GTDB taxonomy): domain Bacteria; phylum Bacillota; class Clostridia; order Lachnospirales; family Lachnospiraceae; genus UBA1258. The sequence continues at coordinate 8,136 of DBVS01000136.1, forward strand.
GTAATTCAAGGGTAGTAGTAGGAGGAGAAATGAATAATTTCAAAGCAACCAAACTTAGAAGAGCGACAGCTTTCCTGATGAGTCTGATCGTTTCTTTCTCTACGTTTGCAAGTGATTCTGCTTTGCTTAAGGCTTATGCGGCAGACTCTGCTTCAAGCGTAACGTCGTCCGTTACAAATGAGGGTAACACGGACGTTTCGGTTACGAAGAACGCCGTTATCGACGGTGAAGGAAACGTAACCATTACTTTTGATGTGGAAAACAAGACCACGACTCAGCAGGTTGAAACCAGTACTGCAGCCGAGATCATCTTCCTTATGGATACATCGGGAACGATGAAGGGCGAGAAACTGGCAACGGCTAAAGCAGCTGCGAAGAACTTCGCAAAGGAGATTTTCGAGGTCAATAAAGAAGACAGCATCAAGGTTGGCGTTATTGCCTTTAATGACAGCGCATCTTCGACCAATTTATATGATAGTTATAATGATGTTGAAACTTTGATTGATAATATTCCTGTTGGCGTTCAGACGAATATTCAGGCAGGAATCCACGCAGCCAGAGAATCATTTTCAAATAACGATTGCACCAAGATACTTGTGGTTCTCACCGATGGTGAACCGACCGCTTGTTTTGAAGGAACGTCAATAACAAGACATCAGGTGCTTTTAAATTCCGGAAAAGAATCATTCCTGTATGATGTGTTTGATTATGCTAAAGTGCATGGCGGCTCAGGTAATTATGAGTTGGGGGGAAATCAAAAAACCGGATGGTATGACGTAGAAAGATATATCTGGTACGACTCCAACAATGAAGAAGTTGAAGACCGGTATGTAGTATGGCCTAAAGGAAGATTTGATACATCATCCAAAACCGTTGATAATAGATATTTTTATGATGCTACACTGGAAAGACTTGCTTACAAAGGCGAGTGGAGAGTCGGTTATAAGGACAGAAACGGTAAGGTACAGGTATCTTATCGGGATGCTACCGGCAAACTGATAAATATAGTTAATGATAGAACCAAAATTGGCCAAACCATTACAGTATACGATCATGAACTCCATTGCAAGCGATATCATTTAAGGACGGATTACAGCGGCCTTCCAACCATTTCCGAGGCTTATCTTGCCAAGAATGAAGGCATTGAGATCCATACAATTGCCTATGGTTATGATAAAATTGCCAAGAACAAGACCGAGAAAGCTAATGTTGATTACGTCATGACCAACATGGCCAGCACCGCAAGCAAGTATTACAAGGCAAATGAGGCTGCTGACAGCCTTAACCTGATCATCGATTCAATTACCGACACCGTTAACAAGACCATCGAACTTGCCCGCGGTACCAGGATCGTTGATATCCTTCCCGAATACTTAAAGGTTACGGGAGCTACCGCAGCCAAGGTAGGAGACGGCAAGGCGCCCGATGCTCCTTCGGATTCCTATCTGACCACGCACAACAAGGTTGAATGGTCTCTCGGTGAAGCCAATCACGCAACCCTTACCATCAATGCGAAGATCGATGTTGATAAGCTTGTTGAGATTACCGGACATGATCTTAGTTACTTTGCCGACGGCAAGGAGATCAACTTAAACGGAACTGTAACGGTTACCTACAGGGACATTAACGAGAACCCCAAGGAAGATACGAAAATCTCCGGTTCCAACGTTCCCACGGGTATCCTTAAGACCTATCCTTACAGCATTTCCTATACTCTTGACGGCGAACCCATGGCAGAGTACCCTACCGTTTCAGGTTACGCTCTTAAGGGTCAGACAATCGACATTGCAACGATCCCTACCGGCAACTACGGCGAGCCCGTTGTTAAGCGCGGACAGGAAACAATTGCAAAGAGCACTGACGGCGGATATCACTTTGCGGTAGCTGAAAGCAATAACGATGTTGTTGTTGCCCTTTCTACCGCAAGCCACACCGTAAGTTTCTACGGCGGCG
>DBVS01000095.1:0-508 GCA_002308235.1 Lachnospiraceae bacterium UBA1258
GGGCTGGGAGCAGTTCACGGATGCGGTGATTTCGGCCGTAAATACGCAGGACAGGCCTATAGTTTATTTCCTTTGGGGATCGAATGCCAGGAGTAAGAAAAATCTTATAAACAACCCCAAACACCTGGTTTTGGAGGCTCCTCACCCGAGCCCTTTGTCCGCATATAACGGTTTCTTTGGGTGCGGACACTTTAAAAGAGCCAATGAATTTCTTGAAGCTAACGGACTCAAGCCAATTGACTGGCAGATTGAAAATATTTAGGGTTGTCAGAGGCTGTAAATTATGATAGGATAAACGGGTCGTAATTCTACAGAACCCCCGTTCATATCGAAGATATGAATCGGGTCCGTGTCAAAGGAAATTACTCAGAAATGTTTGGGATTGTGAAGCGTTGATAAAACCCCAATTCATATCTTCGATATGAATCGGGTCCGTGTCACAGGAATTCTCCCCAAACAAGTTTGGGTCCCCTCCTGTGACGAATGCCGGCGTGTCGGAATGGCAGAC
>DBVS01000095.1:529-16837 GCA_002308235.1 Lachnospiraceae bacterium UBA1258
GGGTTCAAGTCCCGCCGCCGGCATTAAACTTCGCAGTATTGCGGAGTTTTCTTTTTATTTACGTAATGAAGGGAGGCATATAATGAAAGCTCTCATAGCAATGAGCGGTGGCGTCGATTCGGGCGTAGCGGCTGCTTTGACCGTTAAAGCGGGTTTCGAAGGCGTAGGCTGCAATATGAAGCTTTTTGATGCTGCTGTCGAGAAGACCGAGCGCAGTTGCTGCTCGTTGGAAGACGCTGAAGATGCACGCAGTATCGCGGTTAAACTCGGCATGCCCTTCTATGTTTTTAACCTTAAGGATGAGTTTAAGAAAAAGGTTATCGACACCTTTACTTCCTGCTATTTTTGCGGAATGACTCCCAATCCCTGCATCGACTGCAACCGGTATCTTAAATTTGGAAAACTTCTTGAAAGAATGCGTGAACTTAACTGCGACCGCATTGTTACAGGTCATTACGCCCGTATTGAAAAAGAAGGAGACCTCTTTGTCCTTAAAAAAGCAAAGGATCTTAATAAAGATCAGAGCTACGTTCTTTTCAGAATGAATCAGGAGCTTCTTTCTCATACAATGTTTCCCCTTGGTAACCTTACCAAGAGCGAAGTACGTGAGATTGCGAAAGAGTACGGCTTTTCCAATGCAAACAAATCGGAAAGCCAGGACATTTGCTTTGTGCTGGATGGAGACTACGGGAAAGTCGTGGAAGAATATACGGGGAAAAAGAGTGAACCAGGGAATTTTATAGATTGTGACGGCAATGTCATCGGACGCCATGAAGGCATCATTCACTACACCATAGGACAAAGAAAAGGCTTGAAGATCGCATTCGGAAAGCCCGTTTATGTATGTGCCATAAGACCCGAAACCAATGAAGTTGTGCTTGGTGATAATGAAGATCTGTTCACCAAAACCGTTTATTCCACCGACAATAACTGGATTGCGGGCGGAGAGGCACCGGACGGCTTAAGATGCCTTGCAAAGGTGCGTTACAGAATGGAAGAAAAGCCCGGTACTCTTTACAATAAGGGGGACGGAATGCTGCGTTTTGTGTTTGACGATAAGCAGCGCGCGGTTACGCCCGGCCAGTCCGTTGTTTTTTACGACGGGGACAAGGTGCTCGGAGGTGGCACAATAATTACGCGTAAATAAGATAATTGTTGATTTTTTCCGCTTAATTGCTATAATAATCACAAGATATGACTGCGGTTCTTTCTTTACAGGCAGAACCGCTTTTGTTTTAAAAAGGCAATGCAACGCTTTAAAGCAGGAAAGGATTTGCCATGACAGACATTTCAAAAGAGAGAGAGCACATAGAAGAGATCGATAAGAAAATGGCCGCTCTTTTTGAAGAAAGAATGAAAGTTGCCGAGAATATCGGAAAGTATAAGATCGAACACGGACTTAAGATATTCGACCCCACCAGGGAAAAAGAACTTTTGGAAAAAAACGGGAAAAATATTTCCGACATAGATCTGAGACCTTATTATATAATGTTTATGCAGTCGGTCATGGACATTTCAAAGCGTTACCAGCATAAGCTCATGGAGGGTGCAAAGGTTGCCTACAGTGGAATTGAAGGAGCTTTCGCAAGCATTGCCGCAGGAAAGATCTTTCCCGATGCCAACCGTGTTTCTTTCAACAGTTTTAAAGAAGCCTATAATGCCGTAGATGCGGGAACCTGCGATATGGCAGTCCTTCCCATTGAAAACAGTTCCGCCGGAGAAGTCGGGCAGGTCATGGACCTTATGTATGAAGGAAATCTCTATATAAACGGGGTTTATTCTTTGAAGGTATCTCAGAATCTCCTCGGTTTAAAGGGAAGCAAGCTGTCTGACATTAAAAAGGTTGTAAGCCATCCCCAGGCTCTTGAACAGTGTGCAGACTACATTTCCGACCATGATTTTACGATCGAGCAGGCTTCCAATACGGCCAGAGCCGCGAAAGAAGTCTTTGACAAGGGTGATAAGACCGTAGCCGCCATCGCCAGCCGTGAAACGGCCGAAATATACAATCTTTCGGTCCTTGATCATGACATTAACGGTGCATCCACCAACACTACCAGATTTGCTGTTTTTTCAAAAAGCAGGGAAAGCATCGTAAGTTCCGAAAACTTAAGTTCCTACATCCTTATGTTTACCGTCAAAAATGAGGCGGGAGGTCTTGCAGAGGCTATTTCCGTTATCGGTAAGCACGGATACAGCATGAGGGTCCTTCGCAGCAGACCCCTTAAAAATGCGGCATTTCAGTATTATTTCTATGTGGAAGTCGAGGGTAAGCTTTCGTCAAAAGAAGGCGCGGACATGCTCAAAGAACTTGACAGGCATTGTATCACTTTAAAGGTGCTCGGTTCCTATGCCATAGAGAACGAATAAGGATAAATTATGAAAAACACATTCGGTAACAGTCTACAGATCACAATATTCGGTGAAAGCCACGGCCCCTATATCGGTGCCGTTCTGGACGGCCTTGCTCCGGGTATTGATATAAACGATGAATTCATCAAAAAGCAGCTGCTTTTAAGGCGTCCCTCGGGAGACATTTCCACCAAACGTGTGGAAGCAGACGAGTATTCCATAGTCAGCGGTGCGTTTAACGGTAAAACTACCGGAACGCCCCTTTGTATTCTTATTCCAAACACTTCTCAGAAAAGCGCGGATTACGGTGAAAATGCAGAAAGACTTGCCCGTCCGGGACATGCGGATTACACTGCTTTCGTTAAATACGGCGGTTTTGAAGATTACAGAGGCGGCGGACATTTCAGCGGCCGTATTACGGCGGCACTTGTGGCTGCCGCAGGTGTAGTCATCCCCGAACTTAACAAAAAGGGTATTTTCATCGGTACTCACATTAAAAGCGTCGGAAACGTAAACGACAGGGATTTTGCCGATTATAGGGCGGATATTGACTATCTTTCTTCCGAAACCTTTGCGGTTTTATCAAGCGAAGCCGGAGAAAAAATGCAGGAGATCATTAAAAAGGCCGCAGCAGAGGGCGACAGCGTGGGCGGTATTTTGGAGTCGGCTGTCATAGGCCTTCCCGCAGGGCTTGGTGAACCCTGGTTTGATACGGTGGAAGGGGTTCTTTCTCACGCTCTTTTCAGTATCCCTGCCGTTAAGGGAATCGAATTCGGTGCGGGTTTTTCAGGCGTTAACGGAAGCGGAAGCGAGTTTAACGATGCTTTCTTTTCGGAAAACGGTGAGATTAAGACAAAGACCAACAATAACGGCGGCATAAACGGCGGCATCACCAACGGAATGCCTGTAACGGTGAGGCTTGCGGTTAAGCCCACTCCTTCAATTTACAAAGAGCAGGACACTGTGGAACTTAATTCCGGCGAAAACAGAAAGCTTGTAATTAACGGACGCCACGATCCTACCATCATTCACAGGGCAAGGATCGTAGTTGATTCCGTTATTGCTTTGACGGTTTACGATCTTTTGGCGGCTCGTTTCGGAACCGATTTCTTCGGAGGAAGAAACTGATGGAATACGGACTTATCGCCGAATCGCTCAAACACAGCTATTCAAAGGAAATACACGAGCTTTTCGGTTTTTATACCTATGAATTGAAGGAAATCGAACCTTCGAACCTTGAAGCCTTTATGAAGGCTAAAGACTTTAAAGGGATCAATGTTACGATACCCTATAAAGAAGCCGTTATTCCGTTCCTGGACGAGATCGACCCTGTAGCAAATGAAATCGGTGCGGTAAACACGGTGGTTAACCGCAACGGCAAGCTTTACGGCTTTAATACCGATTTTTTCGGAATGAGCGAACTCATTAAAAAGACCGAAATGGATTTTAAAGGAGCCAAGGTTTTGATCCTCGGAACCGGCGGAACCTCAAAGACCGCTGCATATACCGCAAAGCATTTAGGAGCGGAAACCATCATTAAGGTAAGCCGTAAGCCCGGTAAAGAATGTATAACCTATGAGGAAGCGGTTTTAAGTCACAGTAACGCGGATTTTATCATCAACACGACGCCTGTGGGTATGTATCCGAAGGAAGACGGAATGCCCGTAGATTTAAGCGCTTTTTCGGGATTAAAGGGCGTCATCGATGCAATTTATAATCCCCTTAATACAAAGCTCGTTTTATCGGCCAAAGACAGGGGCATTAATGCCACAGGCGGCCTTTATATGCTGGTAATGCAGGCTGTAGGAGCTCTTTCAAAGTTTATGAATGCGGAAGTTTCATCGGAAAAGGCACTTGAGATTTATCATAAGATCCTTTTTTCAAAGGGTAATCTGATATTGACGGGAATGCCGGGGTCCGGGAAAAGCACTGTGGGAAAGCTGCTGGCGGAAAGGTTTTCTCTTGATTTTATTGATACGGACGAGGAGATCGTACGTCGTGAAGGAAGAGAAATAAAAGATATTTTTGAAACGGACGGAGAGGCTTATTTCAGAAATGTGGAAAGTGATGTGATCCTTTCTTTGTCTAAGGAGAAAAATAAGCTTATTTCCACAGGCGGAGGGGCGGTACTGAGACCCTGTAACGTAGAAAATCTTCGGAAAAACGGAACTGTGGTTTTTCTTGACAGAGATCCGTCAGAGATCACACCGACGAATGACAGACCTCTTGCCGACAACTGTGATAAAGTGATGCGCCTTTACAGAGAGCGGCTTCCGATCTATAAGAAAAACATGGATATTGAAGTGATTGTCAAGGATAGTCCGGAAGCAGTCGCAGATGAAATAGGGAGAATTATTGATGCGTATTAAAGTGATCAACGGACCCAATATCAATATGCTCGGAGTCAGAGAACCCGATCTATACGGGAAGACGGGATATGCGGAGCTGGTGGATGAAATCAAAAAGCACGGAGAAAGGCTGGGAGTCTATGTTGAAGTATTCCAGAGCAATCACGAAGGTGCTCTTGTTGATGAGATCCAGGCCTGCTACGGACTTTTTGACGGTATTGTCATAAATCCCGGAGCATATACACATACGAGTATAGCAATCCTTGATGCCATCAAAGCTGTATCAATCCCGACGGTGGAAGTTCACATTTCGGATGTCGATTCCAGAGAAGAATTCAGAAAGATAAGCTACGTCCGTGCCGCCTGCGTTGCCACAATCAAGGGACATGGCATCAACGGATATTTGGAAGCCATGGACCTTCTTTTTAAGGAGTATGGCAAATGAAGATCGAAATAAAAAGAAGCACTGCACGGGGAGAGGTCGTTGCGCCTCCCTCAAAGAGCCTTGCTCACAGATATTTGATCTGCGCCGCTCTTGCCGAAGGCGTAAGCGTAATTTCGAATGTTGATTTTTCGGAAGACATTCTTGCTACAATAGATTGCATTAAGGCTCTCGGCGCAGACGTAAAGATTTCCGGAAGAAAAGTTACCGTGACCGGAAGGGGAAGGTCTTTTAAGAAAGGTGAAACCGTATTTTCCTGCAGAGAAAGCGGAAGTACCGTAAGATTCTTTATGCCGGTGTCCATGATGCTCTGCGAATCGGCCGTGTTTACAGGGTCGGGTCGTCTCATGGAAAGACCGTTTTCCGTATATGAAGATATTTGCAGGGAAGAAAGCATAGATTTCGAGAAACACGAAGGCGGAATCTTTGTTTCCGGTAAGCTTATAAAGAATGCTTTTTCAATTCCCGGAGACATAAGCAGTCAGTTTGTGACGGGGCTTATGTACGCCCTTGCTTTGTCAGGGAAAGGCGGAAAGATAACACTTACGGGAAACATTGAAAGCAGGTCATATATCAACCTTACAATGGGCGCATTCAAAGCTTTCGGAGTGAAGGCGGAGTTTTCGGGAGAGAGGGAAATCATGATCGAACCGGGAAACTTTAAAAATACGGACATAACCGTTGAGGGTGATGCCTCCAATGCGGCTTTTCTTGATGCTTTTAATCTTGCGGGGGGAAGTGTTTCGGTTACGGGACTAAATAAAGACAGCGCCCAGGGAGATATGATCTATAAGAAATATTTTAATATGCTCCTTTCTGTCAAAAGGCCCAAGATCGATATAAGCGATTGCCCTGATTTGGGCCCCGTTTTAATGGCGGTTTTATCATTAAGAGGTGGAGGCGGGATCCTGACCGGCACCAAACGACTTAAGATTAAAGAAAGCGACAGAGGTGTCGCAATGGCCGAGGAACTTGAAAAATTCGGAATTAAGGTTCAAGTCGGTGATAATTCCATAGAGATCTTCGAAGGTTCCCTGCAGGCTCCGAAGACCATTCTTTCCGGCCATAACGATCACAGGATAGTAATGGCACTTTCCGTTTGTTTAAGCGTGACAGGCGGTGAAATCACCGGCACCGAAGCCGTAAAAAAGAGCTTTCCCGATTATTTTTCGGTCATAAAAGGACTTGGAATTGAGGTTATCGAAGATGGAATGGATTAACGACAGTAACATTTTGATAGTCGGCCTGGGCCTTATGGGCGGCAGTTACGCAAAGGCATTAAAAAGAATGGGTTATCATGTCTTTGCAATCGACAGGGATCCCGAATCCGTGGAATATGCCCTCACAAACGGCATTATCGACAGAGGTGCTTCCGAGGGCGGCGAAGAGCTCATCAAAGCTGCGGACGCCATCGTTGTTGCCCTTTACCCCTCGGCTGTGGCAGGATGGATCTCGGATAATCAGAAGTTTTTTAAGCCCGGCATCCGGATTACGGACGTAACGGGTATAAAATCCGCCGTTGTTTTCGATGTTCTTAAGATACTTCGTAAGGATGTTGAATTTATAGCTGCTCACCCCATGGCGGGGCGGGAAGTTTCGGGCGTTAAAAACAGCGATGACGGTATGTTTAAAGATGCAAACTATATTGTCGTTGCTACTCCCGAAAACACGCAGGATGCGATAGAATGGTGTAAAGGCTTGGGGAGGATCTTGGGCTTTAAACGTATCTGTGTGCTTTCCCCCAAAGAACACGACAGAGTTATAGCCTTTGTTTCCCAGCTCACTCATTGTATTGCGGTTTCTTTGATGACCTGCACCGACAACGAGCACCTTGTGGATTATACGGGAGATTCCTTCAGGGATCTTACGAGGATTGCCAGGATAAATGAGAATATGTGGACCGAATTATTCTTTATGAACAAGGAATCTTTGCTTAGAGAAATGAACCTGTTTATTGATGAATTCAATTCTATCAGGGATCTCATTGAAAAAGAGGACGCCGAAGGCTTAAAAGAAAAGATGCGTCTTTCCACCAAGAGAAGAGCCCTTTTTGACAAGAAACAGGGTTAAGATATCAGGAGTAAGAAATTATGAACATGGAATTCGAACGAAAGCTTACACTTCCTTCGGAAGTAAAGGAAATGTTCCCGTTAAGTGATGACATGATAAAGATCATTGAGGGACGAAGAAAGGAAATCGAAGCGGTTTTTGAGGGAAGATCCGATAAACTCATTCTTATCATCGGACCCTGCTCCGCAGATAACGAAGAAAGCGTTATCGATTACATTTCAAGACTTGTTCCCCTGCAGGAGAAGGTTAAGGACAAGATCCTTATAATTCCGAGAATCTACACCAATAAGCCAAGGACCACCGGCGAAGGCTATAAGGGAATGCTCCATCAGCCGGATCCCACGGGAAAATCGGACCTGTTTAAAGGTATAATCGCAACCAGACACCTTCACATGAGAGCCATAAAAGAAACCGGTTTTACCTGTGCGGATGAGATGCTTTATCCCGAAAATTACCAGTATCTGGACGATCTTCTGGCCTATGTCGCAGTGGGCGCAAGATCCGTTGAGGACCAGCAGCACAGACTTACAGCCAGCGGAATAGATGTACCCGTCGGAATGAAAAACCCCACAAGCGGTGATTATTCGGTTATGTTAAATGCTATTCTTGCCGCCCAGCATCCTCATACCTTTATTTACAGGGGATGGGAGGTAAAATCCTTCGGAAATCCTCACACTCACGCAATCTTACGCGGAAGCACCAACAAGCACGGACAGTCGATCCCGAACTACCATTACGAGGATCTGGTGAGACTTTGTGACAATTACGAAGCAAGGGAGCTTAAGAATCCGGCTGTCATCATCGATACCAATCATTCTAATTCCAACAAGAATCCTTTCGAGCAGCCAAGGCTTATCAAAGACGTTTTGAATTCCGCAAAGCATAACGAAAGGATCGCAAAACTCTTAAAGGGATTTATGGTGGAAAGTTACATCGAAGACGGTGCCCAGAAGGTGGGAGAGGGCGTATACGGAAAGTCCATTACGGACCCTTGCTTAGGCTGGGAAAAGACCGAAAAGCTTATCTGTGATATAGCCGAAAGCCGCTGACTTTAAAGTGTTCAAACAGACCAAAATATGATAGAATAAATTTACTTTATCGGAGGATAGAAACATGTCTCAAGAGATACCCTACAAGATTTATTTAAGTGAAGCAGAGATCCCGAAGGCCTGGTACAACATGAGAGCGGATATGAAGGAAAAACCCGCACCGCTGCTTAATCCCGGTACCTTAAAGCCCATGACAAAGGAAGAGCTGTCCGTTGTTTTCTGCGAGGAACTGGTAGATCAGGAACTTGATAACGATAATGCATATATTCCGATTCCGGAAGAAATCAGAAATTTCTACAAGATGTACAGGCCGGCTCCTCTTATCAGGGCCTACTGCCTTGAAGAAAAGCTTAAAACCCCCGCGAAAATCTATTACAAATTCGAGGGTAACAATACAAGCGGAAGCCATAAGTTGAATTCCGCCATCGCTCAGGCTTATTACGCCAAGAAACAGGGCTTAAAGGGCGTTACCACCGAGACCGGCGCAGGTCAGTGGGGTACCGCACTTTCCATGGCATGTGCTTACCTCGGACTTGACTGCAAGGTTTACATGGTTAAGGTTTCTTACGAGCAGAAGCCCTTCAGAAGAGAAGTTATGAGAACCTACGGAGCTTCGGTTACTCCTTCTCCTTCGGACACCACACAGATCGGACGAAAGATTTTAAGTGAGTTCCCGGGAACCACCGGAAGCCTTGGCTGCGCCATATCCGAGGCGGTTGAAGTGGCTGTAAATACTCCCGGATACAGATATGTTCTCGGAAGCGTGCTTAATCAGGTTCTTTTACACCAGTCTGTTATTGGTCTTGAAACCAAGGCTGCTCTTGATAAATACGGAGTTAAGGCAGATATTGTCATCGGCTGTGCCGGCGGCGGATCGAACTTAGGCGGACTCATAGCTCCTTTCATGGGAGAAAAGCTTCGCGGAGAAGCAGACTACAGGATCATTGCTGTTGAACCTCAGTCCTGTCCCAGCTTTACCAGAGGCAGATACGCATATGACTTCTGCGACACCGGTATGGTTTGTCCCCTTGCGAAGATGTATACCCTCGGAAGTTCCTTTATTCCCGCTCCCAACCATGCAGGCGGCTTAAGATATCACGGAATGAGTTCCACCCTTTCAAAGCTTTACGACGATAAGATGATGGAAGCCGTAAGCGTTAAACAGACCGATGTATTCCGGGCTGCTGAAATGTTTGCAAGGGTTGAAGGCATCCTTCCCGCACCCGAAAGCTCACATGCCATCAAAGTTGCGGTGGATGAGGCTCTTAAGTGCAAAGAAACCGGCGAAGCAAAGACCATTGTATTTGGACTTACGGGTACCGGATATTTCGATATGGTTGCATATGAAAAGTTCCATGACAATAAAATGACAGACTATATTCCCACAGACGAGGAGCTTGAAGCATCACTTTCAAAACTTCCCAAGGTTTGATAAAGGAGGGTTCCGAATGGTAAAAGTTGCTTTTTTCGACGCGAAGGATTATGACGAAAAATCCTTTGAAAAGTACAACGGTAAAAACGGCATCAAAATCAAGTTTTTCGAGACCAAATTAACCCTTGACACCGTGTCTCTTACCAAAGGCTTTGACGCGGTATGTATCTTTGTAAACGACGAGGTGGGCCCCGAGGTTATCGACAGACTCTGCGAACTCGGGATAAAGCTTATAGCTTTAAGGTGCGCCGGCTATAACAATGTCGATGTCAAATATGCATACAAGAAGATTCGGGTCGTCCGAGTGCCCGCATATTCACCCTACGCGGTAGCGGAGCATGCCATGGCACTTTTGCTTACCTCCATCAGACGGATACACAAGTCCTACATCCGCACCAGAGACTTTAACTTCAGTCTTTCGGGTCTTACGGGATTTGAGATTCACGGAAAGACCGTAGGCGTTGTGGGAACCGGTAAGATCGGACGTATCTTCATCGATATCTGTAAGGGTTTCGGAGCGAAGATAATAGCCTATGATAAGTACCCCGCGGATATTGAAGGCGTTGAATATGTGGATCTGGATACTTTGTGGGAAAGAAGCGATATAATCTCTTTTCACTGTCCCTTGACCGAAGAAAACCATCATATGGTATCCGAAGAATCCATAAAGAAAATGAAAAAGGGCGTTGTGATCATCAACACCTCCAGAGGCGGACTTATCGATTCCGAAGCGCTTTTAAACGGCCTCAAGGATCGTAAGATCGGTGCTGCGTGTCTTGATGTATACGAGGAGGAGGCATCTTTCTTTTTCAAGGATTTCTCCGGCCATATAGTAAATGATGATATTCTTGCAAGGCTCATTTCCCTTCCGAATGTGATTATTTCTTCACACCAGGCATTTCTTACGGATGAGGCGCTTGAGAATATCGCGAATACCACCATAGATAATATCAATAAATGTTTTGCGGGCGAAAAATGCGATAATGAAGTATGTTACACATGTTAATTTTGTAACAATTGTTACGTAAAGCGAGACAAGCTTTATATATAATGTTGAAAAAGGAGGAGTTACATATGGATTTAAAGATTTACAGATGCGAAACTTGCGGAAATATCGTAGTTAAACTTAAAGATTCGGGAGTTCCCGTTGTTTGCTGCGGTTCACCCATGAAGGAACTTGTTCCCGGCACCACTGATGCTGCGGTTGAGAAGCATGTTCCCGTAGTTGTGACCGAAGGAAATCGCGTGACGGTTACGGTAGGTTCTGTGGAACATCCCATGCTTCCCGAACATTTTATTAATTTCATAGTGCTGGAGACGGAAAATGGATTTTCCGTAAAATCCTTGAATCCCGGGGAAAAACCCGAGGCTGTATTTACGCTTAACGATGGGGAAAAGGTTAAGGCCGTTTACGAATACTGTAATCTTCACGGCCTTTGGAAAGCCTAAAGAGAGTTGAAAGGAGAATTATACAATGGGAAACAAATACGCAGGGACTCAGACCGAGAAAAATCTTGAAGCTGCTTTTGCAGGGGAGTCCATGGCAAGAAACAAGTACACTTACTTTGCTTCAAAGGCAAAAAAGGACGGCTTCGAGCAGATGGCAGAGATCTTTTTGAAGACCGCCGAGAATGAAAAAGAACACGCAAAGCTTTGGTTCAAGGAACTTTACGGAATCGGAAGCACCGAAGAAAACCTGCTGGCAGCTGCCGAAGGGGAAAACTATGAGTGGACCGACATGTATGTCGGTTTTGCACGGACCGCCGAAGAAGAGGGATTCCCCGAACTTGCGGAAAAGTTTAAGAGAGTTGCCGAGATTGAGAAGCATCACGAAGAAAGATACAGAAATCTGCTTCGTAACATCGAAAATTCCGAAGTGTTCAAAAAGAGCGGCGTAAAGATCTGGGAGTGCAGAAACTGCGGACATATCGTTATCGGAGAGAGCGCTCCGGAGGAATGCCCTACCTGTAATCATCCCAAGAGCTTCTTTGAACTCAAGGCAGAAAATTACTAAAACAAAACAGATCGCAAGACCGCTTTTAAAAGGGCGGTCTTGTTGTTTTTATTATTCTCTTGATGTATAATCAACTGTGGGTATTTATAAAATCTGCGGAGCGAAAAAATGGTAACCAAGGCAGTTTTTGTCACGATTTATGTATTTGCCATAATCGGCCTGATTATTATTGTTAATCTGCTGGGTAAGGTAAAAGAAAAATACGAAATTTGCCTGAGGAGGGCAATGATTGCTGCTATCATAGCCATCGTTGCCAATATTTTTGTTGCGCTTTCCGTTAACGAAACCATGGCAGTGATCGCTTACTGCTGTTATTTTGCTTCCATCAACTGGATTTTATTCTTTCTTTGCGGCTTCTGCCTTTCTTACGTTGAATATTTTATCGCATACAGAAGACTTAAATTCCCCGGTCTCTTTTTGATGCTTGTGGATTCCGTTTCCATCATCTTGAATATATTTTTTCACCATCATTTCACGGTTTTCGAATCTGCCGGAAAAGACGGAGCGGTTTTCTTCTTAACGAACTTTAACTGGTCATATTACTGGCACCTTGCCCTTGACTATTTTGTGATTTTTACGTCGCTTTTGTTTATTTCCTACAAGACGGTAAAGAGTTACAGCTTTTACAGGACCAAGTATTTAAGCATTCTGGCATCCTTGATTCTGGTGGTTTTTCTTAACCTGGTCTACATGGTATTTTCTCTTGTATTGGATGCTTCGGTTGTTTTCTATGCCATTGCGGGGGGGCTCGTTTATATCAGTATCCGCCATATCGTGCCGAGAAACCTGACTATTACCACAATCGGGCGGGCGGTTGATGACATGAAGGAAGGCATCATCATTTTTGACATTGATGAAAACTGTGTTTTTGCAAACACTTTCTTTGTGAGCATATTCGGTGCCGACATGATTAAGGCCAAATTTGACAAAGAACCCATGGTTTCGGTCATTTCTGCTCTTGAAAGCGAAGATAAGATTTACGGCGAAGTTGAATATACCGGTAAGGATATTGTTGGCAAAGAGCACAATTTCAGAATCAAGTACAGCGAACTTACGGATACCAAGGGCAGGTTTATCGGTTCCTATTTCCTTCTTGAAGACAAGACCGAAGAAATGATTTTTATGGAGCAGCTGCATGAGGCCAAGGTCAACGCGGACAAAGCAAATCTTGCCAAGAGTACCTTCCTTGCCAGCATGTCACATGAAATCCGTACGCCTCTTAACTCGGTGCTTGGCATGAACGAGATGATAATGCGTTCCACATCCGATCCGCTGCTTCTTGAATATTCCAACAATATCAAGGCAAGCGGCGACATCCTGTTAAGCCTTATCAACGATATCCTCGACTTTTCCAAGATCGAAGCCGGAAAGATGGAACTTCTCTTAAGCGGTTACAGTCCCCATAAACTTTTAAGAGACTGCTACAATACCTTCGCCCAGATGGCGGAGGCCAAAGGACTGTCATTTAAAATCGAGTGCGATGAAAATATGCCTTCTCTTTTGCAGGGTGATGAAAACAGGATGAGGCAGATTTTCTCAAATATTATTTCCAACGCCATAAAATACACCAAATTCGGCGGAGTTACCGTCAGAATGAGTGTTAAATCAATCGAAGAAGACCGCATCGAGGTGCTTTCCGAAATTTCGGATACCGGTATCGGTATTGCCGAAGAAGATGTTGAATACCTGTTTGAGTCCTTCAGAAGAGTGAACGAAGAACAAAATGCTTCGATTCAGGGTACAGGCCTCGGACTTTCCATCACCAAAGAGCTTATTACCCTTATGGACGGTTCCATCGAAGTTAAGAGTAAGCTTGGAGAGGGCTCCAGCTTTTATATAACCATCCCCCAGAAGATACTAAATTACAAGCCTGCCGGCGCTTTGAACCTGTCGTTCTCGGACAATAAAGAAAAACAGTACAAAGAAACCTTTAAGGCCCCCGGCGCCAGAATCCTTGTGGTGGATGATGTTGCCGTTAATCTTAAGGTTGTGGAAGCACTTCTCAGAAGAACGGAGATCACGGTTGAAACGGCCGTAGGCGGATATGAAGCCATCGAAAAGTGTAAGGAAACCAAGTATGACATTATCCTTCTTGATCACAGGATGCCTGAACCCGACGGTATCAAGACTTTTGAGATAATAAAGGAGGAGGGCCTTAACACCGATACCCCCGTCATCGTTCTTACCGCCAACGCCCTTAGCGGAGCGGAGGTTGAGTACAGGCAGATAGGCTTTGCGGATTATCTTACAAAGCCCATCAGGAGTAACGAACTTGAGCTTGCGATATTAAGGTTACTTCCGGTCGAAAAGGTTGTGATTGTCTGAGTTTTTTAATATAATTATTCGGATACAGATTTAGGAGCAGATTGGTGAAACAAAGAAACATTGATTGCAAATACGCGGAAAAACTTATTTCCGGTTATATCAATAAAAAACTTTCTTTAGAGGATAAAAATCTGCTTATCAATCACATAAGAAAGTGCAAATCCTGCAAAGAAGAACTGACGATCCAGTACCTTGTTTTCGAAGGCTTTTCCGACGCCGGCGAATCCAAGAACTATAATCTCATAAACAGACTTGAAGACGAATTAAAGGCCGCGGAACAGATGCTTGAGGAAAAACAGCGCAGAAACATGTTTCTTGGTTGCTGTGGGGTTTTGGTCCTTTGCTTTATCATGTTTGTGGTATTCGTATTACTTGTATAACGGGGACAAAATGAGCAAAATTTTACTTGTGGACGGTTATTCGATTCTGCACCGGGGTTTTTACGGCGTGCAGCTTTTAACCGACAGAAACGGTATTTATACCAATGCCGTTTACGGCTTTTTGAATATTCTTTTAAAGACCATCGAGGATGAGCGCCCGGACTGTCTTGCTGTGGCGCTTGATTTTCATGCGCCCACCTTCAGACATAAGATTTTTCCCGAGTATAAGGGAACCAGAAAGCCCATGCCCGATGAACTTAGGATGCAGCTTCCGATAATCAGGGAAGTTTTGGCTGCCATGGGTATCACAGCCATCGAAAAAGAAGGATATGAGGCCGACGATATATTGGGAACCCTTGCAAAGCGCTGCGAAAAGGAAGGCTATACCGTTACGATCCTTTCGGGAGACAGAGACCTTCTTCAGATCGCTTCGGACACCGTTAAAGTGGCAATTCCCACCACCAAGGGTAATAAGACCGAAACCGTAGGGTATTATACCAAAGACGTTATCGCAAAATACGGCGTAACACCTGCAGAATTTATCGATGTTAAGGCTCTTATGGGGGATACCAGCGATAATATTCCCGGGGTAAACAAGGTCGGCGAAAAGACCGCAACGGGGCTGATTGCCACCTATCATACACTTGATTCCGTTTATGAACACCTGGATGAGATAAGCGGAAAGGCCTTAAAAGCAAATCTTATCGCCGACAGGGACAATGCTTTCTTAAGCCGTACCTTAGCCACCATCGAAACCGATGCTCCCATAGATTTTGATATCGAAAAGTCAAAGATCAAAGGTTTTCTTAATCAGGAATCCTCTGAAGTTTTGTTAAAGTACTCTTTAAAGAGCATAGTCGCGCGACTTGAAAAATTCAGCATACCCGGCGACGGGTCTGCAAAGACCGTAGAAACCTATAAAACCGAATTCGAAGTCATTGAAGACTTTAATGAGTGTGTTACGCTTGTTTCGAAGGCCGTCAAATCAGGGAAATTCGGCTTTTACCTTTGCGGGAACGATGGTCTGGCTCTTTCTTTTTCGGGAAGGAACGTATTTTTATGTTTTTACGGTCTGTTTACGCCCGAATACGTGAAAGAGTACTGCTTGAAAGATACGGGGGCCGCAAAGCTCATTACATACCGGATCAAAGAATCTTACGTTCTTTTCAATGAATACAGGGACAGCTTTGAAGATATCGAGCTTCTTTCATATCTTTTGGATCCGGTCAAGGGTGAGTATCCGCTTGTTAACTTAAGCGAAAAATACGGTGAAAGATACAGAGGCTTTGCCAAGGACCTCCCTGAAAAAACAAGAGAATTTGCCTGCGCCGCAGCGGAAGAATCGGTGCTTTTGTTCGACCGCCTGTTTAAAGATGTTGCGGATGCCGGTATGGATAAGCTTTACCGCAATATCGAGATGCCCCTTTCCTTTGTGCTTTATTCCATGGAAAAAGAAGGTGTTTCGGTAGATAAGAAGGCTTTGAAAGTGTACTCGGACAAGCTTTCTTCCGGTATTGAAAAACTTGAAAAAGAGATCTATTCCCTTGCGGATACGGAATTTAACATCAATTCCCCGAAACAGCTCGGGGAGGTTCTTTTTGAAAAACTGAAGATACCCGGCGGGAAAAAGACCAAAACGGGCTATTCCACGGCTGCGGACGTGCTTGAAAAACTGTCTGCGGATTACCCTGTTGTGGATAAGATCCTTGAATACCGTACCCTGTCAAAACTCAAGTCTACATATGCTGACGGACTTATTCAGTTTATCGGGGAAGACGGGCGTATCCATACAAGCTTCAATCAGACCGTTACCGCCACGGGCAGGATCAGCTCAAGTAATCCCAATCTTCAGAATATTCCCATCAGGACCGAACTCGGAAGGGAACTCAGAAAGGT
>DBVS01000095.1:16862-18300 GCA_002308235.1 Lachnospiraceae bacterium UBA1258
CGGATTATTCCCAGATAGAGCTTCGCCTTATGGCCCATATGTCGGGAGATGAAGGCCTTATTTCCGCCTTTAACGAAGGTAAAGACATTCACAGGTCCACCGCGGCCAGAGTGTTTAAGGTGCCCTTTGAAGAGGTTACGGATCTTGAGAGAAGAAGAGCTAAGGCCGTTAATTTCGGCATTATCTACGGAATAAGCGCCTTTGGTTTAAGCAATGACATAGATATGTCGGTTTCCGAAGCAAAGCGTTACATAGATGAGTATTTTGCCACCTATCCGACGGTCAAGGCTTACCTTGATAAAGCGGTTTCCGATGCGAAGCGCGACGGGTATTCCACCACTCTTTACGGCAGGATCCGTCCGATTCCGGAATTGAAAGAGTCCAATTTTATGATGAGAAGCTTCGGCGAAAGAGTTGCCATGAACGCACCCATTCAGGGCACGGCGNNCCCGCCGCAGACATCATGAAAATTGCCATGATTAATATATTTAATGCTATTCGAAAGAATAACCTTTCTTCCAGACTGATCATTCAGGTTCACGATGAAGTGCTTATTGAAACAAAGATCGGGGAAGAGGAAAAAATTAAAGAAATACTTTCCACGGAAATGGCGAAGGCGGCGGCACTTTCCGTACCGCTTGAAATTGACGTTCACAAGGGAGACACCTGGTTTGACGCAAAATAAATCCAAAATGAAAATAATCGGCATCACCGGCGGAGTCGGTGCCGGAAAATCCACTGTTCTTGATTATATTAATAGCATTGCAGACTGTAAGATAATCTTTACGGACGATCTTGCAAAGGATCTTTGTGTAAAGGGTGAAGTTTGTTACGAACCTCTCGTTAAACTCCTTTCAAAGAATGTGCTTTTAGAGAACGGTGAGATCGACAGGAAAAAGATGGCTGCAATGATCTACGCCGATGAATCACTTCGAAACGGCGTAAATTCCATTATTCACCCCGCAGTATACAAAAGGATCGTTGAAATAGCGGAGCAGGAAAAAGAAAAGGGAGAGATCCGGTTTCTTTTTATCGAAGCGGCATTGCTGATCGAGTGCGGATATAACGATTTTGTCGATGAAATGTGGTATATATATGCCTCCGACAGTGTAAGGCGGGAACGGTTAAAAGAATCCCGCGGCTACACCGATGAGCGGATCGACGGCATATTTAAGAGTCAGTTAAGTGACGGTCAGTTTAGGTCAGGATCTGATTTTGTGATAGACAATTCGGGAGACCCCGAAAANNACTTATTCTCAAATACGTGAAAGGATCGGGCTTTATGAAAAAGAATGAGACCCTTGTCTTTGGACTGGATATAGGAACCAGGAGTATCGTGGGTACGGTGGGCTATTTAAACCGTGACCGATTTACGGTCTTGTGTCAAAGATTTGCGGAACATACCACAAGATCCATGCTTGACGGACAGATTCACGAC
>DBVS01000028.1:0-317 GCA_002308235.1 Lachnospiraceae bacterium UBA1258
AATGAAAAGGGCGAGTTACGGCTTCTTTTTACAAATCCGTTTTGCTACAACCATTTTGTACGGGCCGACGCACTTACAGATGCTCCCGAAAAAGCATATGCCGCGCTGGTTGAAAACATCAACGAATTCGCGGGCAGAAGCGTAACCGTGAAGATTGAATTATTATCGCAAGACGGCGCGGTGACCGATGAAGAAAAGTCGGTTGACGAGCGTTTTAACAAAAATATAGACATGGAGATCGAAACAGAGGATTAGGAGGATAAAATGGCTAAACGTGGTGGATTTCCCGGTGGCGGAATGCCCGGAAACATGAGCAA
>DBVS01000028.1:330-1288 GCA_002308235.1 Lachnospiraceae bacterium UBA1258
CAGAGAATGCAGCGCCAGATGGAAGAAAATCAAAAGGAACTTGAAACAAAGGAGTTTACTGCCAAGGCAGGAGGCGGTGCGGTTACAGCTACCGTTACCGGTGCCAAAGAAGTTAAGTCCGTTGTTATCGCGCCCGAGGCGGTTGATCCCGATGACGTGGAAATGCTTCAGGACATGATAGTTGCAGCGGTAAATGAGGCACTTAAGCAGGCTGACGAAGCAAGCGCAAATGCCATGAGCAAAATGACCGGCGGCTTGGGAGGCTTTGGCTTTTAATGAATCTCTACGGCGGTCAGGGAAACAAATTGATAGAGGAACTGGAGGCCCTTCCCGGAATAGGGACGAAGTCTGCCCAGAGGCTCGCGTTTCACCTGATCGGTATGCCTACGGAGAAGGTTGAACGAATCGCAAACACCATGATAGAAGCGCGCAGAAACGTGCGCTACTGCAGCAAGTGCTGTACCCTTACGGACAGGGAGGTCTGCCCCGTTTGCGCAGACCCCAAACGCGATCAGTCCGTGATCATGGTGGTTGAAACCCCGAGGGATCTTGCGGCTTATGAAAAGACCGGAAGGTACACGGGCGTTTATCATGTGCTTCACGGGGCGATATCACCGATGTTGGGAATCGGACCCGGGGATATAAAGCTTAAAGAACTTATTACAAGACTCGAAGGTGACGTCAAGGAAGTTATCATCGCCACCAATTCAAGTTTGGAGGGTGAGACCACAGCCATGTACATCAGCAAGCTCGTAAAGCCCACGGGTATCAAAGTTACGAGAATTGCCAGCGGTGTGCCTGTAGGCGGCGATCTTGAGTACATTGATGAAGTAACCCTTCTTCGTGCGCTCGAGGGCCGTGTGGAATTATAAAAGCAGAGGGAGAGAACTATGACAAAGAGATTATTCGGAAAAACAAAAAAGGGTGAGGAGGTTTACGCATACCTTCTTACCAATTC
>DBVS01000028.1:1350-2075 GCA_002308235.1 Lachnospiraceae bacterium UBA1258
AGAGATGTGGTTCTGGGATTTGACGATGTGGCGTCCTATGAATCCAATCCCAGCTATTTCGGAGCCGTGATCGCTCCCAGCGCAAACCGTATCGGCAATGCAGAGTTTACCATCGACGGCGTAAAGTACAAGGTTGATGCAAATGCAGACGGAAACAACCTTCACAGCCATGCGGATCTTGGTTCCCACAAGCGTATCTGGGCCGTAAAGGAAGGCGAAAACAGCGTTACCCTTACCGTAAAGATGGCAGATATGGATATGGGATTCCCCGGAAATAAGGAGATTTCCGTAACCTACGTTCTCACGGAAAACAACGAGCTTGAGCTTAATTATTCGGCAAAGAGCGATAAGAATACCATTCTTAATCCTACAAACCACTCTTACTTCAATCTTGCGGGACACAAGTCCGGTAAGATCCTCGGTGAAGAGCTTACTTTATATGCTTCGGGCATGACAGAGGTGGTTCCGGGTTCCATCCCCACAGGCGTTATCAGAAACGTTACGGGGACGGTTATGGACTTTACCAAGGGCAGGATTGTCGGAAAAGACATCGATGACAATTACGATATGCTTGTTATCGGCGGCGGCTACGACCATAACTTCGTAATAGACGGCTACGACGGAACCCTTCGTAAGATTGCCGTTGTAAAGGATGCATCCGTGGGCGGTGAAATGACGGTTTATTCCGATCTTCCCGGCGTTCAGTTCTATGCCGGCAACTTCAT
>DBVS01000028.1:2163-2368 GCA_002308235.1 Lachnospiraceae bacterium UBA1258
ATTTCCCTTCCTGTGTATTCGGACCGGGAAAGGATTACACATCCAAGACAGTATACGCTTTTAAGTACAACTAAAGGATTTTCGATACACAGATGTCAAATATCAGCAGGTTTCCGGTATCGGAAGAAGAAAGTGCGGGAAAAAGAATAAATAAGACTCTGCGGCACAGAAAGCTTACCAGGGTTTATAAGGTCATGCTTTTGTT
>DBVS01000028.1:2498-2713 GCA_002308235.1 Lachnospiraceae bacterium UBA1258
GCGGGAGCCATGGACTCTTCCGGCAAGCTTTTATGGAACCAGACATTTGACATGCAAAACCCTATGGCTTCGGTTTGCGGCGGAACGGCTGCTTTTGCCGACTACGGCGGAAGTACGGTATACCTTCAGACCGAGGGCGGATATGCGGGAACCATAACCACCGACAAGCCTATCCGAAAGATCACTGTTTCCGAGAAAGGGTACGTAGCGGCGGG
>DBVS01000053.1:0-1698 GCA_002308235.1 Lachnospiraceae bacterium UBA1258
GATTTCTCCTTGTGCTATGATTTTAGAGAAGTAAAAGGGGCTTGCCGGGGGGCAGCCTCGAAACAAAGGAGGAAGGTATGAAAAGAAAGGCACTTGCACTTGCTTTGGGGCTTTGCACCGCGCTTGCGGGATTCGGAAGTCTGATTCCCGCGACGGGTACTTATGCCGCCCAAAGCGACAATGCGATTGAATTTTCGGGAGAAGCCCATGAATGGGAATCGATTCTTTTTGACGCAGTGAAAAAGAATTCGGATCTTGATTCGCTCATGGCGGTTTCCGACGGAGAATATCTCTATGTGGGATGCTCCGCCAAACGTATGGGGGATGAGTTTTCCGTATATATTTCAAACGGCGAAAAGACCGATTCCACAGACAAAACAGACCTTTGGAGCGATGCCGGTTCCATAGGTTACGTACTCTCTTCGGAGGGGCTTCTTTATGCTTTTACAAACGGTGAAAAAGCAAAGGACGGCGTTAAGATTGACGGCTTTTACAAAGGCGCCGACGGCTTCGAAGCAAAGATTTCCCTTGATAAGATCGGGGGACTTAAAGATGAATACAAAGTGGGCATGGAGGCTGCGGGTGAGTATCTTCCGGATGAAGGCGCCAAACTTTTGACGGTGACACCTCCCATTATCGGAACCGCACCGGCCATCACCGTGGACGGTGATCCCGCGGACTGGAAGGGCGTTGAACCTTTGGCTGCGGGCGAAGGTTCGCTCGGTGACATCTATGCTTTCAGAGATAACGAAAAACTCTATGTAATGACTTACATCAGCGGAGTAACGGATCCCGAATCCTCCGCAAGCTANNAAGCTATACCACCAGTTTCTTTATCGATACGGACCAGAACCAAAAGACCGGATTCCTGCATTCAGGTTTCGCCGCTCATTCAACGGGAGATTTTCTGATCCAGGACTGGTGCTCCTACGGACCCGACCAGAGTCTTGACATTTTCTTTACGGACGAGTCGGTTACCCTTGAGTGGAACATGAAACAGCAAAGCGTCGAAGGGTATGAGAAGGTCTTTAAGGCAACAAAAACTCCCGGTGTTTACTGCGCTGAGTACATGGTTCCCATTGCGACCCTTAAGGAAGTTACCCCCAAGGTTTCCGATACCCTTTACGTCTGCATCGACCGTAACGACTGTCAGACGGACGAAGAAACCTTTGAGCGTCTGACACCCGAAGGCTTTACTCCCGCAAGAGACACTGAAAGCGGAACCTTTGCCTGTGTACCCAAATACAACATAACATTTGATCTTTCTTTTGAGGATTCGACTATGGACGACTGGGAAGGCATCTGTAACAAGGTTAAGCACGAAAATTCCACGAACCTCTGCGCCGTAAAGGGTGCGGAGCGTTTATACACCATCGTTTACGGTAACGGCGACATGTCTACCGACGTGGTCTATTCTATCGCCACCGACGCCGCAGGCTTTAAGTACGGAGAAAGAAACGGTGTAAGTTACGTGGTAAAGAAGGGTCGCCTTTACAGTGTTGTCGGTGATAACAAGCTTTCCGATGATTCCGTGGCTGTTTACCAGTACTATGATTCGGACTATGTTCTTATGTCCGTATACAATGAATCAATGGGCAACCCCGCGGAACTTAAGGTGTACGTAAATGCCAACAGCGGTGAATATATGCTTCCCGAGGAAGGATTCCTTGAAGTTAAGGAGACCATTACCGAGAAGCG
>DBVS01000053.1:1742-6881 GCA_002308235.1 Lachnospiraceae bacterium UBA1258
TACAAGGGCTGGGTCGGCTGGGCCGACATAAACGAAGGCGAAGTGGAAAAGATCGCCGTAGATTACAATCTTGTTTACGTTGACATTAAGTGGAGCGAGATCGAAAAGACCAAGGGTGTTTACGATTTTGATGCCATAGAAAAGCAGTATCAGTTTGACAAGTGGCACGGAGCTGGCCGCAGGATGGTGCTTCGTTTCGTAATGGATAACCCCAATTACATTGCGGACAACCCCGATATCGAAAGAATGGATATCCCTCAGTGGCTTTATGAAGAACTCAAAGAAGAAAATGCCGAAGGCGAAGGCGCAGGCGTATTCTATAAGGGCGAGACCATCCTTGAACTTCTGGGCGGCGTGGGCTTTTCTCCCAACTATAAGAGTCCCAAGCTCCTTGAGTACCACAGGAACGTGATCAAGGCTTTGGCAGAGCGCTACGACGATCCTACGATATGCGCCTATGTTGAAGTGGGAAGCCTCGGACACTGGGCAGAGTTCCATACCTGGCCCACTGGTTCCGGCGAATTCCCCGATCCTCCCCTTGCACAGGAATACATGCAGCCCTACGTTGACTATTTCCACAACGTTAAGGTGGGAATAAGAAAGCCCTATCCTTTGGCTGCGGAAAACGGCTGGGGATTATATAACGATGTATTCGGCGTGACTCCCGACGGAGCAACCCCTACTTTCCTTGAGTGGGCAGCTACGGGTAATACGGACATGCCCGGTGCCGAAGAAGAAGATATATGGAATTCTGCCATGCCCGACTGGTGGATGTGGAACTATTCGGGCGGTGAGTTCGCTGACGGCGATTTCAAGACCAACGCCTTTGACGAAAACATCTGCGCAGTCTTAAAGCAGATAAGAGACAGCCATACTACCTGGCTCGGACCCTGCTCCGCCTGCGACATAAAGGTGGGAGATCCCGATTACGACAAATATATTTACAACGTAGAAGTAATGCTCAAGAACATGGGCTACAGATATAACCTTGCTTCCATAACAAAGAAAGAAACCATGGACGCCGGCGAAAACGTACCCCTTTCACTTGAGTGGAAGAATTCAGGCGTAGCGCCCATTTACTACTGTGTTCCGGTTACCGTTTATCTTGTAAACGCACAGGGCGAAACCGTGGCGGAAGCGCCTGTTGAAACCTGCACCGATGAATGGCTTCCCGGCATAAGCGAGGTTGAGACTGAGTTAAAGGTACCCGAAAACCTTGCTTCGGGCGAATACGAGCTTTGCGTAAGGATGGCAGCAGACGCGGAAGAAAAGAACTTTATCAACCTTGCCATGGAAGGTAAGAGAGAAGACGGCGGATACAGTCTTTACAAAGTTAACGTTAAGGGTAAAGAAACCGCACCCACAAATGCTTCTTCCGTATCGAGTGCTGCATCATCGGTAAGTACCGAAACAAAAGCACCGGAAAACGGGAAGAGTAAATTCCCCATTATTCCGGTGGCAGTAAGCTTTGGTGTGGTTGTTGCGGCAGCAGTCGTTGCCGTTATTGTCAAAAAGAAAAAGAAATAATCAATCGGCTTTGGCTTCTGCGGCGTCGAGACTTTCGTAACCATACAGTTTAACGCTGTTTTCCATGGTCTTGAAAGCAAGATTTTCGCCTGACTGTGCAAGACCAGCAATAAAGGCGCCGTAGAGCTGGAGCATTTTATCGGAATAGGTGCTTATCTCACCCCGAAGGTAAGTTTCGTAGGAAGTGTTGTACGCATTGTCATCAAAGGTCTGAACACTTCTCGAACGGAGTCCAAGCTTCGGATATTTGTCGGTGAATTCAAGCATCCAGCCTACCTGAATGGCCACAATGGCCTCTATAACAGACTTCTTTTCAGGGGAGATAAAGGGAAAGTTATCCTTTATCTCCTCATATTTTTCGGGAGCGGTGCTTTCCATCATCCGGCCGTATTTCTCGGTTATAAGGTTGTGACCGTAGGATAGTTCTCTGGTAAAGTCATAGTAATACTGAAGCAGCATTTCTCTTGTCCAGGTCATATACTGGCTTTCTCGCATGATGGAGAAGGTGTAGAAGTCGTTCTGACAATCCGCACGTCCCCCTTCGTTCTTAACCTTGTCAAAGGCCTTAAATTCGGTCTTTGCGATTTCTTTGACCAGTTCTTCATCCGATAATTTGGATGCCCTGTGCTTAAACAAAAGCTCATCCCTGTGATTGTCAAGATAATCGTCGGTATCGCTGATATAGCCCTTTTCATAGGCAAGCTCCGCAAGAAAAGCCCCCAGGGCATCGGTTTCGCCCTTTTCAAAGGCCGAATTTAAAAGGGGAAGGATCTTCGTGGAGATCGAAAGATCCTTGGTGCTTCGGAGTAACCATTTATCGTGGGGCGGATATTTTCCCTCAAGATAGTGGGCGATTCTCATGGCCTCCCGTAAACCGTCCGACAGCATCATGGCAGCGGTCAGGTTATCGTTCCTTGACTTAAATCTGCCGTAATTATACTGGGCAGTCTGGGAAAAAACAGACATGCTTTGGGCAAGTTTAAGATAAAGCACGGATTCGGGATACCCCTGCTTTAACATTTCACGTATTTCGGTAAATCTTCCAACAGGGTCATCGAATACTTCGCCGTTTACGGCAGCGGAAAGAGCATAGTCCGAAATTGCAAGATAGTCTTCGTCCTTTGCGGGGATCATACCGAGAAGGTCTCTGTAAAAGTCTTCGATTACAAATATTCCTCGCCTCTTTTGACGGCTGACCCTCGGAGCTGCGGAAAGTCCTTTAAATTCCCCGGGGAGGTTATCATATATTTCTTCAAGCGTTTCGCCGATCTCGTCATATACTTCCTTTGAAACGAAAACACAGAAGCCGGGACCGTAGTCGTGGTCCTTTGAAAGCTCGTCATCATAGCCGTAGCAGTCTGACCCCCGTCCTACGAGGCCTGCCGCGATCTTCCCTTCGTACCCCGGAAGCTTTTCCTTTACAGCGGGTTTAAAGCATTCTTCGTAGTAAGCACGGGCGATTTCCATGCCCTTTACAAAGGGTACATCATCTTCGGACGCTGCCAGGGCATCGGAGATCCTGTAATAAAACTCATTCTTTCCAAGGAACTTTTCCATGATGGAGCGGGCTTCGGTAAGAGCCTTTCTTCCGGAAAGCACGTCTCCGTGCTTAAGCCTGCAGATTCCCAGAGAGTAAAGGGCGGAAGCGTAGTGACTGTCAAGATTTCCGGATTCTTCAAAAATCCTTTTGGCATCCAGAGCTTCTTTTTCCGCCAAAACATAGTCATTTAAGCCAAGATAAGCGTTGGAAAGATTTGCGTGGGTAACGGCGATCTCAAAGGAATCCCCCTTCTTTTCAACGATGGAGAGGGCTTTGTTAAGGCTGGATACAGCCTCATTAAAGTCCCCCATTTCCTGATAAAGAAGGGCTTTGTTGTTATAAAAACTTGCAAAAAGCATGGAATCCCCGGGGACGGATTTTTGGTATATGGCCTCGACCTCGTCATAGCACTTTAAGGAATCGTGGAGGCGTCCGCCGGCACGATATGCGTTTGCGATATTAAGAACGGAGGTTGCGTGGGGAATACTACCGAAAAGCCCCATTCTTTCGGACAGCTTTTCAATTTCCTCCGCAATTGCGAAGGATTCTTCGCTTCTTCCCGTTTCGCGTAAGAATCCGAGGTATTCGTTTAAAAGCTGCAAAAGAGAACCGTCATCGCCCTCCTCGACACTTTGCTTTATGCCTTCGGTTATGATGCGTTCCGCACCTTCCGTGTCCGCAGCGTTGAAGGCTTCGTCAAGCCTTGAAAGTATGCCGGATATATCCATTCAAAATCTCCTTTATATTGTCGAGACCATCTTTATGGGCTCGACAGCGGGTTTGCTCTTCGCCAGAGGGGCATTGCACTCTTTCAGAGTGCAATCATCGCCGCGCTCGGCATATTACGAAATCACGAGTCTCTCCGCAAGGCGCCTCATTTCTTCGGGAATGACCTTGCAGATCTTTCTGTCGTAGGTGTAAAGACCGTTTATCTCGTCTTCAACATCGGTGATCTGTGTATAAATGCTTCCGCACATGCCCTTATCGATATAGGGAATGACCACGGATTCGTACTTTTCGATGATGCGTTTCGTAAGCTCAGCGGGGGACTTGCAGGTTCCGTAGCCGTAGGTCTTTTTCGGGTTAAACATATGGCCTTCGCTCCGGAGAGTAAATCCTCCGAACTCAGAAAGTACCGTAGGCCGTTCCGAAGGCTTAAACACATACTTTCCGTAGTAGGTGTGCTCACTTTCCACATCGGAGCTTTTCTGCTTGAACCACCCGGACGCCGAGTCGATGACGCGGCTTGTGTCCATGGATTTTAAGATGTCATACATAAGGTCGCTTTCAAACTGCCCCCAGCCCTCGTTGAAGATGGTGTAGTACACGATACAGGGGTGATTGTAAAGATGAGCGACGGTGTCCTCCATGTGCTTTGCAAAGATTGTACGGTATTCTTCCGGTACCCGGGTTTTTCGATCGTTCATGTGCTTGTCGCCTATGGTGGGAAGAACCGTATCGCGAATGTAGCGGTATTTTCCGTTGTTTACCATGTCCTGGAACACCAGTATACCCATGCGGTCACAGGCTTCATAGAAGCACTCGGGCTCGATCTTTATGTGTTTCCGGATGGTATTGTAGCCAAGACTCTTAAGGAGACGTATATCTTCCTTATAGCCTTCCTCGGAATTGGGAAGGAAGATCCCTTCGGGGTAGTAGCCCTGGTCCAGCACCCCATGGAAAAAGAAGGGCTTTCCGTTAAGCAGGATCCTGGGCACTCCGTCAACATTTTCGATGGTTACCGTTCGTAAACCAAAGTAGGATTCAACACAGTCGGTATCGGTCTTTATGGTGAGAGAGTAAAGGTGAGGGTCTTCGGGAGTCCAAAGAATTGGATTCTTGATATCGAGGGAAAAGTAGCCGTTGCACTTGATACCCGAATAAACAAGACCGTTACGATCCGAAACTTCAACGTGGAAGTCATCGGCCTCACTGTCGATGTCGATGGTGACGCCCGTGAGAGAAGGCGTGATCTCAAGGGCCTTTATATATTTATCGGGCACACTTTCAAGCCAGACGCTTTTCCAGATCCCGGTGACGGGAGTGTACCACATGCCGCCCCGTTTCTTTGT
>DBVS01000053.1:6919-7643 GCA_002308235.1 Lachnospiraceae bacterium UBA1258
TAAGGATTGTCTCCGAGAGCCTGTGTGATGTCGGCTTCGAAGGGAAGATATCCGCCTTCGTGACTTATAACGGGGATACTGTTGACATATACGCGGGCGACAGTGTCCGCCGCATCTATGTGAAGAAGGACCTTTTTCTTGATAAAGCCCCGGGGAAGTTCGAATTCTCTTGAGTATGTGAACTTGTCGCCAACCTCTCCCTTAAAGCCCGAAAGCTCGGACTGAAGCGGGAAAGGAACCATGATCTTTCTGTCCCATTGCCCGTTTAGACAGATGTAAGAATCTCTTTTAAGCTGCGGTCTGGGATATTCGGAAAAAGGTACCGCCGCGGGACGAATGTCTGTGGAAAGACGGCTGAATCTGCTCATGGTTGCGACTCCTTAATTAACTGTTTAACAGAAATAAAAGGCTTATTTTTCCATTAATACGTATTTATTTTAGCTTTATTTGAAAACCTTCGCAATATTAAACTTATGTAACCTTATATTTTAGGGTTTCTTAAGAATAGCCGACTTGACTACACGTGTTTAATATCTTAAAATCTTAAGAGGTTTATGGAAACTCATTATATCAGGAGGCAGTTAAAATTGCTTAGAATCGAACATTTAACAAAACGCTTCGGCGAAAAAGTGGCAGTGTCAGACCTTTCGCTGCACATTGAACCCGGTGAGATATACGGATTTATCGGTCACAACGGAGCCGGAAAGACTACGACAATCAAATC
>DBVS01000037.1:0-8129 GCA_002308235.1 Lachnospiraceae bacterium UBA1258
CGTACCCCGAAAGGTAAATCTACAAGGGGCCCGGCGTCATGGACGTAGCCATC
This sequence comes from Lachnospiraceae bacterium UBA1258, assembly GCA_002308235.1. GTDB lineage: Bacteria > Bacillota > Clostridia > Lachnospirales > Lachnospiraceae > UBA1258. The sequence continues at coordinate 54 of DBVS01000037.1, forward strand.
GCCGCCGACTATCGCCGCGGCATTATCACTGAGACACGGGGAGCGCATCCACCAAGCGTCGCTTGCGGTACGATAATCCTGTTTCAGTAAATCAGCCTCATTAGCAGACAAAAGCCAAAGTTTGTCTACAGGGTTGCTCGAATCGGAAATACCATCACTAAAAATATAATCAGGTGGACCGGGATGCCTGTATTCACCCTGACTCAGTGTTCTTCCGAGGATTACGGTTTTTTCAACATTGTCAAACTTATCACGGTAATATCCGCCCTCACCGTTTTCATTGCTTTCACCTATCAATATTTTGCGGATATCGGAATTCACATAAGAATTGCTTGTTCCTGCGACCTGATATTCCTTGCCTGTTTCCATGTTATCAATTGCGAAAAGAGTTGCGGTATTTGCTGTGCTTACCGCACCTGTTCCGTTATACCCTATTACAAGCCATCTCTGTGTTCCGTTACTGCCATAATAAACCGTCTGCGCTGTCGTTACCCTGTTTTTTGAAACCCGGTCATATGATTCATTCGAATCAGACATTTCCGGCATCAAAACCTCCGACCCGATCTGCAGATTCTTCACAGGATTAACAGCATAGACTTCTGCTTTCGGATACAAACCTGCGAAGTTCGATGCCACAAGCGAAACTGCAAGAATCGCACAGGCAAGTGCTTTCAATCCTGCATTACAAATGGTTCCCAATGTTTTCTTCTTCATAAAATACCCCGTTTCCACAAAAATCAATCCGGTTAAACTGTTCCATAAATCTATTTCATTTCATGAGCGAATAAGCCGATTTTTATGGTCTGACCACTCACAAGATTGATTATATCGCCATCACCCCTACCTTTTCAAGGCAAAATCTGGTTATATAATATTCTTCGTTTCTGGTAATTTCAATGATACCAATTCGGTGCTATATTTTGCATCATCAAATCAAAGGATGGTACAAAACATGAGCACAACAGCAAAAAACCTCAACCTCAAATCAATAAACAAAACCCGATGGATAGCCGTCACCGCCATTTTTATGGCAATCAACATCGGTCTTTCCTCTTACGGAATTCCGGTTCCCGGCGGGCACCTTTACCTTTGCGACACGATCATCTGCACCGCGGCACTGTTGCTTGATCCGCTTGCAGCGTTTGTCGTCGGTGGCGTTGGTTCTTTCCTCGGCGACATGATCTTTTATCCCACTCCCATGTTTGTGTCCCTTGTGACTCACGGGCTTCAGGCGGTTGCGATTTCACTGATCGTTCTTAAGTTTAAACACGACAAGAAGAAATATTTTGTATCGAGCATCATTGCAACTCTCGTCGGCGCTGTTATAATGGTTATCGGATATACACTCGGAAAAACCTATGTCTATGCAACATTCGAGTATGCAATGATCAAGCTCCCTTATGAAATCGCCCAGGGGCTCATCGGTGTTGTCGGTTCCTTGCTTCTTACCTTTGGAGCCGGCCTTTACAAAATATTTAACCGCATGGAAATATATTCATAAAACAGAGAGGAATCATATGGATTTAAAAGAGATTACGGCACAAAGCAAACGCGCGGCCGAAGAAATACTTGCCGCTTCCGGAATCAAAGAAGGCGCGATTTTTGTAATCGGCTGCTCATCGAGCGAAGTTCTCGGTGAAAAAATCGGAACCGCCACCAATCTGGATGCCGCAAAGGCAATCTACGACGGTATCATTCCCGTGCTTTTGGCACACGGAGTTCTCGCTGCCGCACAGTGCTGTGAACACTTAAACAGAGCTCTTGTGGTAGAACGTGAGACCATGCTTAAATACAATCTTGAGCAGGTGAATGCTATTCCACAGCCCAATCACGCGGGCGGTGCCTTTGCAACCGTTTGCTATGAGCGTTTCAAGGATCCTGTTTTGGTGGAATCCATAAATGCTCTTGCAGAAGCCGGAATCGACATCGGAAATACCATGATAGGAATGCACATAAAGAGCGTCGTTGTTCCGCTTCGTATTTCTTTTTCAAAGATCGGTGAAGCAAACATCGTCTGTGCAAGGAGACGTCCGAAATACGTCGGCGGGCAAAGAGCAATCTATGATAAAAACCTTATGTAATTATCGTATGCAAAAAGAAGCGGCACCGACCGCTTCTTTTCTTTATCGATCCTGAGAGACCGTCCGGCCGCGGCGCTTTCTGCGTACGCGGTTGATATGGCGGACGAAATCGCCGTTACGGATGAGTTCCGCCAGTACATACTGCTCAAGCACCGGAACCGAGCAGGCGTAAAATCCGATTTTCTCATAAAAGAGCTTAGAAAGGCCCTTCGGAATTACCATATAAGCGGTTCTTATGAATGGTCCGACAGTCTTCGTAAATGTGTTAACGTATATGACTCTATCATTTTTATCAAGAGAATACAGGGTTTCTTCTGCCTTTCGGCTGGTGGTGAACTCAGATTCGAAGTCATCCTCTATGATAAGTCCCTTTCGCTCAACGCTCCACTTAAGGTATTCTGCTTTTTTCGCGGCTGATGCGGTTACACCTGTAGGATAGCTTCGATATGGCGTGATGTGCAAAACTTCCGCGTCCGTGCCCCACAGGTATTTGCTCTCGATTCCGTCTTTACCGAGTTTTAAAAGCTCAAGATTAATGTGTTCGGCCCCGTATACCTTGGCAATCTTCTGATAAGAGGGGTATTCCACGGCATACATCCTGTCCCGGCCCAGAGCCTTTACGATCAGACCGTAAAGATACTCGGCTCCGGCGCCTATGACGATCCTTTCCGTATCCGCGTAAATTCCCCTGTATCTTGCAAGATAATCCTTTATAGCCCGGCGTAATTCCGGGCAGCCGAACCCTTCGGCGCGGGACGTAAGTTTCATTGCCCTGTCCGCAAGGACTCTCCTCACCGTCTTTGCATACAGATTAAACGATATACTTTCGGAAGTCTCCGAATCCACGGTTTCGGACGCGACTGCAGATGCAATTACAGAAACGTCTTTTAATCCTGCACCGTCATTTACATGTCTCGCCGTGCTCTCTCCGAAGGCTTCGCTTTCTTTGTACGTCACAAAATATCCGCTTTTTTCCTTGGCTTCTATGTAACCTTCCTCCGCCAAAAGTTCATAAGCATGCTCAATCGTAATTACGCTTACACCGTAATGCTCGGCGCTTACACGCTTTGAGGGGAGTTTTTCGCCGTATTCATAGGTTCCTTCAACTATTTTTCTTTTTTCTTTTTCATAGATTTTGAGATATCTGGTCATATAATTTTCTCCGTTTCTGGTAATTTTAATGATACCAAAGAAGTGATATGTTTGTATACAAATTTCAGAGAAAAAATTCTCAAAGGAGAGAAAAATGAGTACATCAGAAAAAAGCAGGGGCAGAGAAGCCCTCAAAAAGACAGCTTACGCAGGAGTTATGGCAGCGCTTTGCTACGTAGGATACGCAGTGATACCACCCATTCCGATCCCGGGGCTGTTTGACATCACCACAGGAACCAAGATCCACGTCGGAAATGCCTTTGTGGTCCTGGGTTCATTGTTCCTCGGCAATCCCTACGGCGGACTTGCGGGAGCCATCGGTCTTTCACTTGCGGATATCCTGCTGGGTTATTCGGCATCCGCTCCCCGTACATTTATTACCAAGCTTGTGATCGGTTTGATCGTTGCTTTGGTGGCACACAAGATCGCCACACTTTCCCGTTCCCACAAGCACACTTATATCGTTAAATGGGCCATAATCTCATCTGTGGCAGGTCTCGGTTTTAACTGCATTTTCGAGCCTTTCCTCAAGTACATCTGGTTTACGCTCATTACACCCAATGCGGACAAAGCACAATCCGCCATTAAAGCTCTTGTCGGCGTGACCATTGCCACCTCCTTTGTGAATGCCATAATAAACACCATCGTTGCGGTGGTTATATATCTTGCATTACGTCCTGTGCTTTATAAGACCGGATTGCTGGGAGAATTAAAAGTCAAAAAGTTCGGAGAATAAAAAAAGCGGCCCGATTGGGCCGCTATATTTTTGCGTTTAATTCTGATGTCTTACTATCTTGTATTCATTGTCCTCGGAATAATACGGGCATTGGAATCTTGAATCCGCCATGAGACGTCCGTAGTCGTCTTCGTCCATATTCACCATACATTCGTAACAGTCGTATTCTTCATCATATACGTAATTTGAACAGGTATCGCAGTTTCCGTAGTTAGCCATAGCATTCCTTTCGTTGGATATTTCCCGTCACGCCGGTTCATTGCCCGGATCAGGCGATGTCATCCATCTGGGCTGTGTAAAGGTGGTAATAATCACCGTGCTTTGCCATAAGTTCATCGTGGGTACCGCACTCGGTAATACCTCCGTCGGAAATGTACATTATCTTGTCGCAGTTTCTGATGGTGGAAAGTCTGTGGGCAATGATAAAGGAAGTACGCCCCTTTAACATGGCGTTAAGGCCCTGCTGCAGGGCTTTTTCGGTCTGCACATCGATGCTGGAGGTTGCTTCGTCAAGAACCAGTATGGCAGGGTCTGAAAGAAGGGTCCTTGCAAAGGAAATAAGCTGTTTCTGTCCCTGGCTTAAAAGGGAGCCTCTTTCTTTGACCTCCGTAGCGTAACCGTCCTGCATGTTTTCTATAAAGCCTGCGGCACAGACCGTGGCACTTGCTTTTTCGATCTCTTCTTTGGTGGCATCCAGCTTACCGTAGCGGATGTTGTCTTCGATGGTACCGGAGAATATAAAGCTGTCCTGAAGCATGATACCCATCTGGGAACGAAGGGATTTAAGGGTAACCTTCGAAATATCCACGCCGTCAATGAGCACCCTTCCGCTGTCCACATTATAGAATCTGGAAACCAGATTGACGATGGTGGACTTGCCGGCACCGGTGGGGCCTACAAGTGCAATGCTTTCTCCGGGCTTAACCCTGAAGGATACGTTGTGAAGGATCTCTTTACCCTTCTCGTAGCTGAAGTGAACATTCTCAAAAGTAACTTCACCCCTGATCTTTGGCATCTCTGTGGCGCCTTCGCAGTCATCCACGGTAACGGGTTCGCTCATGGTCTCGAAAATTCGCTCAAGATAAGCCATGTTGTTGTTAAAGCCGTTAAATATGTTACCGAGGTTCATGATGGGCTGCCAGAAACGACTGGCGTAACTGGATATAGCCACGATGGTACCGAGGGACTTCTGTCCCGCTCCGAAAAGAATGAGTCCCGCAATAAAGATGGCGGCTCTTACGAATACTGAAATGGTATCGATTCCAGGCCATACCAGGCTCGAATAAGCAACTGCCTTCATCCAGGTCTTCTTGCAGTTTCCGGAAAGACGGGCGAAAATACCTGCGTTCTCATCTTCTCTGGCAAAGATCTGAGTGATTCTGGCACCGACTATATTTTCCTGAAGGTATGCGTTAAGGTTAGAGTTCTTGTTGGAAACATCACGCCATGCCTGACGCTGCTTGTTCTTTATCCAGAACATGAACACGGCCAGGATGGGCACACCGCAAAGCACCACCAGCGAAAGCTGCACATCCACGATAAACATGAACACTACTATAAATATCAGGTTCATAATCTCGAGTACCACGTTTATAAGTCCGTTTGAAAGCATATCCGAAACGGAGTTTACGTAGTTTACGACTCTTATGAGGATCTTTCCGTGGGGTCTGTCGTCATAATACTGAAAGGGAAGCTTCTGTAAGTGAGCAAACAGATCCTTACGGATATCGTAGATTATGTTCTGGCTCACGTTTACCATCATTCTGGAACGGATGGTGGCAAATATGACCATGATGATGAACACAGCCACCAAAAGGGTTACCAGAACAGCCAGGTACTTATAATCTCCCGCGGGAACGGCCTCGTCAAGGACCTTTCTGGTGATAATGGGGGATACCAGAGCCGCCATTCCGGCGATGCCGCTGAAAAGCATGGCAACAAGCATGCCCTTTAAATACTTCTTAATGTAGGCACCGGCCAGAAGCAGATGTCGTATGTCAAAATTATCTTCGTACGTTTCGTCTTCTCTGTAGGTATTCTTCTGCGCCATTATTCATCACCTCCCATCTGGAGTTTAACAAGCTCGCTGTAATAACCGCCCTTGGCAATGAGTTCCTCATGGGTTCCTTCCTCGGTTATGCGGCCGTCCTGAAGCACCAGTATCTTATCGGCGAACTTGGTGGTGGATATTCTCTGGGCGATAATGATCTTGGTACAGTTAAAGTCAAGGTTTCTCAGACTATGCTGTATTTCTTTTTCCGTTTCCATATCAACGGCGGAAGTGGTGTCGTCCAGAATAAGGATCGAAGGCTCGATGGCTAAGGCCCTTGCAAGGGAAATTCTCTGCTTCTGTCCGCCGGACAGGCCTACACCGCGCTCTCCCACTATGGTGTCGTACCCTTCGGGCATCTTGGAAATGAAGTCCGAAACCGAAGCGTATCTTGCGAATTTGACCACACGCTCGGGAGTAAGATGAGTTACACCGTAAGCGATGTTTCCTTCGATGGTATCCGAATAAAGAAGCACATCCTGGGTCGCAAGACCGATGTTCTTCCGAAGTTCGTGGAGCTTATAATCCTTAACGTTAACTCCGTCAATCAGAACCTCACCCTCCGTAGGCTCATAGAACCTGGGGATTAGATGGATGAGCGAAGTTTTTCCGCAGCCCGTCTCGCCCATAATGGCAACTGTTTCGCCGGGATTTGCGGTAAAGGAAACGTCTCTCAAAACAGGGAGTTTGCCGTCCGAATACATAAAGGAAACGTGCTTAAACTCTATCTTTCCTTCGAAGGGGCCGGGATGATCGACAGCGTTCTCGCTATCCACAATTTCAGGCTCCGAATAATAGATTTCCATAACCTTTGCGGAGGCTGCGGAGAATCTCTGGAATTCGTTCATGATACCTCCAAGCTGTCTCATAGGGTTGGCAATGGCCCAGATAAGACCTGAGAAAGCAACATATTCACCCATGGTAAGGTCTTTCCGGATAAGGAAGATACCGCCCACGGCAAGTAAGATCACCGCAAGAAGGTTCGCGCAGCTTTCAATGTAGGGATAATATTTGATCCAGGTTCTCTGGGTCGATTTGTTGGTATCTCTGAAATCGGCGTTTGCACTGTCGAACTTACCGATCTCGTAATCTTCTCTTGCAAAGGCCTTCACCACACGGTTACCTGAAATGTTTTCCTGGGCGTAGGTGTTCATGTTTGCCAGTTTTTCGCGAAGTTCCCTGTGCTTGGGCGCAACTTCCGCACGGAACTTAACGATGATTGCAAGGATCACCGGCGAAAGGATCATAACGGAAAGGGCAAGCCTCCAGTTCATGATAAACAGGTATACTGCCGTAGCCAGATACAAAGAAAATGATTCTATGATCATTCTGGTAACCCAGGCCACCATATGACGAACCGCGTCAAGGTCACCGGTCATTCTGGTCATCAAATCGCCGGTTCTGTACTTGCTGTAGAATTTCATATCCTGACGCTGGATCTTGTCATAAAGAAAGTTTCTGATGCGATACAGAGTCTTCTGGGAAACGAATTCGTAGGCAATGCAATCCGCATATACGATTATTACCCTGGCAATCGTAACAACGATCATCAGGATTATAAGCTTAAAGAATAAGTCCCTGTGATTGGCAAGATTGTTTGCGGCATCTTCTCCCGTCAGGAAAGTGTCTACGATCCTGGACGAAAAATAGGGCACGGTAAGCTGTAAAATGTTATAGACTATGGTGCCAAACATCGACAACACGAAAAGAGCTCTCGTCCCACGCATGTTGGACCAGAGCCACTGAAGTTTTGTCATCGGAAAAGGATTTTTCCTGTCAGACATGATATTTCCCCTTTATTGATTGATTAATTACTTTAAAGAGATCCACATAGCGGGACGTATACCGTCATGACCCTCTCCGGATTCATGACCGTTTTCGCGGATTTCTCCGACGCTGGTTACATCCATCGCCCTGGTAAGCTTATCCGTATTCGATCTAAGCCACCACCATGCCCCACCGACACATTCTTTAGGATGTTTTCCTTCGTACTTAAAGAGATTGTATTCCTCTTCGGTGAGAATGTAAACACCCTTTGCTTTGGCGTACTCGGTTGC
>DBVS01000037.1:8279-16583 GCA_002308235.1 Lachnospiraceae bacterium UBA1258
GCTTTTATTTCGGCTGTCCTTTGCTCGATATAGGCATCGGGCTCGACTGAGGGCACATCCGTTTCAATGATGCGTGCCTGCTCTTCGGCAGTGAATGCGGCATTCAGGAAATCATTGTTCAAAGCCTTTCGAACCGAGGAATTCTCCCAGTTGCTTTCCGCAAAACCCTTGTTGAAGGGAAGGCAGTCCAGCACGTATTTACTGATCACCAGTGCTTTATCCTCATCCGAAAAAAGAATGATCCATTCTATGGGCTCGGAACCGTTCGTATCGTTATTGTCCTGCTCGAAGCTTCCGAGAGTGACTGTTTTTAAATCCTTTGAAACTTCAAACTGCTCTTCTCTGTCGGAGGCTGAGGTCGAAATCGATGCAACTCCCGAAGTCGAAGAAGAAATGGAGACCGGCGAGACCGGACCCTCTTCGGAAGCGGAAGAAACCGAAGTCCCTTTCTTTCCGCAAGCCGTAAGTAAAGCAAGTGAAATTATTAAACCGATTGATAATACTCTTTTTTTCATAAACTTATACTCCGTAAACCACATAAGAGTTTACATTCATAACCCAAAATAATCAACTTAAAAAATCATAAACAGCCCCGAAGTGCGCAGACCACTATGGAAATGATGATTCCGAGGATCGCGCCAACCAGCACCTGCAGGGGAGTGTGGCCCACAAGCTCCTTAAGTTTTTCTTCGTCCGAAAGCGATTCGTTACTCATGTTCTGGAAGCTTTCGATCATCTTGTTAAGGACCTGGGCCTGGTTTCCCGCCTGCCTGCGTACGCCCATGGCGTCATACATGGCGATAAATGCAACAATGGCGCTTATGGCAAATTCGAAGGAACTGAAGCCGTAAAGAACGGCGCAGGAGGTCGTAAGGGCACATACCGTTGCAGAGTGTGAACTGGGCATTCCGCCTGCCCCCACCAATCTTTCCGCCGTAAATTTTTTCATGATACAGGTATAAAGAATGGTCTTCGCAACCTGGGCGATGAGCCACCCCGAAGCCGCACATATCAATACCGTGTTTTCCCAAAGAAGTTCAAGAAAGTTCATCTATCGTACCCACCTACATTTTATATCGTTCGTTCCTAAGCTCCACAACCGCCATAATAATCGTAACCGTCGCCGCAACCGCATCCGCGATGGGGCCCGAATATATGATTCCGTCGATCCCGAAGAACAAAGGAAGTATCAGGATAAGCGGAAGCAGGAACAGGATCTGTCTGGTAAGAGACAAAAACATGCCGCGCTGCGGTCGTCCCGTGGCCGTAAAGAAATTGGAAACCACAGGCTGTACGAAATTAATAAAGATAAAGAAGAAGTAAATCCTGAAATACTTAACCGCAAAGGTGAAGTACTCTTCGCTTCCCTCTCCGAAAAGTCCGATGATCTGCCTCGGGAACACCTGAAATACGAAAAACGATCCGAGGGAAATCAAAAATCCTATCTTTAAAGCAAGAAGCAAAGCATCCTTAACTCTCTTAAACTGTTTCGCCCCGAAGTTAAAGCTGACAATGGGCTGTAAGCCCTGGGAAATCCCGATGATAAAGGAAAAGAACATCATTCCGACCTTCGAAATGATCCCCACACAGGCAATGGGGATGGAGGAGCCGTATACGCTGGCCGCCCCGTAAACCTTAAGGGAATTGTTCAAAACGATCTGAATGACCATGTTTGCTATCTGGTTAAAAAAGGAAGCCGTTCCGAGAGAGGCACTCCTTAAGAAATACCTGAATCTCGGGATAAAATGCATAAGTTTAAGCTTAACGGTCTTATAGTTGCAAAGATAAAGGATCACCATCGCTGCGCTTACGCACTGGCCGATGACTGTGGCAAGAGCCGCACCCTTCATGCCCCACTCAAAGCCGAAAACAAAAAGGGCATCCAGCACCGTATTGATCACGGCACCCGTTAAGTTACTTAACATCGAATATCTCGGAGACCCGTCTGCACGGACAAGATGCGCGCCCCCTGCCTGTAATATAAGCATGGGAAAGCCCCAGGCCGTAATTCCGGTATAGTCGCAGGCATAGGGAAAAACATCCGCGGGGGACCCAAAGAAAAGCATCATGGGCTTTAAAAATACAAGAGTGACCGTACTTAACAGAATACCGCATATCACACTCATGGAAGCGGAATTGCCGATATAAAAAGGGGCCGTATCTCTGTCTCCCTCTCCCATTGCGAGGTTAAAGGCGGAGGCTCCGCCTATACCAAAAAGAAGGGCTATGGAAGTACAGGAAATAGAAAGCGGAAATGCGATATTGGTAGCCGCATTTCCGAGTTCACCGATCTTCTGCCCGATAAAGAACTGGTCGACTATATTGTAAAGCGCACCCACCAGCATGGCTATGATGCTCGGGATGGCGAACTGCCTCAAAAGAGTTCCCACCGGTTTATATCCCAGCGGGCTGTCCTGTCTGTTCATTTAAAATGTTACTCCGGTTTGTTTCATTTGTTTCTTAATCTTCGCCTTGGCCCGCTGAAGAGCATTGTCTGTGGACTTTTCGTCTTTCCCCAGCACTCTGGCGATCTCGGTATAGTTCATGCCGATAAGATAGAGTTCGATGGTCTGCCTTTCGAAAGCGGAAAGTTCGGTCTCAATGAGTTTTTCGATCCTCTCCACATTTTCTTTGTCAATGACCAGTTCCTCGGGATTTGAATCATTACCCGCGGAGACGGTTTCCGCAACGGAAGGAGTACCCTCCTCGCTGTCCTCTCCCGCATAGATGGAAATGTAGGAGTTTAAGGGAAGATGCTTTTTGCGGCCCGAAGCCGTAACAGCCGTATACATCTGCCGCGAAACACAAAGCTCAGCAAAGGTAAGGAAGCTGGCGTCCCGCCCGGGGTCATAATCCTTTACGGCCTTAAAAAGCCCGATCATGCCCTCCTGGATCAGGTCTTCCGAGTCGGCACCGAGAATATACATGGTCTTCGCCTTGGCTCTTACCAGGTTCTTGTACTTGTTTAAGATATATTCGTTAATCTCGCTCTCGCCGTCACGAAGCCTGCAGATCAGTTCTTCGTCCGAGAAGGATTCATATTTATCCGTTAAGCCGCTGTCTTGCGATTTCAAAGCTCAAAACCCCCGCCGCAACCGATGCATTCAGGGAATCGATGTCGCCCTTCATGGGGATGGCTGCGATAAAATCACACTTTTCCTTCACGAGGCGGGAAACTCCCGAGCCCTCGTTTCCGATTACAAGTCCAATGGGTCCCTTAAGATCAAGGTCGTACATAAGGGTTCCGCCCATGTCCGCACATACAAACCAGATTCCGCGCTCTTTGAGTTCTTCGATGGTGCGGCCCAGGTTCGTAACTTTAACTACGGGTGTATAGTTAATGGCTCCCGCGGAAGCCTTTAATACCGTGGAAGTGATCCCCACCGCTCTGTCTTTCGGGATGATCACGCCGTGAGCCCCCGCCAGGTTTGCGGTCCTGACTATGGCTCCCAGGTTGTGGGGATCTTCGATCCCGTCGAGAAGAAGAATGAAAGGCGCCTCACCCTTCTCTTCGGCTTTCTTGAAGATATCCTCAAGTTCGGAATAATCATAGGCCGCGGCAACCGCTATAACGCCCTGATGATGACCTGTTTCGGACATCTGATCCAGACGTTCCTTGGTCACGTATTTGATGACCGTGGATGCTTTCTGGGCTTCTCTCTTTATTGTCATTACGGGGCCGTCGTGACAACCGTCCAGCACATAGAGCCTGTCGATGGTTCTTCCGCTTCTGTAAGCCTCTATAACGGCGTTTCGCCCCTCTATAAATGTTTCGTTATCTGCCATTTTATTACCTAATCCGGTTTCTTTGTCTGTTTTTCTTTTAGTAAGGCCATTCCCTGTTTGATCAGTTCAAACATTCTGTCGGTCTGCCCGGAAATATAGAGGTAACCGATCAGGGCCTCGAAGCCCGTGGCCTTGTGATAGTCGCTCTTTGACGCATTCTTGGCTGTGGTGGCGGTGTGGGCATTTTTGCCGCGCCTGTAGTAGCCTTCCTCTTCCTCGGAAAGGAAGGGTAAAAGCGCTTCGATCATCCGCGCCTGGGATCCTGCGTTTACGTATTTTATGGAATCACGGTTAAGCTTTCCCGTCTGTCTGTTGCCCTTCGAAGACTCAATGGTCCTGACTATGACCTCGTAAACCGTGTCTCCGAGATAAGCAAGAATGAGGGGTGCGGTTTCCCTTGGGTTCATTTCGTTAAGATCAAAGGCTCGGTTGATAGCCCTGTAAAAATCTTCCGTCATTTGCTGAGCTCCTTAACCCTCGACTCAAGTTCAAGCACACGATTGATAAGCTCTGCATTTGCTTTTTGAAGGTTCATGATGTCCTCTCTTACGGGGTCCGGAAGGTCTGTCTGATTCATGGCCGTCTGCGGGCAATCGCAGTCGGAACGCTTGATCACGCGGCCGGGAACACCCACAACCGTTGAGTTCGGAGGAACCTCGCTTAAAACTACGGAGCCGGCGCCGATCTTTGAATTGTCACCGATGGTAAAGGAACCGAGGACCTTGGCTCCTGCGGAAACCATGACATTGTTTCCGAGGGTGGGGTGACGCTTTCCCTGTTCCTTACCGGTACCGCCCAAAGTAACGCCCTGATAAAGGGTACAGTTGTCACCGATAACGGTAGTCTCGCCGATGACCACTCCGTGACCGTGATCGATAAAAAGTCCGGAGCCGATCTTTGCACCGGGATGGATCTCGATGCCGGTCTTTCTGGCAGCCTTCTGGGAGACTAAACGCGCAAGAAAATAATGACCCTTGCAATAGAGTCTGTGGGAAATCCTGTAGCTTATCATGACCTTAAAGCTGGGATACAGAATTACCTCCAAACCCGAATGGATTGCGGGGTCTCGTTCTTTAATAATCTTCAATTCTTCCTTAATCAGTCGAATCAGTCCCATAATAATGGTATTTTAACTTCTTTTCTTTTGTATTTCAAGGGTTTTTAAACAGGAGAGCCCCGACGAATCTTACTTTCGTCGGGGCCGGAGGCTAACACTGTTTATTCCTGATTTTTGGACTTTTTGATCGAATAAGCGATATAAACCGCTGCAATTGCGAGAGCCGCTATGACAAATACGATTCCGGCTTTTGTCATTATGCCGGGGAATGCATCGGGCTTGGCAGCCAGTGCCGTTTCGCCATCGGTTATAGTCTCGGTCTCTGCATTTGTGGTTTTATCATCCTTATTGTCTTCGGGTGTCTGAACATTTTCCGGAGACGTATCTTTTGTTTCTTCTTTGGTTTCCGAAGGAGCGTCGCTCAAAGGAGCGTTTTCGTCGGGAACATCCTGTTCTTCCGTGTTCTGTTGTTCCTGAGTATTCTCAACCGTAGTGCCCGCAGCGGGAGGATTCGAAGGAGCAACGGTAATACGTCCCGGAGTTTCGGTTACGGGTGCTGCGGGAGTGGTATCGCCCGCCGGCTGATTTGAGGTTTCACCGGAGCCTGTCGAGGTTTCGGAACCACTGCCGGTTTCCGAACCGGACTGTGTGCCGGTGCCTTCGCCGCCCGGATTGTTTCCGGCATCAGCGGGAGTCGGGAAGGTATAGTAGTACCACCCGTCTCTTCCGTCAACACCGCCGGTTCCACCGGTAATTGTATTATATCCCCCCCAGTAGTAATCATAAGGACTTTCTGTCTTGTTATTGGATATCTTCAGTGCATAAGGATCGGTACCAAGGTACCCGGCGGTCGCTTCGCTCATTTGTGTGCCGAAGAAATAGTAGTTAAGGTATTCTGCGGAACGTGTTCTTTGTGCGGTATCGGAACCGTGAGGATCGCCGGTCTGAAGCTTTCTTAAATTGAATTTAACATAATTATCCGCATCGTAACCAAGGTTTCTGTATACCGACTTGGCTATCTCCGCGCCGAGGCAGTCTGCGGTACAGCCGTCGTTGTAGTCGTTTACGGTGTTTTCAATAACGATGGCTCTTCCGCCGCTTGCAAGTGTTGCAACCAGATCGCTCTGATCGAAGGGAAGTCTGGTAGCATAACCGTAAGCGCCGTCTTCAAACTCGTAGAAGTGTCCGAAGTTCATGAAGTGACGGAAAAGTTCTGTCTCTCTTACACGGTTGTGTCTTACGGAGTTGGCGATAACTTCGGTACCGGATGATATCTGGTAACTGTCGACTTTGGAACTGTCGTATGCGGTTCCGGCCCAGTCATATTCCTGACCTCTGTAAACGTATCTCCAAGGCGAAGGGCCCGTTGCGCCTGCGGCGCCGGGGATACATACATCGATTCTGTCATCAAATACTGCGGATACGAAAGCATATTTACCGTTAATGGAGAAGCCGGTTACGGCAAGTTTTGTGGGATCAAGCGTTTCCATTGATCTTGCAACGGATTCATCGGAACTTGCCTTTAAAGCTTCCAATGCATCGATAACTCTTGTTGCTGCCCAGGCTTCTGCCATTTCGTTGCTGACTTCGTTAAGAGCTTCAGCGCCGTTTCTGTGATAAGGATAGAGTTCGTAAAAAGCACCTGTTCTCTTGCCCCACGCATAGGAATTGGTTCTTGTATCGGTTACTACCGAGGGAAGAGAAACCACTGCGATACCCTGATCGAGATATGCAGCTATGGCGCCGTCAAAGCTTAATAATATCGGGATCTCTTTTTCTGTATTTCCGGAAGCCGCCAGCTGTTCATCGGTAGGATATGTAATATCAAAGCTGATATCCTTTGTAACGCTACCAACGGTGAGTTTCATCGTTACCGTTGCCTTGGTGGCTGAATATGTATAAACCTTAACGTAACTGCCATTAACCATGGCATATTCATAGTCCACCCACTTGTTCGAACTTGAAGACCATCTGTGTATCGGATCGCCGGCCTTGTGGAAATCTACGGAATACTCCGCATTGTCAGGAGCGCCGGGCTTAAAGCCGTACTCGTAGAACTGAGCAAGGTTGAGGATCTCTGCTCTTCTTTCTTCCCAGTCTTCCGCATTCTTTACAACTCTGTCACTGCCAAAGAAACTGTATATATTGGGAAGTGTATTCTGTCTGGGAAGATCCGAAGGATCGGGATATCTGGTATCTCCCCACTTAAGGCCGAAGAAGGCGGCTTCTAAAATATCCGCTGCTTCATCTGTAAGCATTTTGTTCTTGAATTGCATAACAGTCTGTGCGCGCTCTACTGCCGCATCAAGGGCTGCCTGTGATTCTGCGGTATATACTCCCTTGGGGAAGGAAGCGGAATTCATAAAGTCGATAAGTCTGGTGATTCTGTATTCGCTGTAAGCAAACTCATCCGTGCCGTTCCAGCCCGCAAGAGTTACAACGCCCCAGTCATAGGATCTTGCACGTTCGTGATCGAAGTCCGTATAAAGGGAATCCTGGTTGTGGCTCCAGAAGATATCTGCGCTCTTGGCCGCACTTCCTTCACGCACGGGAACCGTGATGAATTCGGGAATCTCTTCCGCATCGTCTTTCTCAGCGTCCGGTTCGTCATCGCCTTCGGCTTCATCTTCATCTCCATCGGTGGCATCGTTACCTTCGCCTTCAGTGGCATCTCCGTCAGCGTCATCGTTTCCTTCGCCTTCGGCGCCATCTTCACCATCGGCATCGTCGTTACCTTCGCCTTCGGTGGCATCTGCGTCAGCGTCGTCCGTGTCTTCGGCATCGGCATCTTCTTTGTTTTCGCCGTCACCGGTACCGTCGGTGCTTTCTACCGAAGATGCATTTTCAGGGGCAGATGCTTCTTCGCCATCATCGGTGCTTTCGTCTGTTTCCGAAGTGTTCCCGGCGGGAGCTTCTTCGGGCGATGCAGAAGGTACCTCAGAAGATGTTTCTTCGGAAGTATCGCCTTCTTCGGGCGTTGTTGCAGGCGCCTCAGAAGGTATTGCTACTAAAGTGCCGCCTTCTTCGGGCGTAGCGGAAGGTGTCCCGGCAGGTGCTCCTTCGGTTGTTTCACCGGGTGCTGCGGGAGGTGCCGGGGGTAAAGGCTTTATAAATTCGGGATTGGGGGCCTGTTCATATCCGGTTACCGGTCTGTTGATATCGTTGATCTTTAATTCAAGTCCGAATTCCGTGCCGTTACCGGGCTTAACTCCCTCGATCTGAAGTGCAATCTCGATCACATAACCGATGGGGTTTTCATCTTCATCATACATGTAATCTCCGCCGATGGCTTTTATGACGTTCATGTACTCGGGATGATTGGGATCTCCCAAAGGACTAGAAAGTGAAGGAATGTTTGAGTTTCTGAAATATGCGTAGGTTCCGTCGGGGTTTATAAGGATTGCGCCCGCTACGTCGGTTTCGTAACTCGTTCTGTCATTGTAAAGGTCAAAGCCAAGGAC
>DBVS01000139.1:0-16219 GCA_002308235.1 Lachnospiraceae bacterium UBA1258
CGAATCTCATCCCCTGAAAGGATCTTTAAGCCTTCAACGCCGTTTGCCTCGCCGCGCTTTAAAAGTTCCTCCAGTTTCGGTCTGTCAGCGGCATCCAAAGAAAGCACGATAGAACCGTTTCTTTTGTACGAAAAATCAAGCTCCTTTGAAAGAGCCTCCATCTTTTTACTTCCGCGAATATTGAAATATGCCTTTTTAGTACCGGGAACGGCATCGAAACCGGCATGGACTATGCCGCTGTTTGCCTTTGATGTACCTTCGCACACATCGGATGCTCTTTCAAGCACCGCAATGCTTATGTTATACCTTGACAGTTCACGGGCTATGGAAGAACCGACCACGCCCGCTCCTATAATCAGTGCATTATATTTCATTTAACCCTCCAAAAATACAAAAAGAAAAAGAAACGCAAAAATATTTTTGCGTTTCCATTATACTCCAATACGTGTAAAATTACAAGGCAGGTCAGTTGACCTCAGCCTTTATCTTTTCAAGGTTATTATCGCCCGTCAGGTGAATCGTCACGGATTCTTTTACACCTGTAAGATCCACGGTGCTGTCGGCAACAACATCGGCTGCCGAATTAAGTAAATAAAAAACAAATTCCGTTTCCTGTACAGGCCATGCTATTGACAGTTCAAGATAAGCATTCGCTTTAAGTTCTCCTACGGGAACCACTTGTCCGCTGACGGGATCCTTTGCTGCCACCATTGCAACACCTACTCCGCATTCATTTACGATTTGTATGACAATATCCAACGTTTCCGGCTCTTCCGGCTCGGAAGCTGTTGTGCCCGTAGAAGAAGCTGAAGTGCCCGTGCTGTCCGAAACCGACGCAGAAGCTGACGTTTGCGTTGAAGCTGAGGCTGATATTGAAACTGAGGCTAACGCCGAATCGGACGTCGAAACGCTTGCTTCCCCCGGATCTGAAGATACGGACGAAACGCTCGATACAGAGGATACCGGTGTATCGGGAACATTCTTCTTTGAACAGCCTGCGAGAGCTATGAAAAGCGCAGACAGTGCGATATAGGTGAGTGTTTTTCTCATTCTCATGTATTATACCCTTCCCTTAAATATATTACTAAGACAAAAGCTCCCCGTTTACGCGGGGAGCCTTATTTGTCTTTATAGCAGTTTCGACTGTGGATTATTTATCGGTCTTGTCGATCTTAGCTGCGTTCTTCTTTACAAGATGTCTTCTGTAAAGCTCTGCGCCTGTGGTTCCGAGTACAAGAACGATGAGTAACCACCACCAGGACATCTGCTGTGCTTCGGGCATTGCTGCAAGGGGAAGTTCGGGCTCGGCAACATTTGCCATTCCGGGAGCTGCTGCCTGAGCTACAGCGCCATCGGTAATGTCTGCGGTTTCCTGAGTTTCTGTTTCGTTGTTAGTGTTTTCAGGATTGCCTTCCTCATTTCCGGTTTCTTCAGGATTCTCTTCTTCCTGACCTTCTCCGGTACCCTGGTTCTGGTTTCCGCCCTGGTTTCCACCCTGGTTCTGGTTTCCGCCCTGATTCTGTTCCTGATTTCCTTCCTCTTCTCCGCCTTCGGTATTCCACTCACGGTTGTGAGTATCCGTGATCTTCTGATCAAGAGCCTTCTTTAATTTTCCAAGGCGATCAAGGAGGTCGTCTCTTCTCTGCTTAGCGACCTTAAGAGCCTCCTGTGCAGCAGTAAGGTCTGCGGTGAAGTCCTTTTCGTAAGAAACGGGAGCAACACCAAACTTGATCTTTTCGATCTCAGCCTTGAGGTCATTAACCTTCTGTTCCGCTTCGCCAACTGCCTGAGAAGCGGATGCAATGTTTCCGGAAAGTTCCGCATACTGGGCTGCAAGTGCTGCTGCCTCGTCGATGACTCTGCGGAATTCTTCGGAAGCTGCCTGAGCTTCTGTTCCGAGTACCTGCTCTACGGTGCCTGCATAACCGTCTGTTGTGTAATCGGTTAAAGTAGGATCTTCCTTATTCTCGGTAGCAAGAACAACGTTTTCACCGTTGTACCAGTTGTCATTTCTCATTTCAACGGTAGCGGTTGCTTCGATCTTGTCCCATACTTCCTTTGCGATCTCCTTGTTCAAGGTGGAGACATTCTTTACATAGTACTCAAGAGCCTTGTAGCCGTAGGTCTTGTAATTCACATCGGTTCCGTGGTCAACAAGCTGGGTCATTGCAGTCTTTCCGGTAATGGAAGCTCTGTATACGTTCTTTCCCTGTTCGGTAAGAGCATCAGCAAATGCCTGTTCAAGATCTGCTTCATTTGTTACAGAAAGTTCGATTCCGCTCACCTTGGTACCGGGAGTGTAAAGGAAGGTCTTCTTTCCGGCGTTACCGTCACCGTCAACGGCACCGATATATACTCCGCCTCTGGCCTCAATCTTTTCCTTTGCTTCTGCAATAGCTTCAGCTTCGGTCTTATTGTTAAGGAATGTTAACCATTCATTATACTTAACCTTGGTAGAATCAACATCTACATACTTAACAGTGTAGCTTCCCGAGTACTGGTAGTATGTAACATAATCGTGGTCGCCCCACAATAGATCCCACCAGCTTGCTTCATCAACGATATAGTCCGTAATGCTCATATCGTTGTTGAATTCAGCACCGATTGCGGTCTTTCCTTCATAATTTCCACCGATTAAGTGAAGTCCGAGCCAGCCGTCATTGTCAAGGTAGTTGTATCTGTCGTCATTGGTATAGTCATAACCGTAAATATCGCGATATGCTGCAAGAAATGCCTTTTCCCAACTCGAATATCCTGAGTCTTTGATGGTTCTCGTCTCGGTCTTAAATTCGCTGTAGTTACCGGAAACGGTATATCCGACAACATCTTCCTGCCAGTTCTCGATGTGACGGGTTCTGTCCTTGGTATCGGAAACATATCCGGTAAGGTCAGCGGTGGAACCCTTTGCGAATTCGGTCTCGCCGATAACGATGGACTGACCTTCATTAAGGGCATTGATCTTTTCCTGAAGAGCTGCAACATAAGCTGCCTTGGCTGCATCTTCGCTCTCAAGAGTGGAAGCTTCGCCGGTAAGTCCGTCAAGGCTTGCTTCGGTAAAGGTGGTCGTGGTAACGTCAGCCTTAACTGTCTTGGTAAGAACGCCATCAACAAGCGTGTAAGTTTCGGTCTCGGAATCGTGATCGATTACTACGCTGCCGTCTCTGGTCTCATTAACAAGAGTTTCAATATCGGAAGCATCCTTTGCATATCCGATGATGTTACCTTCGGCATCCTTAACGATAACGGCATCCTTAACAACAACATTTCCGTTCTCGTCATATACGGGAAGAACGTCTTCCTGTACGCTTACGTTAACCTTTCCGTCCTCATTGGTAAGAGCCTCAAGAGCTTCCTTATCAAGATCGGCACCTGCGTAAATTACTTTCTTCTTACCTTCTTTGGTCTCAAGTTCGAATACGTCATGCGGGGTCTTCTCGTAAATTACGATACCGCCGAACTTCTTCTCGTCGTTGCCTTCAACAAGCTTATAGTCTAAGTATTTAACGACTTCAACTTTCTGGCCGTCTTCATTTACAGTAGTATAAGTAACCTCTGCGGTATTAAGAACATCGGAAAGTGTGCTTTCATTGCCCTCAGCATCAATATATTTGCCATCTTCTCTTACCCACTTAATGCTCTTGAAATCACCGAATTCATTGCCAAGATAGAACTCTGCAATTGCATTAAAGTAGTTTGCATAGCAAAGTGTATTTTTGCCGCCTCTCCAAGCAACCTTTCCATTAGGCTTAGCAAGTTCTTCTTTGATTCTGGCTTCATACTCTGCGATATATCCGTAGCCGGCCTTAACATATTCTGCTCTGGCATTGTCAACTGCGGACTTAAGGGCATCAAGATCGTCTCCTACAACTCCGAGGTTGGAAGCTGCGTCCTGAGCATCCTGAAGCGCACCGCTCTTAAGAGTGTTAAAGTCTGCTTCAGCGGTTTCAAGTTCAGCGTTCTTTTCTGCAATCGCCTGTTTTGCGTTATTGAAGTTTGTTCTTGCGGTCTCAAGGTCGGAAGCAAGCTTGGTAATTGCCTGATCTGCTGCATTAACTGCACCGTCTGCTTTCTCAACCTTGCCTTTTGTATCATTGTAAGCATCTGCAGCTTCAGCAAGAGTATCTGCCTCGGGAATGTATTTTTCAGCCGCGGTCATGGTGTTCTCTGCATCTGTAAGGAGTGCATTGAGTCCGTCCTGCTTCTCCTCAACTACTGCATCTGCGATAGGTCTTATGTCAAGAAGGTCTGCATCCTCAACAACAACAACTCTGTCTGCGGGCTCAACAGTTGCGGGAACGTCTGCGATCTTGTTAGCTTTATCAACGATATCCGCTGCATCGGAAAGAGCCTGATCGGCCTTGCCTACTTCTTCGTTAGCGGGATTGGTGATGTTGCTGATTGCGGACTGCTCTGCAAGTTCCATATTGGTAAGAGCGGTCTCAACGTTTCTGATCTCTTCGATAGCTTCGGGAACTTCAGTCTCTTCGCTTCTGTTAATATCTGTAGTAACCTGCTCGCCTGCAGCGGTAACAGCTTCGTTAATGCCCTGAGAATTCGTTACAACGGTTTCAGCGGACTCGATTGCATTGCCGACCTGGGTCTCTGCTGCTTCAGCGTTGGCCTGTGCGTTATCGATGGCGGTAGGAGCCTTGGTCTCGTCAACCTTTACAAGGCGGTTGGGATCTTCATTGGTTTCACCGTCTACGGTTCCCGCAAAAGCGGTCATGGGCTGAAGAACCATGCTGGCGCTGATGCCGAGTGTGATTGCTTTAATAATCTGCTTGTTAAGCTTGATGTTTTTCTTCATCTTTTTTCTCCCTGATATTTTATACGTTTGTTAAAACAATTATGTTCTGTTTGTTGCTTTCATAAGTAAAGACTTATGTACTTTTCAAAAAGGTTCAAAAAATTAACAATTAATTATTTTTCTTCTTCATCCAGGGCTATATGCTCGAATAAATACTGTAATACGTCGCCGGTAAACTTGCGAGCGCTTAAAGCAACCGTTCTGGTTCCGTCATCACATTCGTCTTCTCTTACGACGTCTGCGTACATGATCAAAGTGTCTGCCACGATGATGATGTCTTTTCCGAGGATCGAAGGTGTATCGGCTTTAACCGTTACCGCCATACCCAAGGGGCTTAAGTTCTTAACCCTTCCGTAAATCTTCTGTAAATCCTCGCATACCACGATAACACTGTCAGCACCGTATGCAACACGGTCTATTCGTCTGCGTTCTTCCATTTTGTTCCCTTTCCCATTAACTATTATATTTGAAATATCTGTTTCAATTATTTCCTGAGTTAAAGCAATTCGGCGGACAGATTTGCTTCTGCCTCCGCAACCGCATCCTTAAGCTCTCTGATTGAGAAAGGAACGGTAACATCTTCATTGCCGGCGCGCCTTCTGAGTTCAAGCAGCCGCTTCTTAAGTCCGTTCCTTCTGGTAAGCCAGAGGACAAAGAAAGCAAGAAAAGCTGCGAGAGCAACCGAACATACGGCAAGAATGTAATAATTTGTATTGACCGGTCCGGAAGCAAGGGGCGTATCGCTTTCGTCTATAACGATCAGATCGTAAGACTGCTCAAGCACCGCGTTTACAAGCCCGATCAGTTTTGCTCCCGAGACAACGCTCATGAAAATCGTTAATAAGTTCTTCACAAAAAAACCTCCGTCTTATTCATCCATAAGTAAAGACGGAGGTATTTTCAAAAAAGGTCCAAAAATATTTTACTATTTTTCGATCGTTTCTTTTGCTTTTTTCTTTTCGAGATGCTTCTCGTAAAGTCTGGTTCCCGTAGTTCCCAAAACAACCATAAGGAACATCCACCACCAGGGTATATTTGCTTCCTTCACGGTGTCGGCAAGAGCGGTTTCTTCCTCTTCCACCGAAGTACTTTCGACTGCAGGTCCCGAAGCGCGGGCCGTTGCTTCGTCCGCGATCTTTTCTTCGGATACTGCTCCGCCTGTTTCTTCCGACGATCCTCCGGTACCGTTCTCTTCAGTGCCGGTTACTTCGCTTCCCGATTCGCCTTCGGATTCTGCGTTTTCGGTTTCTTCCACCGCTGTCGTATCACCGGTATTCTCGTCTTCACGGACTTCCGGTGCGGGCGCGGGTGCCTGAGCCCTCGGAACACTTGCTTCTGTGATTACAGCCGCAGGAGCCTCATTTCTATCTTCGCCTGCGCTTTCAACAACAGGTGCGGGAGTGTAGGCTACGATCTTTTCCTCGCTCGTTTCGATGGCTTCCTGTAAACGCTTGTCGAGATTTTCTTTGTCAGATTTAACTTTTTCAAGCTTCCCTTCCGCTGCGGAGAGATTGCACTTAAGCTCGTTGATAACGGTAAGATTGTCCTTAACGTCGATGGAAAGCTTGTCTATCTGACCCTTAAGGTCATTTACTTCCGCCTCGGCGATGCTCACGGCACGTCCGGACTCCTCGGCCTTTTCGATAAGTTCCTTGAACTCGTCGGCCTTTTCGGTGTTTGCAACCTTTTCTCTGAAGGCTTCGGTGCGCTCCTTGATCTCGTCGTCAAGTCCTACATTTGTATAGGTAACCTTGTTGTTCGTATCCTTCGAGAAATATGTGTAGCCTTCTTCTCCGGTAGCGCGGTTGTTTTCATATTCCGCAAAGGCAATGTTTCCGGAGAAATAGTTGTCGTTGGTATAAACCGTGGTAACCGTGCCTCTCTTATTAAGGGAAAGAACGGAAAGGACCATGTTTCTTACACTTCTGGTAGCGGTAACGCGGGCTGCGGGTGTTTCCGCAGTTTCGCCGGTGCCGTCCAAGGATGCACCCGAATAGATCGTGGTAACAACATTTGCGGTAACGGTCTTTAAAAGCTTGCCGTCTTCAAAGGAATAAGAAACCACTTCTTCGGAATCGTCTCTGGCGATGACTTCGAAGCTTCCGTCTCTTTCAACAGCAGCTGCGATCTCATCCTCGGTTGCGCCTTCATTCTTAAAGGATTTTTCGGTGAAGACCTGCTTTCCGTTTGCTTTGTCATATCCGCTGATGACACCGGATTCGTCCTTATAAAGCACGTTGATGGTGTTGTCGGTAAGCTTCTTTTCCACGAACTCGCCTGCATTTGCCGCAGCAAATTCTTCTTCGGTAAGTTCGATGGCCTGCTTCTGGGTCTTGTATACGGTGTCCTTCGCAGTCTTTTCATATATAATAAGACCGCCGTTTCGAAGGGAAGAACTGTCGGACTTGTTGTCAGCCAGCTTGTAGTTTAAAAGCTTAACGCCGGTCTGCTCGTTTCCGTCGGCATCCTTGTAAGTATATTCAACCTCATAGTAGTTGAGGGCGTTACCCATGGAATCCACAGAGCCGTCGGCATAGGTATAGGTGCCGGTATAGTTGTTATGGGGCGTGATCTTTACAACGGTTCCGTTTTCGATTTCGGGAATGTAATAGTCTTCGACTATGGCCGCAAAAAGTTCCCTGTAATCGTTCCAGGTTCTCTGTCCCTTACCGGTCTCTTCAATCTTCTTTTCGATCTCTGCGATACGGGCATAGCGGTCGCAGTCTTCGAGAGCTTTCTTGGCTTCTTCGGCAAGTGTTTCCGCACTGTCCGCAAGAATGCCCAGCTTTTCGCCGGCTTCCTTGGCCTGTCTGGAAGACTCTTCCTTAAGATCGTTATATTCTTTTTCGGCCGCTTCCACTTCGCTTAAAAGCTCAGCGTGGTTTGCAACCTTCTTGTCATATTCAAACTGAAGATCTTCGAAACGATCCCTGGCATCCGAAAGAGCAGCCTCAGCTTTGGTGATCTCAGCGCCCGCACCGGCAATGCTTTCGGTAACGTCTCCTTCAAGATTTTCCTTGACATCCTCGGCTTCCTTAAGTTCGTCTGCGGCGGTAACATCGCTCTCTGCCTGCGTAAGTTTCTCATCGGCGCCTGCAACGGCGTTTTCGGCTGCATCCACCGCTTTATTCGTTTCGGTCTCAAGATCCTGCGCTTCATCCACGATGGCATTGGCGTCTCTGGCAACTCTTTCCATGGCTCCGACACCTGCAAATGCCGCAGTTTCGTACTTGCTCATAGCTGTCAGGTCACTTGCAATGACACCGAATTCAGCGTCGATGGCATCGTGGGTTTCGGTGGTGTCCGCACCTTCCGAAAGCTTAAGAGCATCTCTTACGTCCTGCACGGCCTTGTCGGCAGTTTCGGTGTTTAAAAGCTTGTCGGCGTCCGCAGCGGTACCTTCAACCGTTGTGATCACTTCTTCAACCTTTTCAACGGCTGCTTCCACCATGGCATCGACTTTTCCGGCCTCTGTCTTAACATCAGCTATGTCAGCCTTCTCAATGCTTTCACTTATGTCCACACCGGAGGATTTCGAGGAGTCGTCATCATCGCCGTTGTCATTTGCATAAGCCGCAATGGGCTGTGAGATCATTGTCGCACTTATTCCCAATGCAAGCGCTTTAATTATGTTTCTGTTGAGTTTCACATTCTTTTTCATGCCTTGTCTCCTCTCTGCAAGCAAATTGTTTATTATTATCCATTATTGAAAGATTTCTCTTCTTTTTTTAACATCTCTGTTATATAATATATCGGTAAAAAGAAACAGTGTATTAATAATTTTCTCGAAATTCACCCTCGGAGGTCCTATGAAAAAGAATATTCACAATTTCAAGGTGCTGAAAGTTGTGGAACTGTCGCTGTTTGTGGTCCTTGAAATTATTTTTCTTGTCATTCTTCTGGCAAACAAAACCATTAGTTCCAGTATTTTTGTAGACAGAAGCCTTTTCAGGCTGTGTTCCATCATGTATATAACGGTTCTGGTCTCCTTGGGTTTTCTTATTTACGATTTCTACAAACTCCGCGAATTGAAAATACAGTCCCATGAGCTTGAAAATCTTGCATATCTTGATGCAAAGACCGGAATTCCCAACAGGACAAGCTGTTCCCTTCTTTTTGAAAATTACAAAACTGTCGAATCCATGCACGGGATCGGCTGTGTTGTAACAAAGATCACCAACATCCGTGACATCAACCGCATAAACGGCAAGGCCTTCGGCGACCGGGTGATCAGAGATTTCTCGAGACTGTTTGAAAACACCGCAAAGGACTACGGCTTCGTCGGACGTAACGGCGGTAACGAGTTTATCACCGTAATCGAAGGCTGTGACGAATCCAGACTTCGCACCTACTTCGATCTTCTGCAAAGAAGCCTTGCGGAGTACAACAGAGGAAACGAAAGTTCCCCCATCGAGATTCGCTCCGAATACTCACTTTTCGACAAAGAACCCACCGAAACCTTCTCCGAACTTGTATCAAAGGTATATTCAAAATTTAACTGACACATATGATGGATTTATCGTACAATCACTTAGCCGAATACGTCATGCGTGCCAGGGAGGGAGACAGTAACGCCTTTGCGGAACTGTACAGCCTTACGTACACCAAAGTTTACAACTATTCAAGGCACTATCTGAAGAACGACTTCCTGGCTCAGGACGCCGTTCAGGAAATCTATATATCGGCTCTTAAAAATCTGCATAAACTTAATGACCCCTCGCTCTTTATAGCCTGGATCAACCGCATCGCATTCCATGTGTGCTACGACATGACCAAATCCCATAATCAGGGCTACGGTGAAGTCAGCACGGACATGATGGAAGAGATCCTCGATCTTAAGTCAAGCGACGCCTCCCCGGAGGACGAAGCAGTGGCGAAAGCGGAATCCGAACGACTCAGAGTCGCGGTCGACAATCTTCCCCAGGGTGAACGGGAAATCATCACTCTCCGTTTCTACAACAACATGAAGATTGACGATATCGTGAACGCGACCGGCCTTAGCAAGAGCACGGTGAAGAGACAGCTGAATTCAGCTATCGATCATCTCCGTCACAAAATGAAGGCATAAAGGAGGTGAGGTCTATGTTTTTTAAATTCAAGAAAAAAGAAAAATACAATATTGATTTAAATTCGGCAGACCGCATCCTCCAAGGTGTATTTGCCGAGAGTCACGTCGAACCCAACACGGTATCCTTTGAAAATATAGTCAAGAGAAGCCGCCTCAATCTGGTTTCCGACAATATCTACCTGTTTGTAACGGCCTTCCTTTTCGTCGCTATCCTTCTTTGTCCTTTGTTTATGCCGAAGGGAAGCGTGTTCATGTCGGTTGAGCCTTCTAAGGGACGCGAACTTTCGATAGTTTCCCACACCATGTCAAACGGGCTTTTCTCCATCACCCTTGACGGTGCCATGATTGACGTATCGGAAACATATATTGTGGATGCCGAAGGTAACGAATCGGCACCTGTAAGTTATGATTCAAGTGACAACACTCTTGTATTCTCCCTTGAACAGGGTGAACACAACATTTACATCTACGACATCAACGGACGTTGTCTTCATTTGCTGTTACACTCGTCCCGCGCGGGACGACAGCACTGAAAGGATGGGTAATTTTTCCGAATGAAAAAGACTGTTAGATTATTTCCGATTTTTCTGACCGTGTTTGCTTTGTCCGCATGCCAGGCTCCCAATCCGCCCATTTCGCTGGATACGTCGCCCGGAGGCTCTTCCGCGTCCGTAAAGACCCAGTCTTCTCCCGGGTCTTCCCAGGCTGCGGCTCCTTCCGTAGGCTACGACACTCTTCTGGCAAGCACCACGGAAAGAGACAACACACCCGTTTGTCTGACGCCCGAGGCTCCCGGCACTCAGACCGCAGGTAACGAGTATGCCACCATCGACTATTCCAATGCCGCCGACGGCTATATCATGGTCAATTACCTTGGCTCCAATCACAAGGTCAAACTTCAGATTACCGGTCCCGATGCCGTGACCTACACATACAACATCGTCAACGGATGGGCCGCATTTCCCCTTTCCGCGGGCAGCGGCAACTACGAAGTCTCCGTTTGCGAAAACATCGAAGGAACCAGATATTCGGTCGCTTACAAAGGAACCATATCCTGCCCCGATGTGTCGCAGTTCGGGCCCTATCTCCATCCCAATCAATATGTGGACTATAACGGAAAATGCAAGGTTGTTACCCTTGCGGCCAACATTGCTTCATCCTGCAAGGATGACCTGGAGGTCGTCAACGGAGTCTACAACTACATCATAAAACACATCACCTACGACTATCAGAAAGCCGACACCGTAAAGAGCGGATATCTTACCAACGTTGACGAGATCCTCTTAAGCGGCACCGGTATCTGCCTCGACTACTCGGCGGTAATGACTTCCATGCTCAGGAGTCAGCGGATCCCCACCAGACTTGAGGTGGGTTACGCAGGTGAAGTTTATCACGCATGGATAAGCATCTATATCACGGATGTGGGCTGGCTTAACGGTATCATTCAGTTTAACGGCAAAGAATGGGAACTGGTGGACCCCACCTTCGGAGCGAGCACCAACGAAAAGCAGCTTAAATCCTATATCGGCGACGGAAGCAACTACGCTACAAAATACATATACTGATTGAGAGGGAGAATATGAAAAATCAAAGAAAACTGACTAACGAAGAACTGGCTTCTTTCTGTTCCCAGGTTGCGGTAATGTTAAAGGCCGGCATCACTCCCATTGAGGGACTGAGGATTCTTTTGTCGGACACTCAGGATGCCAAAAGCAAGGCACTCCTTCAGGCCATAATCGATCAAATCACCGAGGGCAATTCCTTTGCGGAAAGCCTTACCCGGGTGGGCGTATTCCCCGAATACGTTTTAAACACCTTGAAGCTTGGTGAAGAAGCGGGTTCCATCGACGAAGTAATGAATTCTCTCGCCGAATACTATGACAGAGAGACCCAGATTTCCGAAAACATCAGAAGCGCCGTTACCTATCCCCTTATCATGATAGGAATGATGCTTCTGGTCATCATCATACTCATTACCAAAGTTCTCCCCATTTTCAATCAGGTATTTAAGCAGTTGGGTGCTGAAATGACGGGCTTTGCCGCAGGGCTTATGCACTTCGGCAATACTCTCAATTCCTACTCTGTGGTATTCATAGCGATTCTCGTGGTGATCGTCGCCGCCTTTATCTTCTTCTCCAAATCCCAGGCGGGCCGGGACTTATCAAGAAAGCTTTTCATGAGTCTCCCCATCACCAAGAAATTCTTTGATACCATTGCAGCCGGCAGATTTGCCAGCGGTATCGCAATTGCTTTTTCCGCAGGTCTTGATACCTTCGAAAGTCTGGATCTTGTGGGAAAACTTGTTGAAAACGAAAAGCTTAACAAAAAGATCGAAGTATGCCGCAATGCCATCCTCGACGGTGACGGGTTTGCGGAAGCCATCAAGACCGCAGAAATCTTTTCAAACGTAAATACCCGCATGGTTGCGGTTGGCTTCAAATCCGGTGAGATTGAGACCGTAATGCGCAAGATTGCGGACGAGTACGAAAGAAAGAGCGAAAAGAAGATCAGCGAGATTATCTCGGTTATCGAACCGACTCTGGTCATTATCCTTTCCGTGATCGTAGGACTCATTCTTCTTTCCGTAATCCTTCCTTTGATGGGAATCATGTCCACAATCGGCTAAGGAGGCCATTATGTACAAATTCAACCCCGAATCGCGGATAAAGAATATGTTCACGGGCTTCAGGCTTTCGATGATCCTCTTTATTGCGATAGTCATTTTCTTCATATATTCCGTGGGAAACATCTCCTCGGATACGGTGGACAGGCAGGAGCAGTCCCTAAGAGACGCCCTTCAGCGCAGTATCGTAAGCTGCTACTGTGTCGAAGGCACCTATCCTCCCAGTCTTTCGTATCTTACGGAGCACTACGGACTTACCTATGATGACACCGTTTTCTTTGTTGATTACCGTCCCATCGCTTCCAACATGTACCCCGATGTGACGATTCTTAGAAGGGATAAATAAGTGTTTAAACAAGCCAAAAACCACACAGTAGACATATTGTTTGTTATAACCCTCTTCTGCGTCTTCGCGATATCCGTTGTGATGCTCACGGGGACCGGCGCAAGCGTTTACCAAAACATCGTAGACTCCATGACGGATAACTACGACGGAAGGACTTCTTTTTCCTATGTGATCAACAAACTGCACCAAAGTGATAAGACCGGCAGCGTGAAGCTGGGAAAATATGAGGGACTCGATTCCATTCTCATTCTGGAAGAGATCGACAATATAACCTACTGCACCTACCTTTACCACTACGACGGGAAATTAAAGGAAATGTTCACGCGCTACGGTCAGGAATTCGACCCGTCTCTGGGGACCGACATCCTGGCTCTTAAGGAATTTAAGGCAACCGAAGTTTCCGATACTCTTTTCCGCTTTGACATCACGATTCCTAATTCCGAAAAAGAAACACTGTTTGTTCATTTAAATGCCGACTGAGGACCTGCAATGAAAAAATCCAAATCTGCTTTGTTCCTGATGGAACTCATAATTGTCATATTTTTCTTCGCGCTGACAAGTGCGGTGTGCCTCAGGGTTTTTGTTAAGGCTCACGAGGTTGCCGAGGATACCAAGGGTCTTAACCAGGCTATCCTTTGGGCCGAGAACGCAGGTGAATGCTTCTATGAGTACGGAGAGGACGAATCAAAGATACGAGAGCTCCTTGATTCCTCCTTCAATCTCACGAAATACGCTTACACCCTTAAGTTCAGTTCGGATGAAGGCTTTATCTACATGGATTACAGCTTTAAAAACACCGCGACCGACAAAGAACTTTATTCCTTCACCTTCAGGAAACACAAAAGGGAGGTGGCAAAATAATGGCTAAGAAACGTAAAGAATTTTCGCTTAATGTGGGAATTTCCTCGATACTGTTCATATTTATCATCCTGTGTCTTGTAAGCTTCGCTATTCTCTCGCTTTCAAGCGCCATGAGCGATTACAAGCTGACAAGCCGTGTCGCAGCCAATAACACAGGCTATTACGAGGCCTGCAACAGCGCCGAGAATCTGCTTGCAAACTTCGACAAAACTCTTTCGGATTTATATAAAACAGGTATTTCGAGAACAGGATTTTTTGAGAAGGTGGGGAAGAAGAAATCTTTCTCCGTCCGCGCCACAGATCTTCAGACTCTGATAATCGAACTTGAGATCAATTATCCCGAGAAACCGGGAGATTCTTTCTACAGGGTTACGAGCTGGAGCCTTGAGACCACGGAAGCGATCGAATATGACGATTCACTTCCGGTCTTCAAATAAGGCTTACTCGGCAATTTTGAAATTACCCTTTTTAATACGTTTGACATTGTACAAAGCACCGTCGGCTGTTTCGATGGTGCTTTTTATTGATATTCCGGGCTTAAGGGGAGAAATACCGCCGGATAAGTGCAACGGAACATCAATATCCACCTTGGCAAGTTTCTTGTTTATGTCTTTAAGCTTATCAAGGGTTTCTTTGGGTTCTCTGTCGGAAAGGATCAGGAACTCGTCACCTCCGTATCTGAAAAGCTCTCTGTCCCTGAAATTCTCTCTTAAACGCGATGTAATGACCAAAAGAGCGTCGTCACCCACCAAATGCCCCTTTGTATCGTTAATACTCTTAAAATCGTCTATATCAAGGATAGCAACGCATTTAACACCGTTTAAGTCTTCGCTCTCGATCCTTGCGTTCAGAGCATTCCTGTTGCACACTGCGGTAAGGCCGTCGCGCTTTGCAAGATTCGTAAGCTTTGCTTCGAGAATGAAAGCGTTGTAGGAAAAGCGAAAATGCCTGTAAATCATGGTGATGGTCACAACACAGAAGATGAAAATGTTGAAAAGAGATGTTTTTGGGCCTCCCTCATAAATTGTGGTCACTGTCACAAGCGCCGCCGTATCCACAAGCACCACAACGGCCTGGAATATGGGATTTAAGACCAGAAAAAAAGAAACCGACATAATGGTGGTAACCGCAACTATTGCAGAACCTTTGTGAGTTATATCCATGGCGGAAATGGCAACGCCCCAGCTTGTTATCAGCAGGTAATAAAAATTGGCATAGCCAAGCACCGAGGAATAACTTTTATGTTTTTCAACATATGCAAAAAGAATATCACCCACAAGAGAGAAGAAAAAGAGCACCGCGTAAAGACCGAGATAATACTTTGCTCTCGGGTTCTTAAGGTTAAAGGCAAACAGGCCCATTATAAATACGCTTAACTCTATAACAGCCACGATCCTTAATATATAGTGAATCGTCCTCTTCGTTTTTTCGAGATTAAGCGCTATAAAATCTTTTGACTTAAGATGCGCATCGGAAAACAGATATTTTTGAACAAAACTTTTTCTTTTCATTTAAAAATCCTCTTTTGATCGTGCCTGTAAAGCCTTTACGGGTCACAAACCGGCCTTTCGGCTCTTCAAAAAATAAGGCGTGACAAACGTCACGCCTTAAATCTTTAACTCTTTCGAAACGCTTGGGTTCGAATTATTCTTCTACCGTAACGGCTTCTTCGTCGACAGCAACCTCATCGGCGCCCATCATTTCCTTCATTTCCTCTTTTCTGTCTTCGTCTTCGGCTTCTCTCTGCTCTCTTGCGGCTCTCTGAGCTTCCTTCATGGCTTCAAGCATCTGCTCGTAGCGCTCGTCGGAGCTTAAGCGTACATCGCTGTAACGCTTCATGCCGGTTCCTGCAGGAATAAGCTTACCGAGAATAACGTTTTCCTTAAGACCGATAAGGGGATCGATCTTACCCTTGATCGCTGCTTCCGTAAGAACCTTGGTGGTNNGTGGTCTCCTGGAAGGAAGCTGCGGAAAGGAAGGAGCTGGTAGCAAGAGCGGACTTGGTGATACCGAGGATCACTCTGGTACCGGTAGCGGGCTGCTTGCCTTCTGCCGTAAGCTGTTCGTTTATGTCTTCGAAATCGAGGTAGTCGATCATGGCGCCGGGAAGGAAATCCGCGTCACCGTTGTCCTCGATACGAACCTTCTTTAACATCTGACGTACGATAACTTCGATGTGCTTGTCGTTGATATCAACACCCTGTAAGCGGTAAACTCTCTGAACCTCACGAAGGATGTAGTCCTGAACCGCACGAATACCTTTGATCTTAAGGAGATCGTGAGGATTTACGCTACCTTCGGTAAGTTCGTCACCGGCTTCAATCTCCTGACCGTCAACAATCTTGATACGTGAACCGTAAGGAATGAGGTAAGTCTTGCTTTCCTTGGTCTCGGGATTGTCGATAACAACTTCACGCTTTTTCTTGGTATCACGGATGCTTGCCACACCGCCGAATTCAGCGATGATCGCAAGTCCCTTGGGCTTACGTGCTTCGAACAATTCTTCTACACGGG
>DBVS01000139.1:16252-16751 GCA_002308235.1 Lachnospiraceae bacterium UBA1258
GTTCTCATGGTAAGCTGTGTACCGGGTTCACCGATGGACTGAGCAGCGATGATTCCGACTGCTTCGCCGACCTGAACGGCTTCACCGGTTGCCATGTTGGCACCGTAACATTTAGCGCATATACCGTTGTGTGAACGGCAGCAAAGAATGTTACGAACTCTGATCTTTGCGGTAGGACGAACGTTTCCGTCCTCATCCGATACGGGCTTTCCGTTTATATCAATACCGTGCTTAAGGATTCTTTCCGCACGGGCGGGAGTGATCATGTGGTTCTTCTTAACGATGAGTTCTCCCTTATCGTCATAGATGTCTTCACAGGTAAATCTGCCCTGGATACGGTCTCTCAAACCTTCGATGGTTTCCTTACCGTCCATGAACGCATATACATCCATTCCGGGGATCTCGTCCTTGCCTTCGGCACAGTCCATCTCTCTGATGATGAGTTCCTGTGATACATCGACCATTCGACGGGTAAGGTAACCGGAGTCGGCGGTACGAA
>DBVS01000056.1:0-124 GCA_002308235.1 Lachnospiraceae bacterium UBA1258
TGCTTTTTGTCGTAATCTTTTTTACTTCTTTTATAGCTTTGGAGGCGCATCACGACTGTGACTGCGAAGAAGACTGTCCCATATGTGAGGCCATGGCCGTATGTA
This sequence comes from Lachnospiraceae bacterium UBA1258, assembly GCA_002308235.1. Lineage (GTDB taxonomy): Bacteria > Bacillota > Clostridia > Lachnospirales > Lachnospiraceae > UBA1258. The sequence goes on from DBVS01000056.1 coordinate 106, forward strand.
AGGACGTTCTTCACAACAT
>DBVS01000056.1:321-470 GCA_002308235.1 Lachnospiraceae bacterium UBA1258
TTGAAAAAAATATTGGTTATAATGATCGCAGTGGTGTTTGCTGCGATCGGTCTGTCAGCTTGCGGCAAGGATGGAAGCAAAAACCGCGCCGAAAGCGGATCTTTAAATATAGTTGCGACAGTTTTTCCCGAATATGACTGGGTTATGAA
>DBVS01000056.1:566-721 GCA_002308235.1 Lachnospiraceae bacterium UBA1258
GATATGTTCATCTATGTCGGCGGCGAGTCCGACGGCTGGGTTGATGATGCATTAAAAGAGGCAGTCAATCCCGATATGGTGGTCATAAACCTTCTTGATGTCCTTGGCGACAGCGTTAAGGAAGAAGAGGTTGTAGAAGGTATGGAAGCCGAGGA
>DBVS01000056.1:732-12211 GCA_002308235.1 Lachnospiraceae bacterium UBA1258
GGAAGAAGGCGAAGAAGGAGAGGAAGGCGAAGAGGAAGTCGAGTACGACGAGCATGTATGGCTTTCTTTAAGAAATGCTTCGAAACTCTGCACCGCCATCGAGGAAGGTCTTGAAAAGATCGATGCTTCCAACGCGTCGGTATATAAGAGCAACCTTTCTTCGTACACGGATAAGCTTAATGTGCTTGACGAAAAGTACAAAGAAGCCGTTTCGGCAGGCTCAAAGGACACCGTTTTATTCGCGGACAGATTTCCCTTCAGATATCTTACAGACGACTATGATTTAAACTATTATGCGGCATTCGTGGGATGTTCCGCCGAGACCGAGGCCAGCTTTGAGACGGTTCTCTTCCTTGCAAATAAAGTCGATGAGCTTTCGCTTCATACCGTACTTACGATCGAAGGAAAAGATCACAAGATAGCCGACACGGTGATCTCAAGCACCGTAAATAAAGATCAGAAGATAGCAACGATGGATTCCATGCAGTCTTGTACGTCGCAGGATGTTAAAAACGGCGTTACATATGTTAAGATAATGGAAGACAATCTTGAAGTATTAAAAGAAGCATTAAGATAGCATGTTGACCGTCTCCGGGGCCTCCCCGGAGACTTCGGTCACTTTACGGAGGATGAAATGTCACTTATTAAAGTAAAGGATCTGTCGCTTGGCTACGATTCAAAAGTAGTTGCAAAAGATCTCAACTTTGAAGTGAATATGGGAGATTATCTTTGCATAGTGGGTGAGAACGGTTCGGGAAAGAGCACACTTATGAAGACTCTTTTGGGACTTAGAAAACCACTTGGAGGCAGTATCGAATTCGGTGACGGATTAAAGAGCACCGATATCGGATATCTTCCCCAGCAAAGCATTGTACAAAAGGACTTTCCGGCATCGGTTTACGAGATAGTCATCTCGGGTCTTTGCAAAGGCTTTTCTAAGTCTTTGTTTTATTCAAAAAGGGACAAAGAAACCGTCTTAAGTACGCTTGAAAGGCTCGGCATCTCTTCTTTGAAGCATCGTTGCTACAGAGAGTTGTCCGGAGGACAGCAGCAGCGTGTTCTTCTTGCCAGAGCTTTGTGTGCCACCGAGAAGATAATACTTCTGGATGAGCCGGTTGCAGGTCTCGATCCCGTAGCCACAAAAGAAATGTACGATACCATACAGGATCTTAACAAAGACGGAGTTACCGTTATCATGATTTCTCATGATATAGCGGCGGCCGTCAAATATGCGACAAACATTCTTCACATGGGCGATGACAACGTATTTTCTACCAAGGAAGAGTACTTAAACAGTGAACTGGGCAGAAACTTTTCGGAGTCTTAACCGGTCGGAGGAATAAACAGATGATGGATAAGCTTTCTTTGTACATGCAGTATCCGATGGTAAGATACGCCTTCATTGTAGGCATTCTGATAGCACTTTGTTCGTCACTTCTTGGCGTAACACTGGTGCTTAAGCGTTTTTCTTTCATCGGTGACGGTCTTTCGCACGTCGCTTTCGGTGCCATGGCCATAGCTGCTGTACTCAACTTTACAAACGAAACATTAATAGTGCTTCCCGTTACGATCGTAAGTGCGATATTGCTCTTACGTACCGGTGCGAACACAAAGGTAAAAGGCGACGCCGCGATCGCAATGATCTCGGTGGGGGCGCTTGCTTTCGGTTATCTTTTGATGAATATCTTTTCCACTTCGTCAAATCTGACCGGAGATGTATGTTCAACGCTTTTTGGCTCACTTTCGATACTTACGCTTACAAAGTCGGAAGTAACTCTTTGTATCGTATTGTCGATCGTTGTACTTATAATATTTATACTGTTTTACAATAAGATATTTTCCGTTACTTTTGACGAAGATTTTGCCAAAGCGACCGGTACGCCGGTAAAAGGCTACAACCTTCTTATTGCCGTAGTGATCGCCGTTATAATAGTTCTTGCGATGAACCTTGTNNGTGGAAGGCTACAACCTTCTCATAGCTGTGGTGATCGCCGTTATAATAGTACTTGCAATGAACCTGGTAGGTTCGCTTCTCATTTCCGCGCTGGTGATATTTCCTGCGCTTTCGGCGATGAGACTGTTTAAGAGTTTTAAATCGGTTACGATCTTTTCGGCCGTTTTATCGGTAGTCTGCGCCTTTTCGGGATTGCTTATCTCGGTGCTTGCCGGCACTCCGACAGGTTCAACGATTGTTGCCGTAGATGTTTTGGCATTCTTTGTCTGCTGTATCGGAGGATTGTTTAAAGGTGCAAAAGGATGAAGAAAAAATTATGTTGGGCTCTTTGTTTTACGCTTTTGATCGTATGTCTTTGCGCATGCGATAATGGCGAAAAAGCATCAAGACCCGTTACTTCAAGCAGTATACAAAGCGTTGAGGATCTTCTTAACGCCGCAAGCACGTCTTTGGACGATCAGCTTACTTTGGAAAGCGATATCACGACTGTTGAAGATGCGGCTCAATTTCTCGGAATAGAGACAACATCGGATGATACAGACGATGTTTCGGTGACGGGAGAACCCGATCCGGATGTGGACGTCGATCTTACGGTAATGAGTGCAACTATGGTTTATTCCGTGGTTTACGACATGGTTACCGAGCCTTCTTCTTACGAAGGCAAGACGGTCAAGATGGACGGAATATTTGATGTTTATACAGATGAGAACACAGGCAAAAACTACTACGCCTGTATAATACAGGATGCGACAAAATGCTGCTCCAGCGGCATTGAGTTCGAACTGAAAGAAGAACGTGTCTATCCCGACGAATATCCCGATAACGGTTCTTATATCACCGTTACCGGTGTGTTTGAAACTTATGAAGAAGACGGAATATTGTACTGTACGTTAAGAAATGCGGCTTTAAATATATAGTCCGCATACAAAGAAAGAGGTCGTTATGATAGGACTTATCGTGGCTTACACCAAAAACAGAGTTATCGGTAACAAAGGTGCCATTCCCTGGAGGATAAAGGGCGAGCAGAGAAGATTTAGGGAGCTTACCACCGGCAATGTCGTTATCATGGGAAGAAAGTCCTACGAGGAGATCGGAAGACCGCTCCCGAACCGTTTTACGATCGTCGTATCAAGGACCGCAAAGTTTGAAGCGGAGAACTGTGTGACGGTGCCTACGCTTAATGATGCGATCGAATATGCAAAGAAAAACCGCCCCGACGAGAATATCTATTTATCGGGCGGAGCGGGAATATACAAAGAAGGACTTCCTTTGGCCGAGAAGCTTTTTATAACAGAAGTTGACGCGGTTATCGAAGGAGACACGTTTTTCCCGGAGTTTGATGAGAGCAAGTACGAAAAAACGGTAGACGAAGAGGTTGACGGTGAGATACCGTATGCGTATGTAACATATACGAAAAAAGAGGATTAAGATCGGTATGCATAACGAACTTACAAGAAAAGACATCGAAGATATGGAAGCCGAGATCGAACATCGCAAAGTCGTTGTTCGTAAGGAACTTCTGGAACATGTAAAAGAAGCCAGGTCGCTGGGAGATTTAAGCGAGAACTTTGAATATTATGCGGCAAAGAAAGAAAAGAACAAGAACGAGAGCCGTATAAGATATCTTGAAAGAATGATAAGGACCGCAACGATACTGGACGACGATTCAAAAGACGATGAAGTCGGCATCAACAAAACGATCACGGTTTATGTGGAAGAAGACGACGTCGAAGAACAATACAAGATCGTTACGACCGTAAGAGAAGATTCTTTAAACGGACTTGTAAGTAACGAGTCACCTCTCGGAAAGGCCCTTCTCGGACACAAAGTCGGAGACCGGGTGGAGATCTTCGTCAGCAAGGACTACAGTTACTTCGCAACCATCAAAAAGATTGATAATTCAACCATCGGAGAGTCTGACGAACTTAGAAAATTTTAGAATATCAGGTGTTATGTCCATCCGCCGTCTACTGTAATGACTTGTCCGGTCAAATATGACGGAGCCCGCAGAATACCTGCAAGAGCATCAGCTATGTCCTCGCCTGTCGCAAAACGATTGGCGGGGATTTCTTCTTTTACCCCTTCCAGTTCTTCGGAGTTGAGATTTCTGTTCATATCGGTATCCACAAAACCGCAGGCGATGGCATTTACCGAAATATTACTCGGAGCAAGTTCTTTTGCGAGGGCTTTCGTAAAGCCGTTTACTCCGCCCTTGGTGGCAGAGTAGGCAACCTCCATGGAAGCACCCACGTTCCCCCATACGGATGAAATGTTGATTATCTTACCCTCGTGCTTTTTTAGCATAAGCGGGATGGCAAGTTTAGATGTGTAGAAAACTGAATTCAGGTTGACGGAACAGATTCTGGTCCAGTCTTCAATGCTCATTTCGCTTAGGAGTCCCACATAGGAAATGCCTGCGTTGTTTACCAGAAGGTCGAGAGAATCAAGGCCTTCAAAGATCTTTGAAAGAGCTTCGAAATCCGAAACATCGGCACGGTAAACGCTTACAGGAACCTTGTTTTCGGATTTTAGTTTTTCTGCAAATTCAGAAAGCATTTCTATATTCTTTTCGCAGATAAGGTGAAGCGCGTAGCCTTCTTTGGCAAGCTTTTGTGCGATGGCACGTCCGATCCCGCGGGAAGCACCCGTAACAAGGGCAGTTTTCATGTGTTTATCCTCATATGCGCTTTTTGACAAAAAGTGCGACGTTTATTATACTGTAGTTACTTGATTATTCAAGGGGAATTTCTAATAACATTATGTGATTTCGCGGCTTAAAAAGCAAGCGAAGAAATGGAGGAGTCTTTTGTACGATACCATTATTGTGGGAGGCGGTCCCGCAGGTCTTTCGGCGGCTGTATACGCCAAGCGTGCCGGTCTTTCGGCACTCATCATTGAAGGAACACCCATNNTTCTGTCTGATCGACCGTTCGTACGCACCCGGCGGACAGGTTCTTTCTACCTATGAAGTAGATAATTATCTCGGATTACCCGGAATCTCGGGAATGGAACTCGGTGACAAGTTTGTTGCCCATGCGGATGCATCGGGCATTGAAAAGAAAAGTGTGATGGTCCGTGAACTTCTGCAGACCGCATCGGGCTGGACCGTTAAGACCGATAAGGGCGATTTTGAAACCAGGACGGTTATCGTTGCCACAGGTGCCACCCATGCGCATCTTAATGTGCCCGGAGAAGAAGAACTGGCCGGAATGGGAGTTTCTTATTGTGCGACCTGCGACGGCGCTTTCTTTAAGAACGCGGACGTCTGCGTGATCGGCGGCTCCGACGTGGCGGTTGAGGATGCAATATACCTTGCCAGAGGCTGCAGAAAGGTTTACCTTATCCACAGACGGGACACTCTTCGTGCGGCAAATTCTTTGGTGGAAGATTTAAAGAAGTGCGAAAATGTCGAGTTTGTCTGGGACAGCGAAGTTAAGTCAATGAACGGAACCGACGGACTTGAATCCGTCACCGTATTTAACAAGAAGACGGGAGAAACATCCGAACTTCAGGTATCCGGCGCCTTTGTTGCCGTAGGTATCAGACCCGGCACGGACCTGGTAAAGGATCTGGTCGAGCTTGATCAGGGCGGATACGTGGTGGCCGGTGAAGACTGCCGTACTTCCAAGAAAGGCCTCTACGTTGCGGGTGACATCCGTAAGAAACCCTTAAGACAGATAATCACTGCCGTGGCTGACGGTGCCAACGCAGTATCCAGCGCAGGGGAAGATATCAGGTAAGTAAATGAGACGAATAACATTGGCCGGGGGGATTTTGGTCGGAGTTTTTGCTTTGTGCGCAAACTCAGTTCCTGTTTACGCAGGGCTGCAGACAGCGGAGAACGCACCGGTTGTCGAGGTTATCGATAACCGGGGTTATGAGGATCTGGTTATAGCACAGGTCTCAAGCTACGTTAATATAAGAAGCAAGCCCGACACGTCCGGCGAAATACTCGGAAAATTATATAACAATTCGGTGGGACGTTTCATAGAAGAAACGGACGGCTGGATCAAGATCAAAAGCGGAACAGTGGAAGGTTACGTTAAAGCGGAATACTGTGTGGCGGGTCTTGAAGCTTTGAGGATTGCAAGGGATGTGGAAATCACATACGCCACCATCAATGTTTCGAGCTTAAGAGTCAGACAAAAGCCCACAACGGATTCTGCGATTCTCGGAAGCTTTTCCAAGGGAGACGAACTGGAGGTCCTGGCGGAAGAGGACGGATTCGCCAAAGTTTCTTATAATAATAAGACAGGTTACATCTCGCTTGATTATGTGGATATCCACACGGAGTTCGTGGAAGCCGAATCCATTGAGGAGGAACGCGCAAGGCTCAAGGCCGAAGAGGAAGCACGGCGCAAAGCAAAAGAAGCTGCCGAGGCCGCACTCAGGGCAAAGCAGGAACAGGAAGCGGCGGCTGCAAAGGCTGCACAGGATGCGGCAGTTGCAAACGGAGCAAGCGGCGATAACTTAGGCCAGCAGGTTGTGGATTATGCGGTACAGTTTGTCGGTAATCCTTATGTGTACGGTGGAACCAGTCTTACGGACGGATGCGACTGCTCCGGATTCACTCAAAGCGTATATGCTTATTTCGGTGTAAAACTTCCCAGAACCGGACAAAGAAGCGCAGGCTACGCAATAGCAAGTCTGGACGAAGCACAGCCCGGAGACCTTTTGTTCTACTCGGGTCATGTGGCAATTTACATGGGAAATAACAGGATTGTCCACGCCGCAACCCCCAGAGACGGTATCTGTATAGGCAATGCCTCCTATACAAAGATTCTGGCGATAAGAAGAATTTTCTAAAAGTTTAATAAAACTGTAAGGCTTACAGCCGGGTTTTTAACAGAAATCCGGCTGTTTTTATGGGAAAAAATTCATTGACCGATTCCGTCATTCTATGTAAAATACCCTTGACCGAAAACGTCAAAAAGCCGTTTTTTGCGCAAGATGCATAAACAGAAAAGTGTGCAAGAGTAAATTTTCAAAATGACATCGGTGTATAACTCATGTTTTTTCCACCTGAAAAACTTCAAAATAATGCCGAAAAGATACTTTTCAACCGACTTATCCACTTTTTCCACCGATTTTGGTGTTAAAAGTGACACTTATTCTTTATTTATCTTCGAACGCACGTTCTTGGAAGAATTAATGAAAGCAGAGTCTTAAGAAAAATTTTTCAGACAATTTAAAGAAAATATATTCAATTTTCGTTTTTTATGCTATAATACTCTCAAGCTCTACACCACTATATTTATTTGAGAGGAGTGATGTATATGAAGTTTAACATCATAGGCAAAAACATTAATGTAACGGAGGGCTTAAGATCGGCTGTCGAAGACAAGATTGGCAAGCTTGAGAAGTACTTTACCCCTGATACGGAGGTGCACGTTACTTTAAGTGTTGAAAAGGAAAGACAGAAAATAGAAGTCACCATTCCCGTCAAGGGCAATATAATCCGTTCCGAGCAGGTTTCCAACGATATGTACGTTTCCATCGATCTGGTGGAAGAGATCATCGAAAGACAGTTAAAGAAGTACAAGACCAAACTTACCGACAGGTATCAGGGAGGCGGCTCCTTTAAGAAGGAATTCCTGGAGAACGACTACATGGACGATGAGGAGATCAAGATCGTCCGAAACAAGAAGTTCGACATGAAGCCCATGTATCCCGAAGATGCCTGCGTACAGATGGAGCTTCTCGGCCACAGTTTCTTTATGTTCATCAATGCCGAGAGCGAGCAGGTAGCTGTGGTTTACAAGCGTAAAGGAAATACTTACGGACTTATTGAACCCGAGAATTAAAATGGGGTAGCTCCCGGGTTTCCGGGAACACCTTATGCATTTGAAGGTGAAGTCAACGGAAAACAAACGGCCCGTCAACCGACGGGTCGTTTTTATGTTTTATTCATTAATAAATCAATTGCATTCGCATCGGTCTTATGATAAAATATGTCCTGCAATGTGATAAAAATTTAACAAGTCACTTTCAACAAAATAAAAGGAGATTACGTAATGAGTAAGAAGATTGTTTTGGCAGGCGCTTGTCGTACTGCAATCGGCACTATGGGCGGATCGCTTTCGGGAATTCCTGCAGCTGAGCTTGGTGCTATCGTTATTAAGGAAGCAATCAACAGGGCAGGTATCAAGCCTACCGATGTAGAACATGTATACATGGGTTGTGTAATTCAGGCAGGACAGGGCCAGAACGTTGCCCGTCAGGCATCCATCAAGGCCGGTCTTCCCATCGAAGTACCCGCTGTTACCAGTAACGTGGTTTGCGGATCCGGTCTTAACTGCGTTAACCAGGCCGCTCAGATGATCATGGCAGGAGATGCCGATGTGGTTGTAGCCGGCGGTATGGAAAACATGTCAATGGCTCCCTTCGCTCTTCCCCAGGGCCGTTACGGCTACAGAATGATGTGGCCTTCACAGAGCCAGGGCGGACTCGTTGATACCATGGTAAAGGATGCTCTTTGGGATGCATTCAATGACTACCACATGATCACAACCGCAGACAACATCGCAAAACAGTGGAACTTAACAAGAGAAGAACTTGATGAGTTCGCATTAAAGAGCCAGCTTAAGGCTTGTGCAGCCATCGAGAACGGCTCCTTCAAGAAGGAAATCGTTCCCGTAGAAATTAAGAAGAAAAAAGAAACCGTTATCTTCGATACCGACGAAGGCCCCAGACAGGGTTCCACCATCGAAGCACTTGCCAAGCTTCGTCCTTTGAACCCCGACGGATTCGTTACCGCAGGTAACGCTTCGGGTATTAACGACGGTGCTGCGGCAATCGTTGTTATGTCGGAAGAAAAAGCAAAAGAACTCGGCGTTAAGCCCATGGCTACTTTCGTGGCAGGCGCTCTTGCAGGTGTAGATCCCACCATCATGGGTATCGGACCCGTAGCAGCTACCAGAAAGGCAATGGCTAAGGCCGGATACAAGATCGAAGACTTCGATATCATCGAAGCAAACGAAGCATTCGCAGCTCAGTCCGTAGCAGTAGGTAAGGACCTGGGTATCGATGTTGACAAGCAGCTTAACCCCAACGGTGGTGCCATCGCTCTCGGACATCCCGTAGGAGCATCGGGTGCGCGTATCCTTGTAACCCTTCTTCATGAAATGGAAGCAAAGGGTGCCAAGAAGGGTCTCGCAACTCTTTGCATCGGCGGCGGAATGGGCTGCGCTACAATAGTTGAACGTGACTGATAAATAAAGAAAACCAATACCATATCCGAGGTAATTCCTGCCTCGGATATTGGTATGCATAGGAGGAGTATTCATGGGATTCGTATTGTACGAACAAAAGGGCGCTGTAGGTATCATCACCATCAACCGTCCCGAAGCGCTCAACGCGCTGAATTCTCAGGTTCTTGAAGACCTTGAGGCTACCTTTAAGAGTGTTAATCTCGAAGAGGTTCGTGCTTTGGTTCTTACCGGAGCAGGAGAAAAGTCATTTGTTGCCGGCGCCGACATCGGCGAAATGAGCACACTTTCCAAGAAGGAAGGTGAGGCATTCGGCAAAAAGGGTAACGACGTGTTCCGCATGATCGAGACCTTCCCCATCCCCGTAATCGCAGCCGTTAACGGTTTTGCACTTGGCGGCGGATGTGAGATTTCCATGAGCTGCGACATCAGACTTTGCTCTGACAATGCCGTATTCGGCCAGCCCGAAGTAGGCCTCGGAATCACACCCGGGTTCGGCGGCACCCAGAGACTTGCTCGTCTCGTAGGCGCAGGCATGGCTAAGCAGCTTATCTACACCGCAAGAAACATCAAGGCTCCCGAAGCCTTCAGAATCGGACTTGTAAACCAGGTTGTTTCCGCAGAGCTTGATGAGGCCGGAAACGTAGTTAAGTCCGCTCAGGAAAACCTTCTTGCTACCGCTGAAAAGATGGCACAGACCATCGCTGCAAACGCACCCATCGCAGTTCGTAACTGCAAGAAAGCCATCAACGACGGCCTTCAGACAGACATGGATGCAGCTCTCGTGATCGAAGAGAAGCTTTTCGGAGACTGCTTCGAGACCGAAGATCAGAAGGCAGGCATGGGCAACTTCCTTGAGAAGGACAAAGAAAAGAAGCTTAAAGTCGTTCCGTTCAAAAATAGGTAGCGAGGAAGGAAATCAAGCAATTGCAAAGCAATTATTTGATTTCACCCGAGCGTACGATAAGAAAACAAGTAAATAAATTAAAATTATACAGGAGGAAGAAAAAATGAAAGTAGGCGTTATTGGTGCCGGTACCATGGGCCAGGGCATTGCAAAGGCATTTGCTCAGACCGAAGGTTATGAAGTAGCTCTTTGCGATATTAAGCAGGAGTGGGCCGAAGGCGGTAAGGACAAGATCGTCAAAGGCTATGCAAAACTTGTTGAAAAAGGAAAAATGACTCAGGAGCAGGTTGATGCCATCACCGCAAAGATCACTCCCGGTCTTAAGGAAAATCTTTGTGCAGACTGCGATCTTATCGTAGAAGCAGCATTCGAGAACATGGAAGTTAAGCAGACCACCTTCAAGGAACTTGACAAGATCTGCAAGGAGTCCTGCGTATTTGCTTCCAACACATCTTCTTTGTCCATTACCGAGATCGGTAACGGCGTAAACAGACCCGTTGTGGGAATGCACTTCTTCAATCCCGCAGACCGCATGAAACTCGTTGAGGTTATCGCCGGTGTTAACACTCCCGCTGAGACCGTTGACTGCATCAAGAAGATCTCCGCTGAGATCGGCAAGACCGCAGTTCAGGTTAACGAAGCAGCAGGCTTTGTTGTAAACCGTATCCTTATCCCCATGATCAACGAAGCAGCATTCATCAAGATGGAAGGTGTTTCCGATGTTGAGGGTATCGACAATGCCATGAAGCTTGGTGCAAACCATCCCATGGGACCCCTTGAACTCGGTGATTTCATCGGCCTTGACATCTGCCTTGCAATCATGGATGTTCTTTACAAAGAAACCGGCGATTCCAAGTATCGTGCATGCCCTCTTATCCGTAAGATGGTTCGCGGCGGTAACTTAGGCGTTAAGTCCGGCAAGGGCTTCTATGTTTACAATCCCGACAAGACCAAAACACCCGTCGATGCCAAATAAATCGGTGCGCGACAGCATTATTACGTAATAAAATACTCAAAAGGAGAAATAAATCATGGATTTTTCTTTAAGCAAAGAACATGAAATGGCGAGACAGCTTTTCAAAGATTTCGCCGAAAAAGAAGTAAAGCCCCTTGCTCAGGAAATCGACGAAAACCACAGATTTCCCAGAGAAACCGTTGACAAACTTGCTAAGTACGGATTCCTGGGAATCCCCGTAGCAAAGGAATTCGGCGGACAGGGCTGCGACGTACTTACCTACGTTATGTGCGTTGAAGAAATGTCAAAGGTTTGCGGAACCACAGGCGTTATCATTTCCGCACACACATCCCTCTGCCTCGATCCCATTATGACCTTCGGTACTCCCGAACAGAAAGAAAAGTATGCAAAGCCCCTTGCAAAGGGTGAAAAGCTCGGCGCATTCGGTCTTACCG
>DBVS01000108.1:0-184 GCA_002308235.1 Lachnospiraceae bacterium UBA1258
GTCACTTCGGTAACATACTTTCGGGTATTGTTATAAACGGTCTGATCTATGCGGCACTTGCTTTTGCAAGTTCCAAGTTGTTAGGACTCATCCCCGGAGCCGTGGGAGTGGTGCTTTCTCATGTACCGATCCTGGATGTGGGACTTCCGGCGGTGCTTTCGGTGTACTTCGACTGGTTCACCGG
>DBVS01000108.1:227-352 GCA_002308235.1 Lachnospiraceae bacterium UBA1258
ACAATGTATATAGCCAATGCGGCTGAAGAATAATTCAAATTTTTTTCCAAAGAGGAGGAAACAAACATGGATTTTACTATACTCGCTAAAGGTATTGCTCTTGCAGGTTGTGCAATCGGTGCAGG
>DBVS01000108.1:399-4073 GCA_002308235.1 Lachnospiraceae bacterium UBA1258
CGCCGTAGCTAAGGCTCTTGAAGCCATCGGACGTCAGCCCGAATGTAAGGGTGATGTTACTTCCACCATGATCCTTGGTTGTGCGATCGCAGAGACCACCGGTATTTACGGTTTCGTTACGGGTCTTTTGCTTATTCTTGTTGCACCCCGTATGTTCATGGGATTCCTCGGCTGATAACGGTTTCTTTATTTAACTCACAGGAGGTTATGAAGTTTGAGCGCAATACTCGAAACACAGGATTTGGTAACACTGATTCCATGGACCTTCATAGCGCAGATATGCAACCTATTTATTCAGGTAATGCTGATAAAGAAGTTTTTGTTTAAGCCGATTCGCGAGATTCTTGAGAAGCGTAAAGCAAAAGCCGATGCAGAAATCGGTGAAGCGGTCAAAGCAAGAGAAGAAGCTGAGACCATGAAGCTTGAGTACGAAAAGAGCATGTCGGATGCCAAGAGCAAAGCAAGCGATATCATCGCTACCGCTCAGAAGGCTGCTACCAAGCAAAGCGAAGACATGATCCGTGAAGCAAGCGAGCAGGTTGTTCAGATGAAGGCGAAGGCCGAGAACGACATCGAGCTTGAGAAGCGTAAGGCTGTTAATGAGATCAAAGACGAAATAGGAAGCATGGCAATGGAAATCGCGGGCAAGGTTATTGAACGCGAAGTAAACGCTACGGACCATGCGAAACTTATTGATGAGTTTATAAACAAAGTGGGAGACGGAGCATGACAGAGTACGCCAGAGTATACGGCGGCAGTCTCTACGACCTGGCCGTCGAAGAAAAACTCACCGACGCCATAAAGGAAGAAATGCTTGCCATCAAAGAAATATTCCGTGAAAACCCGGAGTATCTGAGACTTTTGAGCGAGCCTTCCATCAAGAAAGAAGAGCGTCTTTCCCTTATCGAGAAGGCTTTCGGTGATTCCGCCGAGAGATATCTGGTGAGTTTTATAAAGCTTTTGTGTGAGAAAGGCATTCTTGGTGAATACGAGGGATGTCTGGGTGAATTTGTGCGTCGTTACAATGCCGACAACGGTATTTCCGAAGTGATCGTAACAAGTGCGGTTGCCTTAAATGACGAACAGAAAGCAGCCCTTATACAGAAGCTTGAAAAGACAAGCGGCAAGAAGATTTCCCTGACACAGCGTGTCGACCCCGGGGTTGTCGCAGGCATCAAGGTTGAGATGGAAGGGGTTGAATTGGACGGTACGGTAAGCGGTCGTCTCAGTGATTTATCCAGAAAACTTTGCGAAATAAAATTATAAGGACGGAATGAATTATGCAATTAAAACCTGAAGAGATATCCAAGGTCATCCGCAGCCAGATAAAGTACTACGAAAACGCCATTCAGCAGAATGAAACCGGCACGATCTTAAATGTCGGCGACGGTATCGCAAGAGCCGGCGGACTTAAAAACTGTATGGCGGGTGAGTTGCTTGAATTCGAAGACGGAAGCTTCGGAATGGCGCAGAACCTTGAAGAGAACAGTGTATCGATTGTGTTGTTCGGTTCGGACGAGAACATCGGCGAAGGTCAGACGGTTAAGCGTACGGGTAAGGTTGTTTCCGTTCCCGTCGGCGATGCCATGATCGGCCGCGTAGTTAACGCCCTCGGACAGCCCATTGACGGAGCGGGTCCCATAGTTACGGAGGAATTCCGTCCCATCGAAAGCAAGGCTCCCGGTATCTGCGAAAGACAGTCCGTATTTGAGCCTCTGCAGACAGGAATCAAGGCTATCGACTCCATGATTCCCATCGGACGCGGCCAGCGTGAACTTATCATCGGTGACCGTCAGACCGGTAAGACTACAATTGCAACGGATACCATCATCAACCAGAAGGGCAAGGATGTTATCTGTATTTACGTTGCCATCGGACAGAAACGTTCGACTGTTACGAACCTGGTTGAAAACCTTACAAAGAACGGAGCCATGGATTACACCATCGTAGTTGCGGCTACCGCTTCCGAAGCGAGCCCTCTTCAGTACATCGCACCTTATTCCGGATGTGCAATGGGCGAATATTTCATGAACAAGGGCAAGCACGTTCTTGTTATCTACGACGATTTAAGTAAGCATGCGGTTGCATACCGTGCACTCTCCTTGCTTATCCGTCGTCCCCCCGGACGTGAAGCTTACCCCGGCGACGTATTCTATCTGCATTCAAGACTTCTTGAGCGTGCGGCCAAGCTGGACAAAGAACACGGCGGCGGCTCACTGACCGCTCTTCCCATAATCGAAACTCAGGCAGGCGACGTATCCGCATATATCCCTACCAACGTTATTTCGATCACCGACGGTCAGATCTTCCTTGAGACAGAGCTTTTCCACTCGGGCGTAATGCCTGCGGTAAACCCCGGTATCTCGGTTTCCCGTGTAGGCGGTAATGCTCAGATCAAGGCCATGAAGAAGGTTGCCGGTACATTAAAGCTTATTTACTCCCAGTACAGAGAGCTGCAGAGTTTCGCTCAGTTCGGTTCCGATCTTGATGCGGATACCAAGGCCCGTCTTGCACAGGGTGCTCGTATCGTGGAAGTTCTCAAGCAGAACCAGAACTCTCCCGTACCCGTTGAAAAGCAGATTGCGATCATTTACGCAGTTACAAAGAACCTGCTTTCCAAGATCGAGGTTGAAGATGTAAAGGCCTTCGAAGCCGGACTGTTTGAATTCCTTGATACAGACGCAAACGGCCTTAAGGCTATGCAGGATATCCGTGACACCGGTAAGCTTGAAGAAGCAACGGAAGAAGCCATGAAGACTGCAATAACCGATTATATCGATCAGTTCTTAAGCGCGAAGTAAAGACTTCGGGAAAACAGAAATATTAAGGAGAATATAAGTGGCTGCAAATACAAAAGCTGTAAAGCTGCGAATCAAAAGTGTTCAAAACACGATGCAGATTACCAAGGCGATGGAACTTGTGGCATCCTCCAAACTTCGCAGGGCAAAGGAGCGTTCCGAAACCTGTCGCCCGTATTTTAAAGAGCTTTATGCTACTTTGTGCGGGATTGCGAAGGGAAATACGGATTTTTCTTCCGTATATGTCAAAGAGAACAGTAATGAGAAGGTTTGTTACGTGGTGATCGCCGGTGACAGAGGTCTTGCGGGCGGTTACAACAGCAATCTTTTCAAGTGTCTTGAGAAGGATTCCAAGGACAAGGAATATGCGGTTCTTCCCATTGGAAAGAAGGCCGTGGAATATTTCAAACGCCGCAAGAAAGAAATTATTTCCGAGGATTTCGGGGAAATTGCGGGAATAAACATTGCCGATTGCTTTGAGATGGCAAATCTTATATGCAAAGAGTTTAAGGAGAACGGTTTCGGAAGCCTGAAACTGGTTTATACCGAATTCGTATCCATGCTTTCTCAGGTTCCGCATTCGATTTCCGTATTGCCGCTTTCGCATCTTTACGAAGATGAGGACAATGAGCCGATACGTAACCTGATCTTATATGAGCCTGACAGTACAGAGGTTTTCGATGCCATCGTTCCCGAATATCTTGCCGGACTTATCTACGGAAGCGTCTGCGATTCTCTTGCCAGTGAACAGGCTGCAAGAAGAACCGCCATGGAATCGGCTACCAACAATGCCGAGGAAATGATCGAGACTCTGAATCTTCACTACAACAGAGCCCGTCAGGCAAGCATCACTCAGGAGATCACGGAGATCGTCGG
>DBVS01000108.1:4155-4323 GCA_002308235.1 Lachnospiraceae bacterium UBA1258
ATGTAAATTTGATCAAAGTCCATAAAAATGGAAGGAGTAACAATATATGAGCGACAAACACGTTGGTGAGGTTGTGCAGATTACGGGTCCCGTTCTTGATATCAGATTCGGACACGATGAATTGCCCCCTCTTCTTAACGCTATCGAGATTGACAACAACGGCTCAAA
>DBVS01000102.1:0-1819 GCA_002308235.1 Lachnospiraceae bacterium UBA1258
GTCGTTGCCAAGGGTGACTATTTCGCCATGAATATCGAGAACGCGAAGGTGGATAATCTCAGTCTTTACGGCAATTACAGCTTTGACGGCGCCAAGAACCTGGAGGTCCGCAATTCAAAGCTTCTTTCGAAGGATGCCATGTGGAATTCGGAGAACGTGACGATCTATGATTCCTATATCTGCGGCGAGTACCTGGGATGGAACGCAAAGAACTTAACACTCATAAACTGTACCGTTGAGAGTCTTCAGGGCATGTGTTACATCGACAATCTGGTGATGAAGAACTGTAAGCTCATCAACACCACCCTTGCTTTTGAATATTCAAGCGTGGAAGCTGACATCACAAGCAAGATCGACAGTGTATTGAATCCTTCTTCGGGAACCATAACAGCCGAAAGCATCGGGGAGTTGATCCTTGAAAAGGACAAGGTGGACGTAACCAAGACGAAGATCGTCTGCAAAGAGTGACTAGTTTACATAACAAAGGTAACCGCGGTTAGGAATCTCGTGGACCGGGGATACGGGGAATTCGGAGATAATATGGGAAAATACGATTTTGATACCGTTACAGACAGAAGGGGTACTTTTTCCGAGAAATGGGATGTTGAAGCAAACGAGCTTCCCATGTGGGTTGCGGACATGGATTTTAAGACCGCGCCCGAGATCATAGAGGCCCTTGAAGAGCGCGTTTCCCACGGAATCTTTGGATATACTTATGTTCCCGATGAGTGGAACCGGGCATACGTTGACTGGTGGAAAGAGCATCACGGATTCACCATGGATCCTGACTGGCTCATCTTTACCACAGGCGTAATTCCCGCAATTTCAACTACGGTAAGAAAGATCACCACGCCTGCTGAGAAGGTCCTGATCCAGACACCGGTCTACAATATTTTCTATAACTGCATCTTAAATAACGGTCGCGTGCCCGTGGAGAGTAAGCTCCTTATCAAAGACGGACATTATGAGATGGACTTTGAGAATCTTGAAAAGAAGCTTTCGGACCCGCAGGTCACACTTATGCTTCTTTGTAATCCACAGAACCCCTCAGGTACCATCTGGGACAGAGAAACCCTTGCCCGTCTGGGAGAGCTCTGCCACAGGAACGGCGTTACCGTGCTTTCCGACGAGATCCACTGCGATATCACGGACCCGGGCTTTGAGTATGTGCCCTTTGCGAGTGTTTCGGATACCTGCAGGGATATAAGCATCACCTGTATTTCCGCCACCAAGTGCTTTAATATGGCGGGTCTTCACAGTGCGGCCGTGTCGGTTCCCAATAAGTTTTTAAGACATAAGATATGGAGGGGCCTTAATACCGATGAGGTTGCGGAGCCCAATGCATTTGCCGTGCAGGCAACCATCGCGGCCTTTACCAAGGGCGAACCCTGGCTTCTGGAATTACGGGAGTACATTTACGGAAATAAAAAACTCGTGGATGAGTTCATTGCTAAGAATCTTCCCGAAACCACTGCGGTCATGGGACACGCTACGTATCTTTACTGGCTTGATGTTCGCAAAATCGCAGAAAATTCCGACAGACTTGCGGATTTTATTCGCAAAGAAACGGGACTTTACATTTCAAAGGGCAGTTCCTACGGGCCCGGCGGCGAGGGATTTTTGCGGATAAATCTGGCTTGTCCGAGGGCTGTCGTTGAAGATGGGCTGGCAAGATTAAAAAAGGGAATAGATGCTTACAAAAATGCTTGACAACTAAAGGGGCTTTTTGTATACTAACCTAGTCGGTTGCGATAGCAGCCATTCATATGTAATCTTCATGGGGTCTTAGCTCAGCTGGGAGAGCATCTGCCTTACAAGC
>DBVS01000102.1:1912-12162 GCA_002308235.1 Lachnospiraceae bacterium UBA1258
TTCATACCCGCAGTGTCGAGGGTTCGAATCCCCCTCTCGCTATTAAAAAACGGAGAGTCTTTTGACTCTCCGTTTTTTGATCCCAAGATGGAACCGAATGCATTCGAACTGCGGGTCTGCCGCAGTTCGAGGGGCGCATGAGGTCCGGGGGACCTCAGTTCTGCGTCGACCGGAGCGAAGCGGAGACCGAATCCCCCTCTCGCTACTCTGCATATTTTCTTAGTAAAATTCCCCTTTTCGTGGTATAATTATGCAAAATCTATGGGAAGAAACCCGGATTATATTCCGTTAACGCCATACGGGTATAATCGGTAAAGGCATGAAAAAGGCACTTTTGATGAAACTCAAAGAGTCGGTACTGTCGGTTATGCCGGTGGTTCTTATTGTGCTGGGAGTATCTTTTACCCCTATCGTAAATTTTGAGGGAAAAGAGCTTGCGGCTTTTTTGGTGTGCGTAATCCTGCTGGTGGCCGGTATGACTTTCTTTAACCTCGGAGCCGATATAGCCATGACTCCCATGGGCGAATACATGGGTTCCGGTTTAAGCAAAACCGGGAGTTTAAAGCTTGTTTTGATCGTGTGCTTTTTCATGGGCTTTTGCATAACCGTTGCGGAGCCGGATTTAAGCGTCCTGGCGTCACTGGTCAAAAACGTGGTGAACGAGGCCGTTTTGATCGGTGTTGTGGGCTTCGGCGTCGGTCTTTTTCTTTTGATAGCCATCCTTAAGATCGTATTCAGGAAGAATCTTTCGCTTTTTCTCATGCTTTTTTATATGCTGATGTTTGCCGGAACCGCAGTTCTAATTGAAAGCGGACGCTCCGATTTTATTCCCCTTTCCTTTGATGCGGGGGGAGTTACCACGGGACCTGTTACCGTGCCTTTTATCATGGCCCTGGGCGTCGGTATCGCACTTTCCGTAGGCGGTCACGACGCAAACGAAAACTCCTTCGGTCTTATTGCCCTTTGCTCCATAGGACCGATGCTGAGCGTCGTGCTTTTGTCGCTTTTAAACTCAGGCTCGCCGGAGCATACGGAAGAGGCTTACGCCATTGCTTTGTCGGCGGGAGAGTTTGCAAAGATCCTGGGACAGAAGGCCCTTGATGTTATCAGGGCTCTCGGACTTATAATCGTATTTTTCCTGACAGTAAACTTCGCGATCCTTAAGCTCCCCGTAAAGATGCTCATAAGGATCGGCGTGGGAATCGTATACACCTTCGGAGGTCTGGTACTGTTCCTGTCCGCTGTGGATGCGGGATTCATGCCTGTGGGACACAGACTGGGTGTAGGACTTGGAAATGTGGGAACCCGGGCAGTGGTTGCCATCGGTTTCGTACTGGGACTCGTTACGGTACTTGCAGAGCCCGCGGTCCACGTTTTAAATCGCCAGGTTGAGGAGATCACCGGCGGCACGGTTTCCAAAAGATCCATGCTGATCGCTCTTTCCGTTGGGGTGGGAATATCCATTGCTTTGTCCATGGTAAGGATAATTTTCGGCTTTTCACTGCTGTATTATCTGGTGCCGGGTTACTTTATTTCTTTATTGTTATCGCTGTTCGTGCCGGGTATTTACACGGCCATTGCCTTTGACTCGGGCGGAGTTGCCAGCGGTCCCCTTACTTCGGGGTTCATACTTCCTCTGTCCATCGGAGTCTGCAGTGTGGCCCTCGGAACGGAATCGATCCTGACTCATGCCTTCGGGATCGTTGCCATGGTTGCCATGACGCCGTTAATTACGATCCAGATACTCGGTTTCTTTGCCATAGCTACGCGCAGGATGCGGGAGCGCGCCATCATCAACCGCATTCTCGATGCGGACGACGAGCAGATCATTTATTTTGATTCGGGAGAATAGGGGGGCAGTATGGCGCAGACCAAATCGAAAAAAGAAAAACTCTCCGTCAACCGTCTCATGATCCTTGTGGTGGTTGTCAATCGTAAAAAAGCAGAATATTATACCGATCTTATCCAATCCTTCGACGCAAACCTTCAGTTCGTGGGTTTCGGCGAGGGTACGGTAAAGCCGGGCATGCTGGGATATACGGGTCTTGCGGAGAACGACAAGGCGATAATCATAAGCGTTATCCGGGCTGACCGTGAAAAAGAAGCACTCAGGACCATCGGGGATAAATTTAAATCGGTCAAGGACGGCAAGGGGATTGCCTACACCGTCTCCATGACCAGCGTGATAGGGTCTTCGATCTTCAGTTTTTTGAGCAATCAAAGAAACACGTTCATGAATGCGGGAGGTACCGATGGGCACAAATAAAAAGTACGAAATGATAATGTGTATAGTGAACGCCGGATTCTCGGACACCGTCATGGACGCTGCCCGCAAAGAAGGTGTCAGCGGCGGTACGGTCATTCACGGGCGCGGCACCGCCAACAGAGAAGCGGAGAAGTTTTTCGGAATTTCAATTCAGCCCGAAAAAGATCTGGTGATGATGCTTGTTCCCGCCTCCATAAAGGATAACGTGCTCCACGCCGTATATAAGGACGCGGGGCTTTCCACCGCCGGGCAGGGGATTGCTTTTTCCATACCTGTGGACAATGCCGTGGGGCTTTCCGAAAAGGCTCCGGCTCCTAAGAAAGAAGAAGGGGAGAAAAAATAGATGTTATATGCAGTTTTAACGGTACTTGCCGTAATTTCGCTGCTTTCCACATTCTCGACCATTAAGACCTATCAAAAGGGAACCACCATGAGCACCATGCTGGGAAACGCAATCGTTACCTGTGCTCTGGTTTTCTGGGCCTACGCCGCAAACTATTTTGTAAAGGACAGAAACCTCGCGGCATTTTTTTGCTGCATACAAAAGATAGGCGTTCTCTGGACCTACTATTTTCTGATCCGTTTTTCCTTTGCCTATATTCGCAATACACCCTTAAATACCACCGCAAAGAACGTGTCCCTGGCGATCCTGATGGTAGATTCGGCGGTTATCCTTACAAGCCCCATAAACGAGCTTGCTTTTGACATAGTATTCAGAAAGACCGCCTACAACGAGGTCGCGGCTGTGGAGCCTAAGCTTTTCTTCTGGGTCCACTTTGCTTTGTGCGTATTGGAGTATGCAACGATAGTTTTCCTGCTCATTTCTCGCATGAGAAGGTCTGCAAGGTGCTATGCCTTAAGGTATATCATGGTCATCGGGCTTACCACTTTCATGGCTGTTCCCGATGCCATCTATGTTTTCTGGAAGCAGGCAAACTACGATTATTCCGTTATTTTCTTCGGTATAGCGGGAATCGTTTTCTACTATGCGGTGTACGTTTTTTCGCCCGTGGTGGTCTTAAACCAGGTTCACAGCTATTTTTCGGAGTTTGTGCCTGACCCCATTATCCTCTATGACAGTGACGGAAGTCTGTTAAGCCGCGATGACAGGGCGGAAAGCATCCTTTCCGAGAAGATTCCCCAAAACGAATCCGCATTTGCAAAGAAATTTAACTTAACCGAGCATGAGACCGCGTCCTTTTCAAAGGGAGGCAGAAACTATATCGTTTCTTCCGAAAGGATACACGACAGCCGGGGCAAACATGTGCTTACTTCTTATATTTTCAAGGATGTGACGGAGACAGAGAAGGCCTTCAACAGAGAGCACAGAAATGCCACTACCGACGTGCTTACGGGCATATACAACCGTAGCGGTTTCTTTGAAAAAGCCGAAGCCTTTCTGGAGGAGCACGGCAACGAAAACTGCTATGCGGTGCTCATCAGCGGTCTAAACAATTTTAAGGATGTTAACCGTCTCTACGGCACCAAAGTGGGAGATATGGTGTTAAAGGCTGCCGCCCACAAATTCCTTGAGTGTACCAGCATGTTCCCGTTAGTGGTAGGACGTACCGCAGAAAGCAAGTTCTCCGCACTTTTGCCCTTTGACGAGGTGGACGGTCTGGTTTCGAAAATGAGTTCCGTGGAAGTTGAAATAAGCGACGATATCCGTGTATCCGTTGATATGCGCCACGGTTTTGTTGTCATGAACGAAAACCTTTCTTTGGAGGAATATTACGAACTGGCTGTTGCGGCCTTTGTTGCCAGCAAAAAGAACGAGGGTTTCTCCGTAGTCGAGTTTTCAAAGGATTTAAAGGAAGAGCAGGTTAAACGCCAGACTCTTATTTCGGACGCCAAGAACGCCCTTAAAAATAAAGAATTCGGTATAGAACTGAGACCTCACATCAACTTTAAGACCGGAAAGGTAGTCGGCGCAAAGGTTCGTACTTTCTGGGATCACCCCGTTTACGGAAGACTCGAAGAAAATGAATTCCTTGATATATTTACGGACAGCGGACTGGTGAGCGAGCTTAACAGGACGGTTTGGCACCAGGCTGCGGCGACACTTGAAAGATTCAAGGGTTCTGAACTCTTTGACGGCTATATTTCGGTGGAACTCGATCGCGGCAATATCCTTAACAATGCAAATCTTCTCGAGGAACTTAAGAGTCTCCTTGAAGAGTACGGACTAAAGCCCACTCAGCTGCATCTTGTGATCAAGAGGCTCGGAGGGCTGGAAAATTCGGGACTGCTGGTGAAGACACTGACGGAGCTTCGTAATAACGGTTTCTTTATCGAAGAGGCAGACTTCGGACAGGGACTTTCCACGGTGGGAAATATCCTTACCATTCCCTTTGACGGCGAGATCATGCACATGAAGTTTTTGAGAGAAGCCATAGCCGGGGATCCGGAGGGCACCAGAACGGCCCGGGCCTTCGTGGATGCGTTCACACGGGTCGGAGCCAAGATTGTTGTTGTGGGAGTCGATACCGAAGAAGACAAAAACATCATCGATTCACTGGACCTTTCAGTGGCTGAGGGCCTGTATTTCTCGGAAGCTGTGCCGTTGAAGACCTTTGCTTCCTTTGTCAAGAAATACAATAAATAATATGAATAATCCGAAAGGATTCAAATATTAAAATAACAGGGTTTATTTTGCGGTGATAATTATAAAAACGCTATTGAATTAATCGACAATTCCCTATAAAATAATATTGCATGTCGGATGTCGGATAGATGTCCAAACACTGTGCATCGAAAGGAGATATTTTAATATGGGACTTATTCAGGCAGCTTTGGGCGCGGTAGGCGGAACTCTTGCGGATCAGTGGAAAGAGTTTTTTTACTGTGAAGCCATGGGCAAGGATGTAATGGTTACAAAGGGCGTTAAGCGCATCGGCGGACGTTCATCCAATAAGTTAGGCAGTGACAATATCATTTCCAACGGATCCGGAATCGCAGTTGCTGACGGACAGTGCATGATCATCGTTGAACAGGGTAAGGTGGTTGAAGTTTGTGCCGAACCCGGTGAATTCACCTATGATACATCTTCCGAACCCAGCATCTTCAGCGGTAAGCTCGGTGAAAGCATTATCAACACCTTTAAGACCATAGGTAAGAGATTTACCTACGGCGGCGACACCGGCAAGGATCAGAGAGTTTATTACTTTAACACCAAGGAACTTATCGATAACAAATTCGGAACTCCCAACCCCGTTCCCTTCAGAGTTGTGGATTCCAAGATCGGTCTTGACGTAGACGTTGCTTTAAGATGCTCGGGCGTGTTCTCTTATAAGATCGCGGATCCCCTTCTTTTCTACACCAACGTTTGCGGAAATGTTGAAAGGGAGTATGTAAGAAGCGAACTCGATACCACTTTAAGAACCGAGTTCATCAGCGCATTACAGCCCGCTCTTGCAAAGCTTTCGGATCTGGAACTCAGACCCAACCAGATCATTTCTCACAATACCGAACTTGAAAACGCCATGAACGAAGCGCTTTCCGCTAAATGGGGCGAGCTTCGCGGCTTAAAGGTTGTAAGTGTTGCACTGGGCTCCGTAACTCTTCCCGAGGAAGATGCCGAGATGATCAAGCAGGCACAGCGCACCGCTATGCTCAAGGATCCTTCAATGGCAGGTGCTACCCTTGTAGGTGCACAGGCTGATGCTATGAAGGCCGCAGCAAGCAACTCTGCAGGCGCCATGACAGGTTTCATGGGCATGGGAATGGCTCAGAACGCAGGCGGAATCAACGCTCAGACCCTTTTCGCAATGGGACAGCAGCAGGCACAGTCTTCACCCGCCGGAACTCCCGGTTGGAAGTGCTCCTGCGGAACCGTTAACCAGGGTAATTTCTGCATGAACTGCGGAGCAAAGAGACCTTCCGGACAGCCCCTTTACAGATGTGACAAGTGCGGCTGGACTCCCGAAGATCCTGCAAATCCTCCCAAGTTCTGCCCTGAATGCGGCGATGTTTTCGATGACAAGGACAGACAGTAATCTTTGAATCATTCAGGGAGGCGTTTAGGCGCCTCCCTATATTCTTTTTATGGGAAAAGGAGAGTATATGGCCGGTTTACAGGAATATAAATGTCCGTGCTGCGGCGGTGCCGTGGCCTTTGATTCGGGGCTTCAGAAGCTGAAATGCCCCTTTTGCGATACCGAATTCGAACTTGACGATCTGAAGACCTTCGATGAGGAAGTTAAGAACGAAGGTACCGATAATTTTACATGGAACACGACTCCCGGTTCCGAGTGGACCGAGGCGGAGGCTTCACAGATACAGAGTTTTGTCTGCAAATCCTGCGGCGGCGAGATAGTGGGAGATATGAACATGGCGGCCACTGCCTGCCCCTACTGCGGCAATCCCGTGGTGGTTTCGGGACAGTTCTCCGGAATGCTCAAACCCGATTATGTCATTCCCTTTAAACTTGACAAAGCAGCCGCTACGGAGAGATTAAAGAAGCACATGTCGGGAAAGAAACTTCTTCCCCCTGCCTTCAAGGATGCTCACCATATTGAAGAAGTTAAGGGAGTTTACGTTCCCTTCTGGCTTTTTGATGCGGATGTGGATGCTCACATAAGATACAAGGCTTCGGAAAGGCACACCTGGCAGGACGACAGATACAAGTACGAAGAAACAAAGTATTTCTGTGTTGTACGTGAAGGTAAGATAGCCTTTGACAAGGTCCCTGTGGACGGTTCCTCCAAGATCGACGATACTCTGATGGAATCCCTGGAACCCTTTAACTTTAAAGAAGCAAAGGACTTCAATACCGCATATCTTGCAGGGTATGTAGCGGATAAATATGATGTGGATGCGGGAACAAGCATAGGACGTGCCAACGAAAGGATTAGAAGAGCCACCGAAAGAGCCTTCAGAAGGACCGTAAAGGGCTATGATTCGGTAGATGTGGAAACCAGTACCATCCGCCTTGACAATGCGGAAGCAAAATATGCTTTGTACCCCGTATGGCTTTTAAATACCACCTGGAACGGTTCCAAATACGTATTTGCCATGAATGGACAGACGGGCAAGTTCGTAGGAAATCTTCCCATGGATAAGGGGCTTTTCTGGAAATACTTCTTCAGAACTGCCGGAATATTCACCGTAGCCGCCTTTGCGGTGCAGATGATACTTTTTTATGTGATGTAGGAGGGAGCCATGAATATACTGTATATCGTAAATGCAATATGTGCGGAAGCTCCGGTGACAGAAGCAGCGACCTCGCCGGATTTTCTCAAGATGGCGCTTATCGCTTTGGGCGTGGGCCTTCTTGCGGGTTTCATCCATGCCATCAGCTTAAAGAGCGCCCTTACCAGTGTTCACAAAAACGATTCCGCCGCGGACTATGAGCGTGAAAACAGCTTTGTGGTGGAGAGACAGTCGGACAATTACGTTTATTCCAACACGAAACGCACGGAACTGCCTCAATCAAACAATAAATAAAGAAAAGATAAGCCCGAAGGACAATCCTTCGGGCTTGTTTTTACTTTGCTTTGGTACCGGAGACCTTTGAAAGATCGGCGGTGGGTAAAACGTCTTTAACAAACTTCTTGATGGCTGAGAAACTGGTCTGGCTCAGATCGTGCTCTACGCGGCAGGCATCTTCGAGAGCCGTGGCCTCGGGAACACCGAGGGCCATCAGACATTTGGAAATGGTGGTGTGCCTGTCATAGACATTGGTCGCGATCTTTTTTCCTGCGTCCGTAAGGTAGATGTAACCCGCCTCCGTTACGGTTATAAGTTCTTTGAGCCTAAGGTTTTTCATGGCCACGCTGATACTGGATTTTTTGTATCCAAGTTCCGTTGCGATATCAACGCTCCTTACAACGGGCAGCTTCTTGCTTAAGATAAGTATTGTCTCCAGATAATCTTCCTGAGATTCGTTTCTTTTCATGTTTATTACGCCTTCCTTTGAATAAAAAGTATCGAAAAGTTCAAAAATAAAGCAAAAATCGAACCAAAGTTAGCCTTGTATAACTCAAGTATAATGGCTTTATTTGAAATATGCAATAAGGAAGATGCTCCAAAAGGAAAAATTTATATATTTTTTACTATTGACATTTAACTATAGTTAGCATAGACTAACGAAATGTAGAGGTACGCAATTTGTGTTTCTTGTGTGCAACATACGAAGGGAGGTATTAATGATGCCTATTTCAATGTTAAAACCCGGTGAGACAAATACCATCAAGAAGGTCGGAGGAAAAGAGGAGACCAGAAAGTTCCTTGAGAGTCTGGGATTTGTTGAGGGAAGTGAGGTTACGATGATCTCCCGGATTGCGGGAAACATTATCGTAAGCATTAAAGAATCCAGAGTGGCAATAGACAAAAACATGGCTTGCCACATAGGAATATAGGATACGTTCTTTGAAAGGAGACATAGGAAGAATGAAGACGCTTAGAGAGACCAAGTGCAAAGAGACCGTAAAGGTTGTGCGCATCAACGGTGAAGGCCCCGTCAAGAGAAGGATCATGGACATGGGGATCACCAAGGGCGTGGAGATTTACGTTCGAAAGGTTGCTCCTCTCGGAGATCCCGTTGAAGTAACCGTCAGAGGCTACGAGCTTTCTTTGAGAAAAGCCGATGCGGAAATAATTGAAGTAGAATAATTTTTTTGGATAATGGTTAGTTTAAAAGAACCCAGAACAGAAAAGACTAACCGAAAGGAGATATGTTAATGAAACTTAGAATTGCTTTGGCGGGAAACCCCAACTCAGGTAAGACAACACTTTTCAATGCCCTTACCGGCGCCAACCAGTTCGTGGGAAACTGGCCGGGCGTAACAGTAGAGAAAAAAGAAGGTAAACTTAAGAAACAGTACAATCCTTCCGACGATGAAGTCGAGATCGATGACCTTCCCGGTATCTATTCGCTTTCACCTTACACTCTTGAAGAAGTTGTTTCCAGAAATTTCCTTGTAAAAGAAAATCCCGATGCGATCCTTAACATCGTGGACGGAACCAATATCGAAAGAAACCTTTACTTAAGCACACAGCTTGCGGAACTGGGAATACCCATGGTTCTTGCCGTAAACATGATCGACGTTGTTGACAAGAACGGAGACAAGATCTCGGTTGAAAAGCTTTCCGAGCACTTCGGTGTGAAGTGCGTATCAATCTCGGCGCTTAAGGGTGACGGGATCGAAGAAGCTGTTAAGGAAACCATCAATGCAGCGAAGAAAAAAGCTCTTCCCAAGACCATAGATTACGATGCAAAGATCGAAGCAGCCATCAGCAATGTTTCGTCTAAACTTTCCGACGTGGCCGAATCCAAGAAGCGTTTCGTAGCCATCAAGGCTCTTGAAAAGGACTCAAGGCTTGACGAACTTACAATGGCCGAGACAAATGCGGAAGCAGAAGCAAAGGTGATCGAGGATGCTTTCGATGATGACGTTGAAAGCGTTATCACCAATGCAAGATATGAATATATTTCATCCATCATTTCTTCATGCCTTGTAAAGAAAGCCAAAGGCAAGCTTTCGGTTTCCGATAAGATTGATAAGATTGTAACCAACAGAATTCTTGCACTTCCTATTTTTGCAGCCGTTATGTGGCTCGTTTACTTTATTTCCGTAACAACCGTAGGTACCTGGGCAACGGACTGGGCCAACGACGGAGTATTCGGAGACGGCTGGCACTTATTCGGAATCGGTTCCGCTCAGTACGCTGAAGTATCCGATGAATATAATTCAAATGCACTTATCGCAGACGGCTTTGATGCATACGTTGAAGAAAACGGTGTTGAGCCTGCCGGTGATTTTGAATATGCGGTAGAAGACGAAGAAACCCTTGAAGTTACCTATGAAACCGCAACTCTTGAAGATTATGCGGCAGCAAGAGCGTATCTGGATGCAAACGAAGAACCCGATCCCGCGGAATACGGAGTATGGGTTCCCGGCGTACCGGTGCTTGTTGAAAGCCTCCTTGACGCTCTTAATTGTAACGATGTCGTAAAGGGTCTTATCCTTGACGGTATCGTAGC
>DBVS01000044.1:0-8449 GCA_002308235.1 Lachnospiraceae bacterium UBA1258
AATACACGGCCGATCTCGTAAACTCTCTCAAGACCGCCGACAATAAGTCTCTTTAAATAAAGTTCAAGGGAAATGCGGAGTCTTAAATCCTCATCCAGAGCATTGAAGTGAGTCTCGAAGGGACGTGCTGCGGCACCGCCCGCATTGGAAACAAGCATGGGTGTCTCAACTTCCATAAAGCCCTGTCCGTCAAGGAAACGGCGGATGGCACTGATCATCTTCGAACGCTTTACAAAGGTATCCTTGCTTTCTTCGTTCATGATAAGGTCAACGTACCGCTGACGATATCTGGTATCGGTGTCCGTAAGTCCGTGGAACTTTTCGGGCAGAATCTGTAAGCTCTTTGAAAGAAGGGTGAGGGAATCCGCATGGATCGAAACCTCCCCTGTCTTGGTCCTGAAAAGGAAGCCCGTGATACCGTAAATATCGCCGATATCGGACTTCTTAAAGTCTGCATAGGGCTCTTCACCGATCACGTCTTTTGCCACGTAAACCTGGATCTTTCCCTTTAAGTCCTGTATGTTGCAAAAAGAAGCCTTACCCATAACGCGCTTGAACATCATACGTCCCGCAATGGATACGTTGATGGGCGAAGCGTCCATTATGGCTCTTCTTTCATTGTAATCGTTGTTGATGACTTCACGGGCTGCGGCCTCATCAAGGCCTTCCACGGAGGGAATGCTACGTCCCGCAAGAAGCTTTGCTTCATGCTCTTCATAGAGTTTTACGCACTCGTCCGTGTGGTGAGTCTGGTTGTATTTCGTGATCTTGAAGGGGTCTCTTCCGGCCTCCTGAAGGGCGGTGAGCTTTTCGCGTCTGATCTTCAAAAGCTGGTTAATGTCCTGTTCGGGCGTTGCGTTATTGTTTTCGTTAGCCATGTTCTCTCCTTAGCGCGGTATTCTCCGTAAACGGTCTTTTATGAATAAACACAGGGAGAGCTATTAAGCTCTCCCGTTAAAAAGTCGGAATTATTATTTGGATTCGATTGCAAGTACCTTATACTTGATAACTCCCAAATCGGTCTCCACCTTAACGGTGCTTCCCTTCTTTGCTCCGATAAGTGCCTTACCCACGGGAGATTCGTTGGAAATCTTTCCCGCAAGTGAATCGGCCTCGCTGGAGCCTACGATCTTGTATTCGATTTCTTCATTGAATTCAACATCAAGAAGCTTGACCTTGCAACCTACGCTGATCTTGTTGGAGTCAACCTCGTCTTCTACAACAACTTCGGCGTTCTTGAGGATTTTCTCGAGTTCTTCGATACGTGCCTCGATGTCTCTCTGTTCATCTTTGGCTGCGTCATACTCGGCATTTTCCGAAAGGTCTCCGAGTTCTCTTGCCTCTTTTATTTTCTGAGCCACCTCTTTACGTCTGCGAACCTTTAAATCCTGAAGTTCGTCTTCGTAACGGGTAAGACCCTCGTAAGTGAGAATGTTTTTCTTAGATTCCATTTTCCTGTCCTTCCGTATAAACCCCTGATTTTACCCCTGACGCAGGATGCTCCGTGCGTCAACTTTCGTATTATAATCTTAATTGTCCCATGTGTCAAGGAAAAGGCGAAAAGTCAAGCTTTTCGCCTCATTTTTAGTAAAATACGTGATTGCCGATTATGTATCCTTCTTTGTTTCCTTTACGTCTGAAGTGAGTCATGTCTCCGACGTTTGAATATCCGTTAAGTGCTTCCTTGGCAGCTTCCCAGCAGATGGCGTTGGCGCCGTAAACGTAGGTTCTCTGGAGGGAACCGGACATTGCGGGTGAGAACTGACCGGATGCGAATATTACATCGTAAACGGTGTCGGGATAAGCAGGACTTCTTACGCGGTTCATGACTACCGCACCCACCGCAAGCATTCCTTCGTAAGGCTCACCTCTTGCCTCACAGTGGATGAGGGAAGCAAGAAGCCTTAAAGTATCCTCGTCCGCTTCGATAGCCTCGTTCTGGCGCTTGAGCTTGTTCTTTTCTTCCTGCTCCTTACGCTTTCTTTCGGCAATTGCTTCCATGGTCTCGCCATGGTCTATGTGGAACTTAAGGTCCACGTATTCGGCTTTGACAAAACCGTCCATTCCGTCATATGCCACGCAGACCCAGCCGTCTTCGGTTTCGTACACAACTTCCATGAGCGTGTTCTCGCTGGCGTAACCCACCAGTTCGGAATCATCGTTTGCTTCGGTCCTGATGGCGATACAGCCTGTGTTCACCACCGCATTGGTGATTCCCACGTCCTTGGCAAGGGCAACGGCATCTTCGTCAAAGAGCAGGTACTCGTTACTGCACCAGCCCACCAGTTCCCCCGACTCGATAAGGCTCCATTCTTCGCCCTTTTCAAGTACGGTACCGCCGCAGTCCTTGTAAAGCTTCCCCACGATCTTGGTGTCCGTTCCGCTTCCCGCACGTACGTTTAAAACGGATTTAACGTTTGCCATGACCAGGGTGTTGGAATCGATTACGATATCCTCAACGATCTCGACTCCCAGCTTTTCCGTGGATGCTTCGTTGTATGCACTTAAATTGAAAACTATTGATGCTCCGACGCTCTCGTCCCTTAAGATGTCTCCCGCATTTCCTGCGTAAGCCTTACAGGGAAAAAGAAAAACCGTCACCAGAAAGATCATGACGGTAAAAAGCGCATCAAGCATTCCGCTTTTTGATTTCATCTCTTACCTGACTTTCAAATCACCCGGGACTCCGGGTCAAACGCTGTCTCTTTGCTTCGTAAACAAGAACGGCTGCCGATACTGCGGCATTTAAAGATTCAAGCTTTCCCTCCATGGGGATTCTGATAAGCACATCCGCACAGGAAGTTATCTCATCGCTCAAACCGTTCCCTTCATTGCCCACAAAGAAGGCAGAAGGTCCTTTAAAATCCGTGTCAAAACAGGAATTCTCGCCCTTAAGGTGAGCCGCGAAGCAGGTAACTCCCGCTTCCTTCAGTTTTGAAACGGCCGATTCAAGATTGTTCTCGTAAACAAAGGGGACTCTGAATATCGATCCCATGGTGGAACGCACCGTTTTGGGATTGTAAATATCCACGGTACCTTCGTTCATGATGATACCGGATACTCCCGCACCTTCCGCCGTCCGCATGATGGTTCCGAGATTTCCCGGATCCTGCAGGTTCTCAACGACAAGATATACGGGATTTTTATCCCGTCCCGCCGTAAGAATGTCGGAAAGCTGCCAGCGGCGCTTTCTTACAACACAAAGAACCCCCTGAGGCGTAAGGGTGTCCGTCATTTTACGGAACACTTCATCTTTTACCATTTCATGGGGTACTTTGTCAAGTTTTTGAGATCTGTATGTGCAGCTCTCACTCACAAAGACCTGAAGGATCAGGTCCTCGGGAGCCTCCTCAAAGAGCTTGATACCCTCGATAACAAAGGCATCCTGCTCTTTTCTGGCCTTGCTTTTGGCAAGGAGCTGGATCACGTTTTTTATCTGTTTATTGTCAGTCGAAGTAATCATTTCAATGCTTACTTACTCTTGTCCGTGTTTTCGTTTCTCGAAAGCAGACGGCTTACTTCGAACTGGTAAGGATCGATGGTCTTTTCCATTGCAAGTGCTTCGTCAATGTCCATATCCATGAACTCGCCCTTACGGTAGCATACGCAACGGTTGGTCTTTCCTTCAAGAAGAATGTCTGCGGCATAGGCGCCCATGATGGACGCATAATATCTGTCCTTACAGGTGGGGCTACCGCCTCGCTGCATGTATCCTAAGATCGTGGCTCTCGTCTCGATACCGGTAGCGGCTTCGATCCTGCGGGCCATGGAGGTCGAGTGGCCGATACCCTCGGCATTTATTATCAGGTGGTGAGTCTTACCGATCTTACGGTTTGCTATTATGTTGTTAACAAGCACCTGTTCGTTAAAGTCGTACTTTTCGGGAAGAAGAATGTCTTCCGCGCCGTTTGCCACACCGCACCAGAGAGCGATGTAACCTGCGTTACGACCCATAACTTCGATGATGGAACATCTTTCGTGGGATGAAGAAGTATCACGGACCTTATCAATTGCCTGCATGGCCGTATTGACCGCGGTATCGAAACCGATGGTGTAATCGGTGCAGCTTATGTCAAGGTCGATGGTTCCGGGAATACCGATGGTGTTGATTCCGTGTGCGGCAAGGGCCTGGGCTCCTCTGTAGGAACCGTCACCGCCGATGACCACAAGTCCGTCGATTCCGTGCTTTTTGCAGATATCGGCAGCCTTCTGCTGAACTGCGTCTTCCTTAAATTCGGGGCAGCGTGCGGTTCCTAAGATCGTACCGCCTCTCTGAATGGTATCGGAAACGCTTGTGGCGTTCATATCCACGATCTCTTCGTTCAAAAGGCCCATGTAGCCTTTCTTTATACCCTTAACGGCCACGCCGTTGTTAAGGGCCTTTCTTACCACCGCACGTATGGCCGCATTCATTCCCGGCGCATCACCGCCGCTTGTAAGAACCGCTATGGTTTTAATTTTTTCTGCCATGTTTACCTCCGGTTACAGATACCAGTTTTGTTTGAGTAAGCTGTATGTTTTCGGCTCCGAAAGCCTGTTTTAAAGCCTCTGTCAAAGCAGGGTCGGCATCGGTAAATAAGCCGGCCAGCTTCAGATACTGTCTTTCTTTGTCAAGGTAGGCCACCACTCTGTCCTGCCCGGGAGCGGTCTTGACGATACCTTCAAGTTTATCTTTATTTGCCTCAAAATCGGCCCTGTCTTTAAATCTGACCCATACCTCTCTGGGAATGTCGTCAAAGGGAATAAGGCGCTCCAAAATGAGCTTTCCGTCCTTGTCTTCCTCGACACTGACTCTTCCTTCGATGAAGACCTTCGCGTCCTGTTCCATCAGCCGGCTATACCTGTCATAGTCGTTGGGGAAGACTATCACCTCCACCGTTCCGTAGAGATCTTCCAAAGTAAGAAAAGCCATGGCACGGTTTGTTTTGGTGTATTTTATGGTCTTCTCGGCTATCATGCCTCCGATGGTCGCCTTTGCTCCATCTAATATTTTAACCTCATCCGTATCGGGGTCAAGCATAAAATCAGCGGCGGTGGCGGTAACGTTGTTTTTAAGGAGCGTTCTGTAATCTTCCAGAGGATGTCCTGAAACGTAAATACCCAGCACTTCCTTTTCGAAGTTGAGCTTGGATTCTTTGCTGTATTCGCCTACGTCCGGAAGACTTTCCTTAAAGTCCTCTTTTGCTTCGTCCGAAACAAAATCGAAAAGGGTGATCTGGCCCTCCGCCTGTCTTTTGCCGGATGCGATGTTGTCCATGATGCGCACATATACGCTCATGTACTGTTTTCTGGTACCGCCCAGAGAATCAAGGGCTCCGGCCTTTATAAAGTTTTCCATGGCCCGCTTGTTAAAGTCGTAGCCTGACATTCTGCTTGCCAGATCCGTAAGGCTTTGGTAAGGGCCGTTCAGTTCTCGCTCTTTTACCAGTCCGTCAATGACGTTCCTGCCGACGCTCTTAATGGCGGTGAGGGCGTAGCAGATCTTCCCGTCGATGACCGTGAAGGAAGCCTCACCCACGTTGATGTCGGGGGGCATGATGGTGACACCCATGTTCCTGCATACGTTGATATACTCGGAAACCTTGCCTGCATTATCAATAACACTGGTCATAAGGGCCGCCATGAATTCCACGGGGTAATAGCGCTTTAGGAACGCAGTCTGATATGAGACCACGGCGTAGCACGCAGCATGGGACTTATTAAAAGCATACTGCGCGAATGTTAACATTTTCTTATAAATCTCCGAAGCGGCGTTCTCGTCGATGCCCTTCGCCACACATCCGGGCACGCCTTCCTCCGGATTTCCATAGATGAAGTTCTGTCTTTCGACCTCCATCACGTGCTGTTTCTTTTTACTCATGGCCCGTCGAACCAGGTCGCTTCGGCCCAGGGTGTATCCGCCCAAATCACGCACTATCTGCATGACCTGCTCCTGATAAACGATACAGCCGTAGGTGGCATCAAGAATGGGTTTCAGTTCCGGCGTAAGATATGTGATGGAGCTTTCGTTTTCTTTGCCCTCGATGTACTGCGGAATAAAATCCATGGGACCGGGTCTGTACAAAGAAATGCCTGCCGTCACATCCTCAAGGCTCTTGGGCTTAAGTTCCTTAAAGAAGGTCTTCATTCCGGCGCTTTCAAGCTGGAACACGCCTTCGGTGCGTCCCGAACCCATAAGACCCAGAACCTCCGGGTCCGCGTAATCTATGTTGTCAATGTCGATGTGCTTTCCCGTGGATTTTTCAACGAGAGCCACCGCATCTCTTATAACCGTAAGTGTACGAAGTCCCAAAAAGTCCATCTTTAAAAGGCCCAGTTCTTCAAGGGTAGTCATGACGTACTGGGTGGTGATGGAACCGTCGGCACCGCGCTGCAGGGGAACGTATTCGTCCGCAGCCTCCGGGCAGATAAGAACGCCCGCCGCATGCATGGAAGTATGTCTCGGAAGGCCTTCAAGGCGCTTGCACATGTCTATGAGATAATGAACCTCGGGATCCTCTTCATAAAGATTTTTGAACTCGGGATTCATGGTGAGTGCTTTTTCAAGGGTTATATTCAGTTCGTTGGGAACCATTTTGGCAATCTGGTCCGCTCTCTGGTAGGGCATGTCAAGAACACGGGCCACGTCCCTGATAACACCCCGGGCCGCAAGAGTACCGAAGGTAACGATCTGGACCACCTTCTCCGTGCCGTATTTGCGCCTTACATAGTCGATGACCTCCTGCCTGCGTTCGAAGCAGAAGTCAATATCGATATCGGGCATGGACACACGCTCGGGGTTTAAGAATCTTTCAAAAAGCAGGTTAAATCTGATGGGGTCGATGTTGGTTATCTTAAGGCAATAAGCAACGATACTTCCGGCAGCGGAACCACGTCCCGGACCCACCATTATCTTGTTTTCCTTGGCGTAGTTGATGAAATCCCAGACTATCAGGAAATAGTCCACAAATCCCATGTTGTTGATGACACTGAGCTCATAATCGAGGCGTTCTCTGTGCTTTTCGGCATCGGCTCCGTACCTTTCCAAAAGGCCGTCATCACAGAGCTTTTTAAGGTATTCAAATGAGGTATAGCCCTGAGGTGTGTCGTACCTGGGCAGCTTTCTCGTTTTATCGATCTCGACATTGCATCTGTCGGCAATCTTCTGGGTATTTTCAAGAGCCTCCAACGCATAGGGAAACAGCGCTCGCATCTCCTGCTCACTCTTTACATAGAATTGACCGCCCTCGTATTTAAGGCGGTTTTCGTCCTTCATGGTCTTACCCGTCTGGAGACAAAGCAACAGTTCGTGAGGCTTCGCGTCCTCGGCATAGGTGTAGTGCACGTCATTGGTGCACACAAGATCGATGCCCAGTTCCTTGCTGAGCGTCAGAAGTCCTGAATTTACCACCCTCTGCTCTGCGTAGCCGTGGTCCTGAAGTTCGAGATAATAATGATCTTTTCCGAAGCAGTTTAAGTATTTTTCCGCACACTTTCTCGCTTCTTCCATGTCACCTTTGCGGATGGCTCTCGGAAGTTCCCCCGCAAGGCAGGCAGAAAGCACGATAATACCTTCTTTGTACTTTTCAAGCACCTCAAAATCGACTCTCGGACGATAATAATATCCTTCCGTAAAGCCGATGCTGACTATCTTGCAAAGATTGGCGTAACCCTTATTGTTTTCCGCAAGCAGCACAAGATGGTGGTAACGCTCGTCTCCGATATTTGCTTCTTTGTCAAATCTGGAACCCGGTGCGACATAGACTTCGCACCCGATGACAGGCTTGATTCCCTCTTCCAGGGCAGCCTTGTAGAAATCAATGCAGCCGTACATGACTCCGTGGTCGGTGATAGCCGCAGAGTTCATGCCCAGTTCTTTAACGCGTTTAACGTATTCTTTTATTTTGTTCGAACCGTCCAGCAGGGAATATTCCGTGTGGACGTGAAGATGCACAAAGGACATAAGGCGCGGTATCCTCCGAAATGATTACGGGGATATTATATCATCAAGAAACCCTTTACTCAACCGAATCGTTTCCGTAAATCCAACAAAAATCACCCCGGAGGAAAAGTCCTTCCGGGGTGAGTCCTTAACGGATTATTATGCTTTAAAGATACTTTTTAAGAGTCTCGGCCTTGTCGGTCTTCTCCCACGGCACATCGATGTCGGTGCGTCCGAAGTGGCCGTAAGCAGCGGTCTGCTTGTAGATGGGTCTGCGAAGGTCCAGCATCTTGATGATCCCTGCGGGACGGAGGTCGAAGTTCTCTCTCACGATCTCGGTGATCTTTGCATCGGAAAGCTTGCCGGTTCCGAAGGTATCAACCTGAACGGAGGTGGGCTGTGCAACACCGATAGCGTAGGAAAGCTGGATTTCGCACTTCTTTGCAAGGCCTGCGGCAACAACGTTCTTTGCAACGTATCTTGCTGCGTAAGCCGCGCTTCTGTCAACCTTGGTGCAGTCCTTTCCGG
>DBVS01000044.1:8557-8762 GCA_002308235.1 Lachnospiraceae bacterium UBA1258
GTGGGGTTGATAAAGAACTTGGTATTTTCATCCACCATCTCCTTGGGAAGGATGGGGTCGAAGACATATTTCTTTATATCTTTATGAATCTGCTCCTGAGTAACGTCCTCGTCATGCTGGGTGGAGCATACAACCGCTTCAAGTCTGAAAGGCTTGCCGTTCTCGTCATATTCAACGGATACCTGGGTCTTTCCGTCGGGACGAA
>DBVS01000062.1:0-161 GCA_002308235.1 Lachnospiraceae bacterium UBA1258
AGATCTTCCGCAATAACATCTATGTTGCCGAGTTCTTTCTTAAAAACGGAGAAAAGTTCGTACCCGGGCCCCGGTCTCCACTCACCGAACTCTGCGGTCTTATCTCCGTAGGGAATTGCATAAAAAGCATCAAAGCCCCTGAAATGGTCGATTCTAACCAC
>DBVS01000062.1:210-732 GCA_002308235.1 Lachnospiraceae bacterium UBA1258
TAAAGAGGATTTCCCCAAAGCTGGCCCGTGGCGGAAAAAGCATCCGGAGGGCACCCCGCAACGGCCTTCGGAACAAAATCCCCGTCAAGGTCGAATAACTCCGGATTTGCCCATACATCCGACGAATCATAGGCTACATATATGGGGATATCACCAATGATCTTTACCCCGTGCTTTCCTGCGTACTCTTTAAGTGCAAACCATTGTTTGAAAAAGTAAAACTGCGTGAATCTGTAAAAGTCCGCTTCTTTTTCGCATTTTTTTGAATAAGCTTCCAAGGCTTCGGGACGTCTCATTCTGATGCCATCATCCCAATTATCCCATGAAACGCCGTTGAAGCTGTCTTTTATCGCCATAAAGAGTGCGTANNTCATCAAGCCAGAAGGCATTTTCTTCGCAGAATTTAACGTACTCTTCGCTGTCCTTTAAGTTCATGCGCTCAAAGATCAGGCGCAGAAGACCCATTCTTTTTTCGTAAAGTTTCTCGTAATCGGCCTTTTCACCTGCCCCGCAGGAAAAAGC
>DBVS01000062.1:884-2519 GCA_002308235.1 Lachnospiraceae bacterium UBA1258
AAATCCACAAAATCATATGCTTCTTTTGAAAAACACCCTATGCCGTAGTCCGATGACAAAGAAAATATCGGCAGCAATACTCCGCAGGTTCTCATAGTTTCCCCTTTCAGACGTTTATCAGTCCATCTTGGGCAGTTTCCAGATGTCTTTGCTGTATTCCTCGATGGTGCGGTCGGATGAAAAATAACCGGCCTTTGCGATGTTCACAAGCATCTTTCTCTTCCACAGCGAACGCTTTTCGTAATCTTTAAATACCCGGTCCTTGACCTTTATGTATTCCTCAAGATCGATGAGGGTCATGAACCAGTCTTTGTTCAAAAGCTCGTTATAGAGGCGGGTAAGGACTTCCTTCTGACCCACCTTTAAGCAGCGGTCGCTTACTATGAAGTCTACTGCTTTCTTTATCACCTTGGATTTCTCGTAATAATCTCTCGAAACGTAATCGGCCTTCTTGTAGTGTTTGATTATCTCGTCGGATTTCTTGCCGAAAATATAGATATTTTCGGGGCCCACCAGTCGTTCGATCTCCACATTTGCGCCGTCGCTGGTACCCAGAGTCACCGCTCCGTTCAACATAAGTTTCATGTTGCCGGTACCGCTTGCTTCCTTGCTTGCAAGAGAGATCTGCTCGGAAACGTCGCAGGCGGGAATGAGCTTCTCCGCATAGCTTACGTTGTAGTTTTCCACCATCAGAACGGTCATATACTTGTTTACTTCGGAATCGTTGTTAACGATCTCCTGGAGGCACAGGATCAGGTGGATTATGTCCTTTGCTATGGTATAAGCGGGAGCCGCCTTGGCGCCGAAGATAAAGGTTATGGGCGTTGTGGGAAGGATCCCTTTCTTGATCTCCAAATACTTATTGATGATATACAGCGCGTTCATCTGCTGGCGCTTGTATTCGTGCATTCGCTTGATCTGAATATCGAAGATGGAGTGGGCATTTAAACGGATGCCCTCTTTTGCCTTAACATAGGCAACAAGCGCATTCTTTTTGTCCTGCTTTATTTCCGCGATGCGGTCAAGGACCATCTCGTTGTCATAGCAGTCAAGGAGCCGCTCTAAAAGCATTGCATCTTTCTTGTAATTGTTGCCGATAAGCTCCGTTAAGTAGTCCGAAAGCTCATGGTTGCAGGAAAGAAGCCAGCGCCTTACGGTAATGCCGTTTGTCTTGTTGTTGAACCTTTCGGGGTAGATCTTGTAAAAAGCCTTAAGCTCCGTCTTCTTTAAAATCTCCGTGTGAAGCTCGGCCACGCCGTTTGTGGACGAAGAAAAATGTATGTCGATGTGAGCCATGTGAACACGGTTTTCTTTGTCGATGATATGAACGGATTTATCCTTAAAACGGGCCTTAACGTATTTGTCCAGTTCTTTTATGATGGGCACAAGCTGGGGAACCACCTTCTCAAGATAGGCAAGGGGCCAGGTTTCAAGGGCCTCTGCAAGGATTGTGTGGTTGGTGTAGGCGCAGGTCTTTGACACAACCTCCGCAGCCTCCTCGAAGGTAAAGGCCTTGTCGTTTACAAGTATCCTGATAAGTTCGGGAATGATTAACGTCGGGTGCGTGTCGTTTATCTGGATGGCACAGTAATCGTACATCCTTCGAAGGTCGTACTGCTTTTCTTTAAGCTCCCG
>DBVS01000062.1:2559-3531 GCA_002308235.1 Lachnospiraceae bacterium UBA1258
TCATCGGAATCGTCGGGATAAAGAAACAGTGTGAGGTTCTTTTCGATATCCGTCTTGTCAAAATCGATTCCCTGCTCGACGATGGACTCGTCAACGGTCTCGATGTCGAATAAGTGGAGCTTGTTTATGCCGTTTCGATAGCCCACAACATCGATATCGTAAAGCTTTGAATTTACCACCCGTTCGCCGAAATGCACGGGAAAAGAAATACCGGTATCGTGAAGCCAGTTCTTTTTCTCAATCCAGCGGTCCGGCTCCGCTTTCTGTAAGCGGTTCTTGAAGACCTGCTTAAAGAGTCCGAAGTGGTAATTAAGCCCGATCCCGTCTCCCGAGTACCCCAGGGTCGCGATGGAATCAAGAAAGCATGCGGCAAGGCGCCCCAGTCCTCCGTTTCCGAGGGAGGGTTCGGGCTCGTACTCTTCTATCGCCGAAAGTTCTTTGCCGTATTTATCAAGAATTTCCTTTATTTTGTTGTAAAGCCCCAGGTTGATGAGGTTATTTGAAAGAAGCTTTCCTACGAGAAATTCCGCAGAAATGTAGTACACCTTCTTTTCGGAACAGATAGGCTCCGAAAGCGATGCCATGTTCTTGGTAAGTTCAAGTAAAAGGTAATAAAGTTCCCTGTTGTCGCAATCCTTAAGATCTTTATTGTATGCTTCCTTTGCACGGGTCTTTAACTCGTTTTCCATGTTTAAAAGCATTACTTCCTGCTGCATTTTGGCTCTGAGACTCATATTATCCTCCGCAAACTGATTAAAATGCCGATGCGGTCATTAACCTAAAACATCGTGGTATTCCGTTTTCCCCACAGTATACCCGCAAAGTACTTTTCTGCCCTTCTTTCCGGACAGAAGCTCCGAAAGTTCCGAAACCGCCGCGGCGGCAACACCTTCGAAATCGATCTTTACGGTGGTCATTCCGTCTGCGGCATATGCCATAAGAGGGATCCCGCCGAAGCCGCAGACATGCTTA
>DBVS01000078.1 GCA_002308235.1 Lachnospiraceae bacterium UBA1258
GCCTTTACGCTTTCGAGGGTATCGCCGAAACGCTTGGATTTCATGGTGGGGTTACCGAGGAAAATACCGCGCTCAAAGAAGTTCTTTGTAAGCTCCGAATACTTCTCGGAAATAGCGTTCTGGATACCGTCGATGGCCGTAGTAATCTTTTCTTTCTGGGTGTTAAAGTCCTGATCCGCACAGGCAAGAAGCACGTCTAAGCGCTTCTGCATGAGTCTGACCTCGTTCTTTGCTTTGTCCACGTACACAAACAGGCGCTTTAAGTCAAAGGCGGCCTTAAAGGACAAAGTTAAATCTACAATAAACAAAATGGCAAAAGTGTCCGTGAAAAGTCTTACTTCCTTTTCAGTCAGAACAAGCAGGA
This sequence comes from Lachnospiraceae bacterium UBA1258, assembly GCA_002308235.1. GTDB lineage: Bacteria > Bacillota > Clostridia > Lachnospirales > Lachnospiraceae > UBA1258. The sequence continues at coordinate 365 of DBVS01000078.1, forward strand.
TCTTTTCAACGTTTCTGTGCACAAAATAGTTCATTAGCAGTGACATGAATCCCCAGACGATACTGGCGCCCAGGCAGATGTGTCCGTTCAGATTAAACTTATCGTGGGAATAATCCCAGTACCTTACCTTGAAGATCGCCTCCATCAGAACACCCGTTACATATTCCATGACGCTGGCACCGATCATGCCCACAAAGAAAACCGCCACCGGATACTTGATAAAGGGTTTGCATATAAAAAGAAGGGTCATGGCGCCGCACCCGTAAATGGGTATAACGGGGCCTCTTAAAAAACCGCGGTTCGTAAGCCTTCTTTCTTTAAGAGTCGCGTAGGTGGATTCGAATATCCAACCCGCAACACAGTAGAGAAAGAAGAAAAAGAACAGCTCAATAACCTTATATTCCATCATATGAACGAAATCACCTCGTTCTTGGGCTTCTTCGCAGGTTCGACCGAAATTGCTTCAAGCACGGGTCCTTCGCCCTTATATCCTTCGAAATATTCCCGCTTTAACTTACAGGTGACCTTCACCCAGGAGCGGTCCTTGATTTCGGAGGTCTTTGCATATTTGCAGGGAAATCCCAGAAACTGGATATCCTCGGCGCAGCAGGTCATGACGGAACGGCCGGGTACGAATACGCCCGCAGCGTAGTCTCCCGGGATCAGCGCCCAGGCAACAAAGGAAATTTCTTTGTCCCTGTATCTGTCCGTATTGTCAAGAGCATCGATATAAAAAGCCCCGTAAGTTTCATCCGTAAGCTCGATCTTATCGGCCTTGATGTCATAGGGAAGTTCTTCGTCCAGGGTCGCGTTTATCTCTCCGTCCTTACCTTCGAAAATGATCTCCGCTGTCTGGTTCAAAGCCTTGACGTTACGCTTGTATCCCGCCAGTTTGTCTGCGAAATTGTCGGCTCTGTTAAAGATGATCATCTCGGACTTGCGCATCATCTCCGCAAGAAGGGAGCGCATGTTGGTGTAGTAGAGTTCAAAGGTACTCGTATCTATGAGAGTGATCTGCTGCTCCAGTTTCCAGCCGAAGGGCAGCTTCATGTTTTTGTAGTTCCACATGCCGTTGTATTCGATGATGATACGGGAAGGTCTGAAGCTCTTTTCAAACTCGATGAGCTTGTCGGGAGCGATCTCGGCTTCTTCGTTCACGGTGACAAGTACCGTGTTGGTGGCCTTTAAAATGCGCTCGTCGTACTCTTCTTCTCCCTCTTCGCAAACGATCAGAAGGGTCGTACCCTTGGTCCTGAAATAGGGCTGGGCAAGTGTGTAGTTAATAAACTGGGTCTTTCCGCTGTCCAGAAAGCCGTTGATAACAAATACTGATTTCATGATTTATTCCTGTTTTCCGCCTAAAAGGCTTCTGATGGCATCTTCCTTAAGTTCCGAACCGATCACGCAGATCTTTCCCGTGTATTCGGGGCTTCCCTCTCTGATATCGATCTCGCCGGGAACATAGTCAAAATAAATCCATGCTTTGTCAGGGCCTGCGAGCATTCCCTTTGCACGAAGCACAAATCCGTACTCGGATTCGTTTTCAAGCTTTTCAAGAAGCGCCTTGACTTCATCCTTGGTATATTTATTGACTGTCTCAATGCCGATGCTGGTAAATACCTCGTCGGCATGGTGATGATGGTGGTCATGGTCGTGACAGCCGCAGGTGCAGCCTTCGCCGTGGTCGTGATGATGCTCATGGTCGTGATGGTGGTGATGCTCGTGCCCGTCGTCATCGTCATCATCATCGTCGTCATGGTGGTGATGGTGCTCTTCTTCGAATTCCTTTAAAAGTTCTTCTTCGAAGGAAGTAACAGCTTCGAAGGTATCAAGAATGTACTTGCCGGTAAGCTCATCCCAGGGGGTCGTAACGATCTTTGCCTTGGAATTGTGCTCTCTTATCATGGCAACAACCTTCTCAAGTTTCTCGGCGTCCATGTTCTGAGTACGGCTTAAGATAATGGTTCCCGCATATTCGATCTGGTTGATAAAGAACTCGCCGAAGTTCTTCATATAAACGCGGCACTTGGATGCGTCAACTACCACAACCGAAGAACCGGGTTCAACGTGGCTCTTCTCGCTTGCGGTAAGCACTGCCTTCTGTACGTCGGAAAGCTTGCCTACCCCCGAAGGCTCGATAAGGATCCTCTCGGGAGAATACTTTTCGATAACTTCCGAAAGAGAGGTGGTGAAGTCTCCCACCAGCGAGCAGCAGATGCAGCCCGAATTCATTTCTTTGATCTCGATGCCCGAATCCTTCAAAAATCCGCCGTCTACGCCAATCTCACCGAATTCGTTCTCGATAAGCACGACCTTGGTGCCCTTAAGCGCCTCGGACAAAAGCTTCTTGATAAGCGTTGTTTTGCCGGCTCCGAGGAAACCGGATATAATATCAATTTTCGTCATGATACTGCCTCCTATGTTACTATATTAGATTCGCCGGATATTCCGGCAGAATTATTTACAAGACGGATTAACTATATTCTCATCCTTCGTAAAAAGCAAGGATGTCCGAAAGGGGCACGCAAACGGCTTCCGAAGAATCCGCAGCCCCGATAAGGATGCCCAAAAGGTACCCGTTTTCGTTAAAGCAGCCGCAGCCGCTCATGCCCGCCATTGCATCAGCATACAGATAAAGCATGTGCATATCAAATTCGGGCACATAAAAGTACGTGTTTGCAACTGTCCCCACAAACACGTTTCCGGAAAGAAGAACGCCTGAACCCATAAGATAAACGCTGTCGCCTTCTTGGAGGCTGTCATAAACCTTGGTGTCAAACTTGGCGCAGGTTATCTTTGAAGCATAGTCATCGGCAAAGTCCGAAACGTCCATTTCGATAAAGCAAAGGTCCTTCTCCGTCGAAATCTTCGATACTCTTCCGAAACCCGTTTTACCGTCGGCAAAGGTGATCATTCCTTCGGTTTCATCCTGCATAAGATGAGCCGTGGTAATGATGCGGATCTTTTCTTTGTCCGCAAACATAACGACACCGCTTCCGTGATATTCCCCCACAGTGATCTTGACAAGAGTGGGTCTCACTTCTTCGAGTGTCGAATTTATGTCAACCGTTTTGTCGTTCTTTGAAAATGTCAGAACAATCAGGACAATACCCAAAATCACGACTAAAACCGACGATATTAAAGTTAGTATTAATCTTCTTTTCATAACTATTAGTTTACATAATTAAGAGCAGGACGGTAAGCCGGGTTATGTCGTTGGACGATCATCTATCTAGGACTGCCGTTGCCGACAGCCTCAAGCAACCTACCGGAAAGCAGATCGGGCCAATCTATAGCTTTCCAACCTGTGCCACGCTGCAACGCAGCATGACACAGATCATCTTGGTCTTGCTTCGGATGGGGTTTGCATGGCTACGTCCGTTACCGGACGCACGGTAGTCTCTTACACTGCCTTTTCACCCTTACCCGCTTGCGCGGGCGGTATATCTCTGTTGCACTTTCCCGGGAGTCACCTCCGCCGGACGTTATCCGGCATCCTGCCCTATGAAGCCCGGACTTTCCTC
>DBVS01000055.1:0-690 GCA_002308235.1 Lachnospiraceae bacterium UBA1258
CAGGCAAGGGGATTTCCGCCGTAGGTAGTACCGTGGTCTCCCGCCTTTAAAGAATTCTGTGCAACATGCTCCGTCATGACAAATGCCCCGATGGGAACACCGCACCCAAGAGCCTTGGCAACAGTCATGATATCGGGTTTGACCCCATACTTTTGCCAATAAAACATATATCCGGTACGGCCCATNNCCCATGCCGCACTGGATCTCATCAAGGATAAGAAGGATATCTTTTTCATCGCAAAGCTTTCTTACTCCCTGAAGGAATTCTTTGGTTGCGGGGTATATCCCGCCCTCTCCTTGAAGGGTCTCAAAGATGATCGCACAGGTCTTATCGTTGACGAGAGCCTTCACGCTTTCAAGATCATTCATCTTTGCAAAACGTATATTTCCGATCCCCGGTTCAAAGGGCTCTCTGTATTTGGGGTTGCCCGTAACGGACAAAGCACCCATGGTGCGTCCGTGGAAGGAATGCTCCATGGCGATTATCTCATGATCCGTGGAACCGTCCTTCAGAAAAGCATACTTGCGGGCCGCTTTGATGGCGCCTTCCACAGCCTCGGCTCCGCTGTTGGTAAAGAACACGCGGTCAAGCTTTGACGCCTTGACAAGACGCCCTGCGGCTTTGATGGCAGGTTCGTTGTAATAATAATTTGAGGTGTGGATGATCTTATCGATCTGAGCCTTAAGGGC
>DBVS01000055.1:748-1154 GCA_002308235.1 Lachnospiraceae bacterium UBA1258
CCATGGTCGAAGACCACGGGATAACGATTATAGGTATGAAGAAGGAGGCTTTCCGCCTCATCGATCAGTTTCTGCATGTTTCCCTCCGCGTAAAACGGTATCAGTTGTCTTTATCCGCATAGAAACAGGTTCCTATGCCTTCGTTGGTGAAGATTTCAAGAAGCAGGCAATGTGCGATACGTCCGTCAAGGATATGCACGCGGTTAACGCCTTCCTTTATTGCGGAAATGCAGCCCGCAAGCTTGGGAAGCATTCCCCCTCCGATCACTCCGCTGTCTATAAGAGCCTCCGCTTCTTCGGCACTGAGCCTTGAAATGAAGGTGGATTTGTCCTCGTAATTTCTGTAAACGCCCTCAACATCCGTAAGAAATGCCAGTTTCTCCGCCTTAACACCCTTTGCGATGGC
>DBVS01000055.1:1197-4319 GCA_002308235.1 Lachnospiraceae bacterium UBA1258
ATGGGGGATACGATGGGAAGAAAGTCTTTTTCAAGAAGATCCAGAAGGACCTTTGTATCAACACCTACCACATTTCCCACAAATCCTATGTCCTTGCCGTCCGCGTACTTTTTCTCACACTTTAAGAGTCCGCCGTCCTTACCGGAAATACCCACGGCTCTTACGCCCAGCTCCTGAACCATGGAAACCAGGGACTTATTGACCTTGCCAAGAACCATCTCAGCAATTTCCATGGTCTCCGCATCGGTCACTCTGAGGCCGTTGACAAACTCCGATTTCTTGCCGGTCTTCTCGATCCATTTGCTTATTTCCTTGCCGCCGCCGTGAACGATAATGGGCTTAAAACCTACAAGTTTAAGAAGCGTCACATCCTTTATCACGTTCTTTTGGAGTTCGGCGTTGCTCATTGCGGAGCCGCCGTACTTTACGACTATGATCTTTCGGTTGAATTTCTGAATGTAGGGAAGCGCCTCGATAAGGACCTCCGCCTTCTTTAAAAGTTCGTTCATTTCACGATTTTCCATGTCACACCTCTGCTTAACTTCTGTAATCGGCATTAATCGAAACATATTCATGGGTAAGATCGCACCCCCAGGCGGTGGCGCTTTCCGTTCCCATATGGAAGTCCGCAAGAACCGTCACCTCTTTGTTTGAAAGGATGTGGGTTGCTTTTTCTTCGGAAAAATCGGTACCCGTACCGTTTTCAAAAAGAATGACTTCTTCTCCCCCTCCGATAAACGAAAGGGTTACTTTGTCGGGGTCAAAAACCTCTCCCGAATATCCGAAGGCACAAAGAATGCGGCCCCAGTTGGCATCATGCCCGTAAACCGCAGCCTTGGTAAGGTTTGAACAAATAACGGATTTTGCAAGGGTCTTTGCCTGAGCCTTGGTCTTTGCATTCACAACCTTAACGGTAAGAAGCGCCGTTGCACCCTCGCCGTCTGCGGCAATTTTCTTTGCCAGAGTCTCCATCACAAAGAAAAGGGCTTTCTTAAAGGTCTCATAATCTTCGTTTTCTTTATCTATAACGGGATTTCCCGCAAGAGCGTTTGCAAGGACCACCAGAGTATCGTTGGTGGAAGTGTCGCCGTCTACGGAAACCATGTTAAAAGTATCGGTAACTAGTTCGGAAAGGGCCTTCCGAAGCAGGTTCTTTTCGATGGCGCAGTCGGTAGTGATGAAGCCTAACATGGTGCACATGTTGGGATGGATCATTCCGGAGCCCTTACACATACCGCCTACTGTAACGGTATGCCCGCCGATTTCAACGCTTACCGCAACCTCTTTGTTCACGGTGTCCGTTGTCATTATTGCCTTTGAAGCGGCGGTTCCCGCGGAAATCCCGCCTTCAAGGGTTGCACAAAGCACACCTGCGCCGTTAACGATTTTTTCGATGGGAAGCTGCTTTCCGATGACACCCGTGGATGCAACAAGCACGTTCTCTTCGGAAACGTTCATGGCCTCCCCAACGGCCTTCGCGGTCTCCTCGCAGAAAGCCAAGCCCTGCTCTCCCGTGCAGGCATTGGCGATACCCGCATTTACCACCACGGCGGAAATCTTTGAAGAGCCTGAAGTAAGCTTCTTATCCCAAAGAACGCAGGCGGCCTTCACCAGGTTTGACGTATATACCCCTGCGGAAACACAGGGTTCCTCCGACCAGACCATTGCCATGTCGGGTCTTCCTTCATATTTGATTCCGGCTGCGCAGGACGAAGCCTTAAAACCCTTTGCGGCCGTAACGCCGCCTTCGATAATATTCATATGCTGCCTCTCAATCTTTAGTGCAAAAGCCTTTGAGCACTCGGTTTTCGGTTTATCTCAGTTATCTATGAATGCGATGATATTTTCCGTATTCAAAGTGAAATCGTAGTAGTTAAGATCAAGGCGTTTGGTCCAGCCGATGCTGTTCCAGAAGGCGTTTCCGATATCGTTCTTTGTAAAAGCGATGAGAGAAACCTTGTTGATTCTCTCCTTCTTAAGAGCTTCCATGCAGAAAACCACCATGGCCTTACCTACTCCCTTGCGTCTGTAATCCTTCTGTACGCATACATGATACAAACAGCCCCTGCGTCCGTCGTGTCCGCAAAGAATGGCTCCCACGATCTTTCCGTCGATCTCTGCCACCACGCTGGTGGTGGGATTTCTCTTAAGAAAGCGCTCAACTCCTTCCCGTGAATCGTCAACGCTTCTTATTGCAAAGCCGTTTATCGTATGCCACAGCGTGTTAACGCTGTCATAGTCTTCGATGGTCATGGTGCGGATGGTAATGTTTTCCATATTTATATTTCTCTCTTTCCAAACCCTGTGTACTATAATACACTCTTTTATTTGCTGTTTCTATATGTTTTTGTTTTTGTGAAGCGCCGTGTATGCGTGACTTGTGCATGTTCACACTGTGCATGCCCTTTAGGCGTGTTCGGTATTAATTTGAATCACTGTGTATGCGCGGTTGCGAATCGCATTCAACGCAAACGCAACCCACTCCGCTCAGCTAACCGCTAACCTCGACCGGGCGGGTTCGGTGTTCGCGTGGAAGCGCAGCTCAAACCTCACCCGCAGGTCTCGCTAAGCGTTTATCTTCACTTCGGTTCCTGTTGCAGTGTTTGCTTATGAATGTCGATTCGCAATCCCGCCACTCAGGTTTTCTCGCAACAAAAGCATATATCTCTGCGCGCTCTGTTATTTTCATATTGTAGAAGTGTGAGCAGATGCGGGTCATGTTTTGCAAGCAAACACTTCGACAGGAACCGAAGCGAAAATCCACTTCTTACTGAGCCTTAGCGCACGATGTGAGAGTTTCGCTTCCACACGAACACATCAGGGCGCTTAGGGTCAGTTAGAAGTTAGTTGAGCGGAGTGGGTCGAGTTTGCGGCGAAACATGACCCGCATCTGCGTACTCTTTCTTTTCATAATATATCATGCGCGATGTGACATGTGCATAACTATACACTCGAAATGTATATTTTGCAACATATTATGCATAAATTTGTGCATTTTATACACGAACCCCGACTTTTTATGCATTTTTTTGTACTTGCATTTGCATAAACCCTATTGTATATTTAGGAAGCAATGAAATTTCAGCAATTTAAAACATTATGCATAAAAATTCTAAGGAGCA
>DBVS01000113.1 GCA_002308235.1 Lachnospiraceae bacterium UBA1258
GCTTAGCGAGGTGTTTTCGAGCTTAGCGTCCGTTGCAGCGAGGACATTAGCGAGAGCGTGTCCGGAAAAGAAGTCGTGCACGGAACAACCGGCACTACTTCTCTATGATTAACAAAGAGAAAAATTATTCTTCATTGAACACCGTCTGCATCGCCCAGGGCGGGACAGGCATCCGGTTTTTATCCTCCCTCAAAAACGCGAAGATCACATCATATTTCGGCCCCTTGGCAGGATATATCCCATATCCGTCGGTAAAATATATAAGTCCCTTCAGGTTCTCAATCTTGCGGTCGGAAATGAGCCCGTCCACATATTCAAAGACCGGTCTGAAATCCGTGGCTCCGAAGCCCTTAAAATTCGCTTCTTTTATAAGGGCGTCCATATCCTCGGGACAGGTAATGAGCGTATCCGACCGAACAGCCGCATCGCACTGGATAACATGCACGTTGACCTTTCTGAAGAAGGATTCGGTCTTTCGCAAAATCTCGTAAGTCTTTAAAAGAAAGTTCTTTAAGGTCTCTCCCCTACAGGAAGCCGAGGTATCAAGGGCGATAACAAACTCCTTTATTCTCTTCTCTTCCGCATATTCGAGGGGTTCGATAAGGGGCATGTTCCCGTAGGTGGTAAGCCCGTAGGTATAATAGATTACATCGAACTCATCGGGATTGATCTTTATTTCTTCACCGAGCACCGCAAAGCGCTCAAGCATCCCCTCATAATCATACCTGACTGCGGTTGCCTCCTCAAGGTTTTCCGTAATGGTTTCTTCGCCCTCTGCGTTCTGTGAAAAGGATTTGAGTTCCGCCTTCACACGCTCCGCGATTTTCTTCCAGTCTTCCTCTGTAAGGATGGTTTCGGGCTCTTCCTTGTATTCGGTCCTCGGCCTGTGATAATCAAGGGAAAAGAGCCGTATGTATTCTTTTTCCGCCTCCGTGGATATTCCGTTCACCGCAAACTCGCGATAGAGTTTATCCGCAGTGATCCCCGGCACCCACTTTTTAAGCTTCTGTATACGGATCTTTGCCTCCGCGTCCCGCGTCATGTCCGCAAAGGGCAGTTCCATCTTCAAAACCGTATTCTCAACGGCGATATCGCAGGCAAGATTCCAGTATTCTTCGTTGGTCTTGTCAAATCTGTATGAATGTAAAAAAATGCCGTGAAACAATACATGCAGTAAAAGCCTTACGGCAATGGCGGGCTCCTTAAGGTAGTCCGTAAGGAGCGTTGCGGGATCGTAGTACAGGGTGTCCGTGTCTCTGACATAGCCGTTTAAGTGCTCCCGTTCCTTAATCTTAAGGCCTGCGAGAGCGGCGTCAAAGAAACGTAGCCGGACTGTAATGGTATCCTTCGCCAGCTGCATTATTTTTCGCGACATATTTAATAAGTCTTGATTTTCTCTTTTCTCCACAGGTTTTTTCCCTGCTCCTACTGCTTGTTTTCCATCTTCAAAAGCTTTGCTGCCTGATCCGCGGAAATAAGGCTGTCAAGCACCTCATCAAGGTCTCCGTCCAGAATTCCTTCGAGGTTGTGGCTCGTAAGGCCGATACGGTGGTCCGTAACACGGCTCTGGGGGAAGTTGTAGGTCCTGATCTTCTCAGATCTGTCACCGGTTCCGATCTGGCTTCTTCGAAGCTCCGCTTCTTCATCATGCTGCTTTTGAAGTTCCAGGTCGTAGAGTTTTGCACGGAGCAAAGCAAATGCTTTGTCCCTGTTCTGAAGCTGTGACTTCTCGGTCTGAGAATATACCACGATACCCGTGGGATAGTGTGTTAAGCGCACTGCGGAGTCGGTGGTGTTGACGCACTGACCGCCGTTACCCGACGCACGCATTACGTCGATTCTGATGTCCTTTTCGTCAATTACCACATCAACGTCCTCAACCTCGGGCATAACCGCCACTGTAACGGTTGATGTGTGTATCCTGCCGCCGGATTCGGTCTCGGGAACTCTCTGTACGCGATGAACACCGCTCTCGTACTTAAGCTTGGAATATGCGCCGTTACCGGTGATCATGAAGTTTACGTCCTTCATTCCTCCGATTCCGATCTCATCCACGTTCATAAGTTCCGTCTTCCAATGCTTCTTCTCGGCGTAGTGCACGTACATGCGGTAGATCTCGGCAGCAAAGAGGGCTGCTTCGTCTCCGCCCGCACCGGCTCTGATTTCCACGATAACGTTCTTGTCGTCGTTAGGATCCTTGGGAAGAAGCAAAACCTTCAGTTCTTCCTCAAGATGGGCAACCGTATCCTTGGCATTGGCAAGCTCTTCCTTTAACATTTCGCGCATGTCCTCATCGGATTCTGATTCAAGCATGGCGATACTGTCATCGATGTCCTGCTTTGCCTTTTTATACTTTTTATAGGTCTCCACAATGGGAGTAAGATCGCTTTGCTCCTTCATTAAAGCCCTGAATCTCGTCTGATTGTCGGTGATTCCGGGTGAAGCGAGTTCATTCATTATGTCTTCGAACCGAAGAAGCAGATCTTCAAGCTTATCAAACATTTTCGTATCCTTTTCTTCCTTTGACGACCCTGTCGTTCCCGGCAAGGTCTTTAACAACACTTACATCCTTAAAGCCCGCAGAAAGCAAAAGATTCGAAACATCCTTACCCTGCTCGGGCCCTATTTCAAATAAAATTCCCGCGCCGTTCTTTAAAAACCTGCCGCAGCCGGAAATTATTCTTTCGTAAAAATATAATCCGTTCTCATGACCGTTCAATGCGATAAAAGGATCGTGATCCTTAACTTCCGGCATGAGTTCTTCTATTTCGCATGTGCGAATGTATGGGGGATTTGAAACAAGAAGGTCGAAGGAGCCTTCCACATTTTCAAAAAGATTGCTTTGGACAAAATCTGCCGAAATTCCGAGAGCTTCGGAATTTCTCTCAGCTATGGAAAGGGCCTCGGAACTAATGTCCGCGCCGACTCCTTCACAGTCGTTGGAGTATTTAAGCAGACTTAAGAGCACGCAGCCGCTGCCGGTGCACATATCAAGCACCCGCATACCGTCGTGAAGTTCCTTTAAGGCCTCCTCCACAAGGGTCTCGGTGTCGGGTCTCGGGATCAGCACACCGGGACTTACGATAAAATCAAGCCCCATAAAGCTCTGACGCCCGGTAAGATGCTGGAGCGGGACGTGACCCGCCCGTTTTGACAAAAGCTCATTAAAGCAGGCTTCCCTCTCCTCTGAAACCGGCATGTCCGGGTTATTGTAAAGATCCCCGTAAGACGTACCGCATACAAATTCCAGAAGGAGTCGCGCATCTATCGAGTATTCTGCGATATCCGCGGCCTTCAGCCTCAGACATCCGTAATCGTACAGTTCTCTGTAGGTCATTTATTCAGATCATCCTCGGTGACGATTATCTCCGATGTATCAAGCAAAACCGAAACCTCTTCGCCTTCTGTGGCGGTTTCTTCGGGTTTTGCGGTTTCTTCGGCGGGAGTTTCGGGAATCTCTCTTTCCGGGAACTTTTCATTCAAAAAGTCTCTCCAGTCAAAAACGGCTTCAACGGCTGCGATGGCAACCTCAACCATCTTTTCGTCAGGCTCTTTGGTGGTGATTTTCTGAAGAAGGAGCCCCGGGATTGAAACAAACTTGGCTACCACGTTATCAAAGCTGCCCGCAAAACGGATAAGTTCGTAAGCAATACCCGCGATGACCGGCACAAGCAGGATCCTGATGCCCAGTCTCCATACGGGAGAGCTCACCCTGATAAAGAAAAAGAGAATAACGCTTAACAGTATTACCAAAAGCATGAAGCTGGTGCCGCACCTTTTGTGAAGGCGGGAACTCTTCATTACGTTCGTAACGGTCAAAGGCTTACCCTTTTCGATACAGTTGATGCACTTATGCTCCGCACCGTGATAACGATATACCCGCTTAATATCCTTACTCAAAGAAATAAGCAGCACATATACTATAAATACCGCAAGTCTTATAAGACCCTCAATAAAAGCCGTGTAGGTCTCGTTAAGGACATTTACGGAAAGAAGCTTCGTAAGATAATAGGGCAAAAGAATAAAAATCGCCACAGCAAGAACGATGGAAAGAAGGGTGATAAAGCCCGTAAGGACCTTCTCCGTTTTGCCGCGGAAGACCTTGTTCATGGCCTTGTCAAACCGGGTTTCTTTATCCACGTCGTCCTCGTAAAAAGAAGCCGAGTAATTGATGACCTTAAGACCGAGTCTCAGGGAATCGATAAAATTGAACACTCCTCTGAAAAAGAACCATCTTCTCAAAAAGAAGCCCTTGCAGGAGCCGCCGAACTCATCTATATCAACTTCGATCTCACCGTTTGGTTTGCGAACGGCAACCGAGTATTTGTCTTTATTTTTCATCATGATGCCTTCGAGAACGGCCTGTCCGCCGATACCCGAATAGCAGGTTTTTCTTTTGCGCTTCGCCATAATAAACCCCTAATATAAAGATTGGGTGAGGCGCGGCCTCACCCAAATCAAAGAATTCCTATTTGCCTGTAACGCCATACTTTTTATTGAACTTCTCGATACGGCCGTCAGCTCTGGCTGTCTTTGTCTGACCGGTATAGAATGAATGGCACTTGGAACAAACTTCCACGTGAATTTCTTTCTTGGTCGATCCTACGGTAAATGTGTTGCCGCAGTTGCAGGTTACGGTAGCCTGATAGTACTCAGGATGNNATTCCTTCCTTCATTTGTTTCACCTCTTCCGAAATATATGATTATGTGTTTGTGTCTTTTCTCATCCCTTACTGTTCATTTCCAACGAACAGCGTTGTTATTGTAGCACACAGTTTCGGTAAAGGCAAGCACTATTTTGCCTGGTGAACAACGATCTGATTGAAGGGAATTTCAATGCCTTCTTTGTCAAATGCAATCTTGATTTCNNAATTCTGGGTGCGGAGAAGATATCGGTCTCGTTGACTTTTCCGATAACCTTAAGTTCTATGCCACTCTCGCCAAGGTTCTGAACGCCGCAATACTTGGGAGTTTCAAGAAATACTTCGGGGTATTTGTTCTTGATCTCGGGAAGAACCTTCTCAAATACCTTTTCAAGTTTTTCAAGATCCGTGCTGTAGGAAACGCTTACCGTTGTAGCGGCCACACTGGTGGACGAAGAGCGGTTCAAAATGTTTCTTAAATCCGAGTTGTTGATAAGCTTTACGTTGCCGCCAAGATCCTTTATGGCGGTTACGCGGATACCGATGGCTTCCACTGTTCCTCTGTAACCGTCGAC
>DBVS01000049.1:0-266 GCA_002308235.1 Lachnospiraceae bacterium UBA1258
AATTTCTTTGAGGCAACCATCCGCAATGAACTTAAAAACTATATTCAGCGCGGAAAAGTTGATGTTTTCATCACTTATGAGGATTTTACCGACAACAGCGCCTCCGTTAAATACAACAAGGAGCTTGCCGGCGAATACCTCAAGTATTTAAAGCAGATGGCCGAGGATTTTGAACTCGACTGTGATGTGAGGGTTTCGACTCTTTCCCGTCTTCCCGAGGTTTTCGACATGGAAGAACTGGAGATCGATGAGGAGGAGATCTGGTC
>DBVS01000049.1:306-1916 GCA_002308235.1 Lachnospiraceae bacterium UBA1258
ATCAAAGAAGGCGAAAACTTAAAGAACGACCTTATCTCAAAACTCGACGGTATGCTTGAGCACGTTAAATACATTAAGGACCGTGCTCCCGGGATCATCGAAGAGTACAAGGAAGGCCTTAAGGCCAAGATCGCTGAGATGCTGGGCGATACCAAGGTTGACGAAGCAAGGCTTCTTACCGAAGTTACCGTCTTTGCCGACAGAGTCTGCATTGACGAGGAGATTGTCAGACTCACCAGCCACATCGAAGCCACCAAGAAGGCCCTTATCGACGGCGGAAGCATAGGCCGCAAGCTTGACTTTATCGCTCAGGAAATGAACAGAGAAGCCAACACCATTCTTTCAAAAGCAAACGATCTTGCCACATCGGATCACGCAATCGAACTTAAAACAGAGATTGAAAAAGTAAGGGAGCAGATTCAGAACATTGAGTAAGCAGGCAGGAATTTTGATTGTTATTTCGGGCTTTTCGGGTGCCGGAAAGGGAACGCTCATGAAGCGCCTTCTTTCCGACTATGACGAATTCGCCCTAAGCGTGTCCATGACATCCCGTCAAATGAGAGAGGGAGAAGTGGACGGCCGTGAATATTTCTTTGTCTCAAAGGAAGAATTTGAGACCGCGATAAAAGAGGGCAAGCTCCTGGAGCACGCCGAGTATTGCGGAAATTATTACGGGACTCCGAAGGAATACGTTGAAAAGAAACTTAAAGAAGGCAAGAACGTCATCCTGGAGATCGAAGTTCAGGGTGCTATGCAGATCCGGAAGAAATTTCCGGAGGCACTGCTTCTTTATGTTACACCCCCTTCCATTGCGGAGCTTGAGAGAAGGCTTAAGGCCCGCGGTACCGAAACGGATGAAGTTATCAAACGGAGACTCACCCAGGCCAGGACCGAGGTCGATTACGTAGATGATTATGATTATCTTGTTATCAATGATAATCTTGACGAATGCGTAAAAGAAATGTATGGTATAATTTGTGCGTCGTCCTTTGAAATCAAAAGACAGAACGCACTCATAAAAGATTTGCAGGAAGAACTTTCGAAACTTAAGTTTTAGCTTTATAGAAAAGGAGAAGTTATGTTACATCCGTCTTATTCAGATTTAATGAAAGTTGTTAACGCCGACTGTGAGCCCGGCGAAGCTAAGATCGTAAACAGCCGTTATTCCATAGTAATGGCTACCAGCAGAAGGGCCAGACAGATCGTCGGCGGAGATGAGCCTTACATTCAGACCAAGGGCAAGAGAAAGCCTTTGAGCGTTGCCGTTGAAGAACTCAATCAGGGCAAGATCAAGATCATAAGCGACGAAGAAGATTAATCGATTTCAGAAATCGGTAATGAAAGGGGGATACCGAAAGGTGTTCCCCGTTTTTCATAAAAGGAAAATACATGAAGATATTTTTTGTATCACTCGGATGTGACAAGAACTTAGTCGACTCCGAAATGATGCTCGGTCAGTTATCCGGGGCGGGCCACACCGTCACCGATAATGACGAAGAAGCCGATGCGGTGATCGTGAATACCTGTTGCTTTATCGGAGATGCCAAACAGGAAAGCATCAACACCCTCATCGAATATGGGGAAATGCGTAAAAACGGCAGGATAAAGGC
>DBVS01000049.1:1964-5450 GCA_002308235.1 Lachnospiraceae bacterium UBA1258
GGAACCATGTCCATCGATGAGATTGTCGGCGCGGTTGAAAAAACCGTAAAGGGTGAACGTCCCGAGTATTTAAAGTCCGTCAGCGGACCCGTGGTATGCGGAAAGCAAAGGCTCATAACCACCGGAGGCCATTTCGAATTTTTGAAGATTGCCGAAGGATGCAACAAATTCTGTACTTACTGTGTGATTCCGAAGGTCAGGGGCAGATACAGAAGCGTACCCATGGAGGTTCTGATCGGGGAAGCCAAAGACCTTGTTGAGAAGGGCGTTAAGGAACTGATCCTGGTGGCCCAGGAAACCACTCTTTACGGCGTGGATCTCTACGGTGAGAAGAAGCTTCCGGAACTTCTGCGTAAACTGTCCGAAATACCGGGGCTTTACGGGATCCGGGTTCTTTATATGTATCCGGAGGAACTTACGGATGAGCTTATCGAGGAGTTTTCAAAGAATCCGAAGGTCTTAAAGTACATGGACATTCCGATCCAGAGTGCTTCGGACAGGATACTTAAGAGCATGGGGCGGAAGACGACCCGTGCGGAAATCACCAAATTGATCGGAAAACTCAGAGAACGGGTGCCGGACATCGCACTCAGGACCACGCTCATTTCGGGATTTCCGGGAGAAACTCACAGAGACTTCAAGGAAACCTTTGAATTCGTTAAGGAAGTAAGGTTCGACAGGCTGGGAGTTTTCACATATTCAAGAGAAGAAGGCACGCCTGCCGCCGCAATGCGGGCTCAGGTGCCGAATTTTATCAAGAAAATGAGACGCGACCGCATAATGCGTCTCCAAAGGAATATCGCCTACGAAAAGGCCTTTGAAGAGGTGGGAAGGACCCTTACGGTCATGGTTGAAGGCAAGCTGCCGGAAGAAGGAGCTTACGTTTGCAGGACCTACAAGGATGCGCCCGACGTGGACGGATATCTGTTTTTGGAAACCGATAAGGAACTTATGACCGGCGATATCGTGAAAGCACGGGTCACCGGCGCAAGACAATATGATTTAACGGGGGTAATCGAAGATGAATTTACCGAATAAACTTACAATGCTGAGAGTACTGATAATTCCGGTTTTTGTTTTCTTTATGCTGGCGGGTTTTATCCCGTATAACGCATATATCGCACTGGGCCTGTTTGTGGTGGCCAGTCTTACGGATATGCTGGACGGCAAGATTGCCAGAAAAAGAAACCTTGTCACCAACTTCGGAAAGTTTATGGATCCTTTGGCGGATAAGCTTCTGGTCGTAAGCGCGTTGCTTTGCCTTTTGGTTGTTGACGGCGGAACCAGGATCTGTGCAAGCCAGACACTTTCCCTTATCGCGATAATCGTGATCGTGGCAAGAGAATTCATTATCAGCGGCTTCAGACTGGTGGCAAGTGATGCGGGAATCGTTATCGCCGCTTCAATGTGGGGTAAGTTTAAGACCGCGACCACCATGGTTTCCATCTGTATCATGCTTGTTGTAAAAGAACTTGCGGAATTTGTACCCTTCATTTCCGAGGTTTCTCTTGTGATCTTCTGGATCGCTGTGACCCTTACCATTGTTTCGCTGGTTGATTATCTTGTAAAGAACATGCATGTTATCAGGGATTTAAACAGCGGAAAGAAAAAGGATGACGAGCTTGCGGGCTTCACCATGCCCGACGGCATCCCCGGAAACGATAATAAATAATCGAGGTTTTTGATGGGCAATAAGAACGTTACGGCGGAAATCATCGCCGTTGGCACCGAGATCCTGCTCGGAAACATAGTAAATACAAACGCCGCATATCTGGCGGAGAAACTTTCGGAACTGGGAATCAGCTGCTTTTATCAGTCGGTTGTGGGTGATAATGCCGAAAGACTGGAGGACACCATCAGACTTGCTTTGCAAAGATCCGATGTTATCCTTTTATCCGGCGGACTCGGCCCCACCGAGGACGATCTTACCAAGGAAACGGCTTGCAAGGTGGCAGGTGCGAAGATGTACTGTCATGAAGAAAGCAAGGCGCGTCTCATTGCCTATTTTGAAAAACGGGGTCTTACCTTAACCGAAAACAACTATAAGCAGGCCATGATACCCGAGGGCGGTATCGTGCTTACCAACAATAACGGCACTGCGCCCGGAGTTATCATTCCTTTTGAAAACAAGCATATTATCCTGATGCCGGGCCCTCCCGGAGAATTAAAGCCCATGTTTGAGGAAAGCGTGGCTCCTTATTTAAGGAAACTTACGCCGGATGTCATTCTTTCTCAGACAGTGAAGGTCTGTTCCGTGGGAGAAAGCATGGCGGAAACCATGATAGCGGATCTGATAGATACCCAGGATAATCCTTCCATCGCTACCTACGCAAAAACCGGTGAAGTACATATCCGCGTCACCGCCAAGGCAGAGAATGAGGCTCAGGCCGAAAAACTCATTAAGCCCGTTGTCAGAGAGCTTAAAAACAGATTCGGAAATAACGTTTATACCACCAGAGAAGACGTTTCTCTGGAAGCAGCGGTGGTAGAACTTTTAAAAAGCTGCGATATGAAGATCATGACCGTAGAGTCCTGTACCGGCGGTATGGTCGCCTCAAAGATCGTAAACGTGCCCGGGGCCTCCGAGGTGTTTAAATGCGGTCTTGTTACCTATTCAAACAAAGCAAAAAGAAAACTTGCGGGTGTTAAAAAATCCACACTCGAAAAATATACCGCCGTAAGTAAAGAAACGGCATACGAAATGGTTAAATCCCCCGAAGTCTGGCAGAAAGCGGACGTTATCGTGGGGGTTACCGGTTAT
Source organism: Lachnospiraceae bacterium UBA1258 (assembly GCA_002308235.1). Classification (GTDB taxonomy): domain Bacteria; phylum Bacillota; class Clostridia; order Lachnospirales; family Lachnospiraceae; genus UBA1258. The sequence goes on from DBVS01000049.1 coordinate 4,726, forward strand.
GCAAGTGCGCCCGAAGAGGATCCTTCCAAGGCGGGTCTTGTTTACGTGTCCTGCAATGCCTGCGGCAAGATCACCGTAAAGGAATTCAAATTCAGCGGAAATCGCGCCAAAGTCAGAGAATCCGCAGCCGTTCAGGCGCTGGTACTGGCAAGACAGTGTCTTCTTGAAGCTCTCAGTGAAAAAACCTTCGGAGAATAGTTTGTTCTTGACGGTATATGACCAAAGAGATAGAATGGAAGTGCGGAGATCCCGCACTTCTATTTTTACCTGCATTTGCTTGTTTAAGCTTCTTTCGCATGGATCATGCGGATCTTTTATCTTTTAAAATTCCGGGATTAAATTTAATGGGAGTTTTATTGGACACTTACTGTTTTATTGTTAAGACAGTAAAAAACAGTTGACAAACAAGAACAGATGTTTTACTATCATTATGAACATCCGTTCTGCATTATGTACCGGTAATCCGGTCTTAAAGGAGGATAACTTTAAATGGAAAAAGACGACAGATTGCGCGCCCTTGATGCTGCGCTGGGTCAGATTGAAAAACAATTCGGAAAGGGTGCCGTTATGAGACTCGGCGATCCTTCCGCGCAGATGAACATAGAAACTATTCCCACAGGTTCCTTAAGCCTTGATATTGCATTGGGACTCGGCGGAATTCCCAAGGGACGTATTATTGAAATATACGGACCCGAATCCAGCGGTAAGACCACTGTTACTCTTCA
>DBVS01000049.1:5562-7784 GCA_002308235.1 Lachnospiraceae bacterium UBA1258
TCAGGTGAGCAGGCTCTTGAGATCACCGAGACCATGGTAAGATCCGGAGCCATCGATATCGTGATCATCGACTCCGTTGCGGCTCTTGTACCGAAGGCCGAGATCGACGGCGATATGGGTGATTCCCATGTGGGCTTGCAGGCAAGACTCATGTCTCAGGCATTGAGAAAGCTTACCGCAGTCATCAGTAAATCCAACTGTACCGTTGTATTTATCAACCAGCTCCGTGAGAAGGTGGGGATCATGTTCGGAAATCCCGAAACCACCACCGGCGGCCGTGCCCTTAAATTCTATTCCTCAGTTCGTCTTGATGTTCGCAGGATCGAATCTCTTAAGCAGAACGGTGAGGTTGTCGGTAACCGTACCAGAGTAAAGGTTGTTAAAAACAAGATCGCACCTCCCTTTAAGGAGGCTGAATTTGACATCATGTTCGGCGAAGGCATTTCCTATACCGGCGATGTTCTGGATCTTGCCGCAGGCGCAGATATCATCAATAAGAGCGGTGCCTGGTTTGCCTATAACGGAAACAAGATCGGTCAGGGAAGGGATAATGCCAAGCAGTATCTGAAGGAGAATCCCGATGTTCTTGCCGAAATCGACCGTAAGGTCCGTGAATACTACAATCTTCAGATTAACGGAGTAAAACCCGATGCTGATTGAGAAAATAGAAGCCGTGGCCCGGGGGAGAAATAAAGTCTCCCTCGATTCCGGCGAATCGTTTATTCTCTATACAGGAGAGCTGCGCCTTTTGAAAATTAAGGAAGGCGCGGAGCTTTCCGAAGAAACATATCTTCAGATAGTCAAAGGAATATTGCCAAAGAGGGCTAAACTCAGGGCGATGAACCTTCTTAAATCCCGAAGCTATACCGAGTATCAGCTTAAGAAAAAGCTTCTTGATACCGGTTACGCCGATTCGATCTGTGAAGAGGCTGTGGCATATGTCAAATCCTTCGGTTACATAAATGACCGGGAGTATGCCATATCCTATATTAACGAGCAGGCCTCTGTCAGAAGCCGTCGTGAAATCTTCCAAAAACTGCAACAGAAAGGCATTCAAAAATCCACGCTGGACGCCGTATTTTCAGATATTTACGGTGAAACGGAGAGCGGGGATGAATCCTCCTTCGATGAGATCGCCGTTATAGTAAAGGCACTCAAAAAGAGGGGCTTTACGGGTAATGAATCCTATGAAGAGAAGCAGAAGCTTCTTGCTTATTTTTACAGGCGCGGCTTCGAAATGGATAAGGTTTATCGGGCTATGGATAAGTGCTTGACATAACTACTTTTTTTTACTAAAATTTATATGTTGTGAAAATGTTTAATGGAACGATTTTTGTTCTATATTGATATTATTACAATAATAATTTAATAAGGAGGTACTCCTGTATGTCAACACCTGTTGTTGTTGCCCTTGTGTCAACACCCGTTGTTGTTGCCATTGCAGTAGTAGCCACTCTTATCGTTTCCATCCCGATAACGGTTGTTATAGTTACCAACAACCGTACCAAGGCCGCAAATTCCAAGATTTCAGAGGCAGAGAGACGTTCTCGTGAAATCATTGATGACGCCATCAAGGAAGCTGAAGCCAAGAAGCGGGAAGGAATGCTCGAACTTAAGGAAGAATCCATTCGTTCGAAGAATGAACTCGACAGAGAAATAAAGGATCGTCGTGCAGAAATTCAGAGAAACGAACGCAGGATCCAGCAAAAGGAAGAGAATATCGATCGCAAGACAGAAGCTATCGAGAAGAGAGAGGCAGGCATTGCTGCGAAGGAAGAGAGCCTGGCAAAGGAAAAAGAAGCCGTTGCCAAACTCAACGAAGAGCGTGTGCAGGAGCTGGAACGAATTTCCGGATTGACCTCTGAACAAGCAAAAGAACATTTGCTGCGAATTGTTGAAGATGATGTAAAACTGGAAACTGCTCGCCTCATAAAAGAAATGGAGCAGAAAGTCAAGGAAGAGTCCGACAAGAAAGCAAAGGAGTACGTGGTTGGCGCCATTCAGAAATGCGCAACAGACCATGTTGCCGAGGCAGTAATCTCTGTTGTACAGCTTCCCAGTGACGAGATGAAGGGCAGAATAATCGGTCGTGAAGGACGTAACATCAGAACGATCGAAACGCTCACAGGTATCGATCTCATCATTGATGATACACCTGAAGCGGTTATTCTTTCCGGCTTCGATCCCGTAAGAAGAGAAGTTGCACGTATTGCACTTGAAAA
>DBVS01000049.1:7896-9876 GCA_002308235.1 Lachnospiraceae bacterium UBA1258
GTTCACGGAATTCACCCCGAGCTTATTAAGCTTCTGGGAAGACTCCGCTTCAGAACCAGCTATGGACAGAATGTTTTAAAGCACTCCATCGAAGTAGCTCAGTTATCCGGTCTTTTGGCTTCCGAAATCGGTCTTGATGTAAGAATCGCCAAGCGCGCAGGCTTACTTCATGATATCGGTAAGGCCGTGGACCATGACATGGAAGGTTCCCATGTACAGCTTGGTACAGATCTTTGTAAGAAATACAAAGAGACACCGGTTGTGATTAACGCCGTAGAAGCACATCACGGCGACGTAGAACCCCAGTCCCTTATCGCATGTATAGTTCAGGCAGCCGATGCTATTTCGGCAGCACGTCCCGGTGCAAGGCGTGATACCCTTGAAACTTACACGCAGAGACTTAAACAGTTAGAAACCATATCCAACAATTTCAAAGGTGTAGACAAATCTTTTGCTATTCAGGCAGGTAGAGAAATTCGAGTAATGGTTATCCCCGAAGTGATTTCGGATGCCGACATGGTTATCTTGGCCAGAGATATCGCCAAGAAGATCGAGGATGAAATGGAATATCCCGGCATGATCAAAGTCAACATTATCAGGGAATCCAGAGTCAGCGATTACGCTAAATAATTAAGACTGATTGGGTCGGACATTGTCCGACCCAATTTTTTGTCCAAACAATTAGAAAACTGAAATTATAGACCAAAATGTCAGAATATATGATATAGTTTTTACAGAAACACCTGTTTTGGACGACCAAATGCAAGAAAAATTTCATGCTTTTGCAGATTTTGAAAATCAAGGAAAACGGATCGTGAAAATGAGTTTTCAAGAAATACCGTAAAAATCGCAATTCCCCATGAAACCGATGCCAAAAACATGAAATTTCAATTAATGAATTTCTTGCATTTTTGACTTATGATTTTTAATCAACTTTTTCAAACTGTTGTTTTTTAGAATATCGGCCGTTATAAAAGCCCGTAATACGACGTTTGGATGATCCTGTTTATGATTTCTTTATTGTTTTCCGCCATATTTTAGAAAAACATCATAATTTTCCGCGGAAAACTCTGCTATAATCACATTTGTACAGATTCTTTGTGCAAATGTACAGAATACAGAGGTTTTGGAATGAGACGATTTTTCGGTAATTTGGGCGCCGGATTAAGGCGCTGGATGATAGGCAGATACGGAGCCGATGAGCTTTCGAGATTTTTGATGTGGTGCGGCATAATTTTACTGATTGCGGCCATTTTTAAGCCTGTCGCATTTCTCGCGATACCGGCCTGGATCATTCTTTTATATTCATATTTCCGGTGTTTTTCAAGAAATATCGTTAAAAGGAGCAAAGAGCGGGACGTTTATCTTCGCATCACCGGAAAGTTCAAAAGCAGATTCTCCATACTTAAGAAGCGATGGAGAGACAGATATACTCATGTTTACTATCGTTGTCCCGGTTGCAGGACCACCATCAGGGTTCCCCGGGGCAGGGGCAGGATCGCCATCAGCTGTCCCAAGTGCAGACGCGAATTTATTAAAACGACATAGGATTTCAGAATATGGTCAAAGATCCATACAGCGTCCTCGGATTAACGAAAGAGGCCGGTGCGGATGAGATTAAAAGCGCCTATCGAAAAATGGCCAAGAAATACCATCCGGACCTCCATCCCGACGATCCGAACGCAGCTAACAAGATGAATGAAATAAATGAGGCCTACGATATGCTCACTCACCCGGAAAAGTACGCTGCAAGGCGTGCTTATGAGGAGCAGGCTCAGAATGCCCGAAATGCCTATGGTTACGGACAGTCAGGGTACGGAAGTCACAGTTACGGCGGTGCTTCCGGAGGCTACAGAGGCGCCGGCGGATGGGATACCAACTTTGACGGCTTTGATTTTGAGGATTTCTTCGGTTTTGGCCGATACAGCGAGAATACGAGCTATAATTTTAACCCCACTCATGATTCGTCTGACACCATTG
>DBVS01000091.1:0-169 GCA_002308235.1 Lachnospiraceae bacterium UBA1258
ACTCCGCCACCAGCGATGCGGTCTTAAACGGCGGAAAAGAAGTTTTTTACAAAAACGTTTCGATCCTTGATGATAAATACCTGGTGCTTTACGTCCCGATCCTTAACAGTGACGGAACCGTCACCGGTATGGTCGAGGTGGCCAAAACCCAGAATTCCCTCAATATGAG
>DBVS01000091.1:187-315 GCA_002308235.1 Lachnospiraceae bacterium UBA1258
GTGCTGCACGCCGTCTGGCCTTTGCTTGTCCTGCTTGTTTTCGGCGTCGCACTTGCTTCCTTTATCGCATATAAAAGCACCAAAAATATTACAGACGACATCAAGATTTTGCAAGAGTTTCTTAACAA
>DBVS01000091.1:341-511 GCA_002308235.1 Lachnospiraceae bacterium UBA1258
GACAGAAGCCCCGTCAAGCGTACCGACGAGATCGGAGACATTGCAAAATCCTCTCTTTCCATGCAAAAAAGCATCCGTACCTTCATCGGTACCGACCCTCTTACGGGCCTTAATAACCGCAGGTACGTGCTTGAAACTCTCGAAAAGATCCGTGAGCGTGCCGAATCCAC
>DBVS01000091.1:529-3567 GCA_002308235.1 Lachnospiraceae bacterium UBA1258
GCCATTGCGGATATCGACTTTTTCAAGAAGGTCAACGACACCTACGGACACAATGCCGGTGACGAAGTCTTAAAGGCCGTCGCCGCAATATTAAAACGCGAAATGACCGGCAAGGGCTTTGCCGCACGCTGGGGCGGCGAGGAATTTATTCTCGTATTCGATAAAAACGATCTTGAAGATACTGCCCGCTACCTTGAGCAGATCCTTGATAAGATCAGGGCTCATACGGTGCTCACGGAAGGGTACGAAATAAAGATAACCATGACCCTGGGTGCTTCCGAAGGTACTCCCGCTCCCATTGAGGAGATCGTCAACAGTGCCGATGAGAAGCTCTACTACGGTAAGCAGCACGGCAGGAATCAGGTCGTCATCAAAATCCCTGAGGGCGCCGAATCTTCCCCGGAGGAAAAGCGTTGAAAAGAAGAGCACTTATAAAAATATCATCTGTCCTGGCTGCTGTCTTTATGCTCGGGACAGTAAGCGGATGCACATCGGGAAGCGGGACCACGACCGGTTCCCTTTCTTCTGTGTCCCAACAGGATCCTTCAAAAACTTCCGTGTCCGCAAGCGTTTCCGCTTCGGCAGAACCTGCTGCTTCGGCAAGTACCACCGCTTCGGCAGGTACCTCTGCTTCAGCGGATAGTTCGGTAACTGCCTCTGTTTCTGAAGATCCCGGCACTTTGGAACCTGACCCCGGTGCTTTTATCCGTGATATGGTCGCAGACATGACCCTTGAAGAAAAAATAGCCCAGATGACGGTTCCCGCTTTCAACGTATGGGATGAAAACGTATCCGCCCTTTTTGCTGAAACGAATCCGGGCGGTGTCATTCTTTTTGCCAAAAACATCAAATCGGAAGAGGATCTTAAAAACCTCACGGCTTCACTCAAAAGCCTTTCCGGTGACAAACCGGAAATGTTTATTTCCATCGATCAGGAAGGCGGAATCGTTCAAAGGATCACCTTTTCCAAAAAATATCCGAAGGCCGCGGACATCGGCGCAAAAGGTTCAAAGGAAGCCTCATATCAAAACGGGCTTGAGATTGGCGAGGAACTTTCTGAATACGGAATAAACGTTGATTTTGCCCCGGTCATGGATGTTAACTCAAACCCCCAAAATCCCGTCATCGGAAATCGTTCTTTTTCCGATGATCCGAATGTGGTTTCGGAAATGGGCATAGCGATGATGCAGGGCCTCAACGATGCGGGCGTCATTGCCTGCCTGAAACATTTCCCGGGTCACGGCGATACTTCCACCGACAGCCACACCAGTCTCCCTGTGGTAAACAAAACCATGGAAGAGCTTTTAAAGACGGAGCTTGTGCCCTTTAAAGCGGGTATCGATGCCGGGGCCGATATGATCATGACGGCCCACATTCAATTTCCGAACATCGTGACCGAAAAAGTTACTTCCCTTTCCGGCAAAGAAATAACGCCTCCCGCCACCATGTCCCGGGAGATCATCACAGATCTTTTAAGAAAAGAACTTGGTTTTGACGGAGTTGTCATCACGGACGCCCTTGAAATGAAGGCGGTTTCCGGAAACTTTTCACTGCTTGATGCTACATGCGCCTCAGTAAACGCCGGAGTCGACATGCTGCTGATACCGATGCGTATATCGGATCAAAAGACCATAAAAGCCTATCGGACTTATATTTCCGACATTGCCTCTCTGGTTCGGGAGGGGAAGATTTCGGAAGACCGGATCGACGAGTCCGTGGAAAGAATTCTGAAACTCAAAAACAAGTACGGCTTCTTCGGTGAATGAAGAAGCCGTATTCTTTCTAAAGTTTAAGATCTCCGTCCTTTACCCATTTCATTTTCTTTGCAAACAGATGGAATAAAAGAGAAAGTATGGCAGGAAGTACCAGGGAGATCATCACAAGGCCGGTCCAGTCAAAAGCGGTGACAGCCGTTTTGGTACCCTCGGCTATATCCTTAAGCCACCCGCTGTACACACCGATCTGCCCCACCAGTCCGCAGGTTCCCATACCCGACGAGATTGGCTCTCCGTTCATCTTAAGCCTGAAGATACATGTAGCTACAGGTCCCGTAATGGCACTTGTCAGGGTGGGAGCTATCCAGATTCGGGGATTTTTAACGATATTTCCCATCTGGAGCATGGAAGTGCCGATTCCCTGGGAAACCAGCCCTCCCCACTTGTTTTCTTTGAAAGAAATGATGGCAAAGCCTATCATCTGGGCGGAACATCCCGCCACAGCAGCTCCGCCCGCAAGTCCCGTAAGGCCCAGGGCCGCGCAGATTGCCGCAGAAGAAATGGGAAGGGTAAGGGCCATTCCCACAACAACGGAAACCACTATTCCCATCAGGAACGGCTGCAGATCCGTTGCCCACATTATGATATTCCCAAGCCACATTGCGGCGCTTCCCAAAGCAGGTGCGATGAGCCACGAAAAGAAGATTCCCGTGCCTATGGTAACAAGCGGTGTAACAAGGATATCAACCTTCGTTTCCTTTGAAACGATCTTCCCGATCTCGGCAGAAAGGATCGCCACAAACAAAACCGCCAAAGGGCCGCCCGCTCCCCCAAGAGCATTGGCTGCAAATCCCACCGAGATCATGGAAAAAAGCACCAGCGGCGGACACTTTAATGCATGGGCGATGGCTACGGCCATAGCTGGGCCGCTCATGGCCATGGCTATACCGCCAACGGTATATTCGATCCCCGCCACCGTTGCGACGGTAGTCGTTAAGAAGGGAATCTTAAACTGCGTACCCACGGTATTGATTATGGTACCTATCAACAAAGAACAAAAAAGTCCCTGAGCCATGGCTCCGAGTGCATCGATACCATATCGCTTCAGGGATATTTCTATATCTTTCTTTTTCAAAAATGCTTTAAAACCACTCATAGCTTACTCCTTCTCCCCCCGTTTTATAAAAACGGTTCCCCCCGGCGGACTGCGCCGAAGGAAACCGTTAATTTACTTATAGAAGTTAAGACTTAGAACTTGCCTGCCTTAGCTGCTTCTTCGATGGAAACTGCGGTAGAAACGGTCATACCAACCATGGGGTTGTT
>DBVS01000114.1:0-6460 GCA_002308235.1 Lachnospiraceae bacterium UBA1258
CCGACGGCGGAGTATCGGACATGACCTGGATGAGAGCTTCCGCTTCCATGCCCCTTGTTTCAAGGATCGTGGAAACCGAGGGCTTACAGCTTCTTGACGGCGGAATTGCGGATTCGGTTCCTTATCGCTTCATGGAAAAAGAAGGATACAACAGAAACGTTATCATCCTTACCCAGCCCGCAGGCTACAGAAAATCGAAGAACAAGCTTCTTCCCTTAATGAAGATAGTGCTTCGCAAATACCCGGCTTTGTTACGTGCCATGGGAAAACGTCAGGATATGTACAACAAGCAGATGCGGGGTATCGAAAAGCGGGAGAAGGAGGGCACTTCCTTTGTCATAAGACCGCCTCATGACCTTGGTATCGGCAGGACCGAAAACGATCCCGCCAAGCTTCAGGAAGTGTATGATATCGGCCGTGCAGAGGGCTTGAGAGTTCTCGATTCGCTCAAGGAATTCCTCGCGAAAGAATAAAAATCGATATGATTGCGAATAGTTTGCTAAATTTTATGCTTTTTATGGAAATGTTAATACAATTATGGTATTATGACTAAGATGACATATTACGGAGGTTTGGCATGTTTGCAACACTGATACCTTTATTTGACGATGAAATGGCAGTTGGGGCATTTTCTTTGTTCGCGCAGAAGGAGAACTATCTCCTGAAGCCTAATCTTATCGGTACCGGAAGTTTTGACGGAGCAGGCAGGATCGACGGCCTTGAGGTTATCGAGAGTACCGGCATCAATACGCTTTCGGCAGACAAAGATATCTTTGTTTCCGTAACGGGTGTTTCCCTGTTTGCGGACATTAAAGAACAGTGTAAAGCACCTGCGGAGAGGATTGTCATTCTTCTCGACAACACCGTAAAGCCTGAGGAAATGTACATCAAGCGTATCGACGAGCTTGCAGCCCTCGGGTACAGGTTCGCCATCAGAAAGCTCCTTGTTTCCGATTTTGAAAACTACAGGGAGATAATCAAGCGTCTTTCCTACATTTTCCTTGATTACAAGCGTATTGACATTTCAAAGGGCAAGATTTATTTTTCGAAGCTTTATCCGAATCTTAAGCTGGTTGCCCTTAACATAGAATCCATGGAAGTTTATGAGAAGTTAAAGGCAGAGACCGGATACGTGCTCTACGAAGGAAGTTTCTACAGACTTCCCGTCAAGAAGGGTTCGAAGGGTGAGATAGCGCCCGTTAAAATGAACTACATCGAACTCCTTAACATCGTAAACGATGAGGACTTCGATCTTACCAAGGCTGCAGACATCATCGGCCGCGATACGGCGCTGGTCGTATCACTCCTTGAGATGGTTAACAAGATGACCGTCAACAACGGTATCACCACCATCAGACATGCGGCGGCCATGCTTGGACAGAAGGAACTTAAAAAGTGGATCAACACGGCGGTTACCGAGAAACTCTGTGAGGACAGACCCAGCGAAGTTACGAGAGTATCCCTTATCAGAGCAAAGTTCGCGGAAAACCTGGCGCCCCTTTTCGATATGGGCGGCCTTTCACAGGAACTTTTCCTTATGGGACTGTTCTCTGTGCTTGATCTTATCCTTGACAAGCCCATGTCCGAAGCCCTTAACATGGTCAAGGTTTCAAAGCAGATTGAAAGCGCACTCCTTAAGAACGAAGGAGATTTCGCTACGGTGCTTGATTTCGTTAAGAACTATGAAGCCGCAAACTGGTCGGAGATTTCCAGACTCCTTATAGTGGAAAACATGGATATGGACACCGTTTACGATGCATATCTTGAGACCCTTAAGTGGTTCAGGGATTTGTTCTCTACGCCTTGACGTTAAATACAATAAAGACTTAAAATAAATCGTCGGATACATTTCCGGCGATTTATTGTTTTTGCCGAAAATACAGACATGGGAGGCCCTATGAAAAAATTCTTAAAGATCCTTGGCATAGTTCTCGGCTCACTTGTTGCGATCTATCTGATTATCTTTGTGATCAATGTGTGCTGCAATACGGCACTTCGTAATTATATCAAATCCTTTGACAAAGTTGATTATTCAGGCGTCAATCGCGTGGTCCCCGTTAAGGAAGACGGTTTTTATACCTTTAAAACGGACGGGGAATTAAAGATCATGACCATCACGGATATCCATATCGGCGGCGGTTTCTGGACCTTTAAGAAAGACAAGAAGGCCATTTACGAGATCATGTTAATGCTGCAGGCCGAAAAGCCCGATTTGGTAATTTTGGGAGGCGATAACGTATATGCTGTGCCGGGTCCCGGTTACGGCGGCGGTTTTACCTTTAACAACAAAATGGTGGCAAAGACCGTGGCAACCCTTTTCAATCACGCAGGGGTTTATTTTTCCACCGTTTTAGGCAATCACGACACCGAAGCCTTTGACTATGCAAGGCGGGCGGAGATCGGGAAACATTATGCAAGCGATAAGTTTGAATATTCCATCTTTGAATCCATGTATACCGACAAGGATGCAAAGACAATCCCTTCCGTTTCAAACCAGTTCATCCTGGTAAAGAACACTGCGGGAAAAATCACGAAGATCCTTCTTTTGATAGACTCAAACGATTACGTGGACACGTCCATCATGTCTTCCATCAAACAGCGTTACGACGTTATACATGACGCACAGGTGGATTGGGCTGCGGGCGTCATTAAGGACCTTTCGAAAAAAGAAGGACTTCCGGACGGCGAATACTTAAAGACCCTGCTTTTCCTGCACATTCCCGTGGGAGAGTACAGAGTCGCTCTTGATGAACTCATTGAGGAAGTTAAGGATGAAAAAGGAAACGTAACCGCCTACGTTCAAAGGGAAAACCCGGGTCCCGACACGGAATACGTTTCGGGAGTATGGGCGGATGACAAGGTTTATTACGGCGGCTTAAACAACGGCATCGAGCCTGCAAAGGAAGATAAGCTTTTCGAGGTTCTTTGTGATGAAATGCACAGTGTGGAAGCCATGTTTTGCGGACACGATCACTTAAACAATGCGGTGGTCAGATATAAGGGGGTTCTGCTTTCCTACAATTATTCCGTGGATAATATCGCTTACAAGGGAATTCATGAGGCAGGCCTTCAGAGGGGTGCGACCCTCATAAGCTTAAGCTCCGACGGAAGCTATACCATAGAGCATAAGAATGCATATCTTGATTATGGGGTTCCCACGGATACTTTCTTTAATGTCTACACGGATCACGAGCTTCATCCCGAGTGGTTAAGGACCGTAGAGTAAGGCTGAGCTTGTGTAACATTTGCTTTTTGTTGAAAAATGATTTTCTTGATGATAAAATATATGCGCATTGTTTGAAGAAGAGAAACAGGAGAATCATATGAGTGATATGGACAATCTTCTGGCATTAAAGAGAATGCTGGAGAAAAAGGATGAGGAAGAAGCATCCGAAATGATGGACACCGAGAAACGCTTTATCGCCGATGCGACCAAAGCATATCTTGGAAAGAACACACCCGTTACCGGGATTCAGGGGTATGATCCGGAAGCAATGATCGCATTTTTGGAACTTCCGCCTGCGGAAGTGCAGAATAAGATGGGTGGCGAGTGGCTTTCCATGCCGCTTGACAAATTTGAAATCCTTGCCTACACGGTAGACAAAAAAATCAAGAAATCTACGGCTTTACTTGATTGGAAATCATAAGAGAATGGGAATCGGGACATGGTAAATACCGACAGAATATACTGGGAGCTTCTGAACAATGAAATCCGGAAGGTCTCGGTAGATAAGTCAAGGCAGCAAACCGTGATATCCACCAGATTCAGGACCATACAGAACGAGATGAGATTCACGGGAGTTACCTGGTCCGATAATCTTGAGCTTATGACGGGATGTTTGCTTAATTATGTGCAGGAAATAACTGCGGAAACATTTACGGGAGCCGTTAAAGAGCGGTTTGAAAAGCTGTTTAATGGCGATTTTTCTTTGGAAAATCTTAAAGAAGAAGGGCGTGTACTCTTTAAAATCGTCTGTGACAGAAATCAGATCGAGTTTTTTATCATTGCAGCCAAACTTTCGATCTGTATCAATGAATAGGCGCTTTTTCTTTATATAAAACAGGAGGTCTGTAAAATGGGTTTTTTTGACGGCGTTAAAGGGGGACAGACAGTCAACCCCGAACTGGCTGAGTGCCAGAAGAAAATGAACGATCTTGTAAAGGAAAAAGCAGAGCTTGTTTCCATCCTCGGTAATCTGTACTTAAAGAACAATACCGTGGAATCAAGCGTCGGCACACCTTATGAAGAGGTTATGAAGAGCATCGCGGGAAACGCCGATGCCTACAAACTTGCCGAGAAGAGATTCCTTTTCATTCAGGGCAGAAGAAAGTGCGAATATTGCGGAAACGTTCTTCCCGCAGATTCGGGCTTCTGTAATAAATGCGGCCAAAAGCTCGAGCCTTTGTTCGAGCAGGCAAATGCGGCAGCACCCGCACAATCTGCCGAGAAAGTTTGCCCCACATGCGGAGCAAAGATCGCACCCGGCGGATCATTCTGCGGTGTATGCGGTACCAAAATAAGTTAATCATAGGGGGATATTCAAATGTTTTGTGGTAATTGCGGCAGCAAAGTTGATGACAATTATTCTTTTTGCCCCAACTGCGGGCAGAAAGTCGTAAGAATCAGTAATCCTGCACCTGCGGCACCTGCAGAGGAGCCGGTACCTGCACCTGAGGCAGCACCTGAGGCTGAGGTAACACCCGAGGTAACGCCTGAGGCAGCACCTTTAGAGGAAAAAGCAGCGGAAGTTACACCCGAAGTTGAGGTTTCGGCGCCCGCAGAGGAGTCTGCACCCGTAGCAGAGGCAGCGCCTGCAGAGGAGCCCGCACCCGCACCGGAGGCAGCACCGATTCATGAAGAGGCACCGTCGCCCGTAAATCCTTACGTGGTTCCCGAACCTGCGAAGGCAGAAAAGCCCGTGAAGGAAGCCAAGGCTCCGAAAGAGCCCAAAGCACCCAAGGCAGCTAAGGAAAAGGCGAAGGGACACAACGGACTTGCGGGATTCTTTACCGTTTTATCCGTAGTATTTGCATTTTTGCTTATTTTGCTTCTTACCCTTCGTGGAACTTTTTCGGAAAAGGCCATTACAGACGCCTTTAAGAGCGGTGATTATACCAAATACGAGATAGGTTCCTTTGTAGATGAGGATTCCGATTTTACCGTATTTGATTATGCGGATCAGAAATTCTTTAACGGAGTTCTGGGTGAGGACGAAATTGCAGGTCTTCTTAAATCCAAGGAAATGAGAAACTGGATCTCCGAAAAAGCCTGGAGATATGTTGACGATTTCCTTAACAACACCGGAAGGGGCGAGATTAAGGCAAAGGATATGGAGAAACTTCAGGAGATCATCCGCGACAGGACGGGCATGCCCATTTCAGTCGATTTCTCCGACAAAGCGCTTAAAGACGCCAGCGTTTCAAACATCCTTGAGAACGCCGAAATCCCTCTTATGGATCTGATAAGATTTGCTTTATCCTTTACCAGTGTTATAATCCTCGGAGCCGTTGTGGCAGTATTGGTGATTCTCGCCTTTGTTGTTTCGGGAAAGAGAATAATGCAGAGATTTATCTATCCCGGACTTACTGCACTTATCAGCGGTATTTTGGGTCTTGCGGTAGCCGGCGGACTCTTCTTCGGTGCGAAGGTCTTTCTTCGTTCGGCCTTTGACATCGAATCATCATTTATCAATAAGATACTTATTATGCCCATGAGCCTTAACGCACTTCTGTACGGCGGAATTGCTGCGGCTGCAGGTATCGTTTTCATAGTATTGAGCGCTTTGTTCAGAAAGAAAAACGCGGCATAACTTTTTTGGAGGTTTAATATGAATTGCAAGAAATGCGGTGCCCAGATTCCGGACGGAGCCAAGTTCTGTCCCCAATGCGGCACAGATAATTCTTCTTTTTCCGTAAACATTGATTTCAGTGCGGATGCCAAGAACGGCGTACAGTTTGACGGCACTGTCGAAGAAAACGGTAAAGTCAGGAAGATAAGCAAAAAGAAAGGGATTCTTGGCATAGTGATCTGCGCTGTCATTGTTGCCGCAGTCCTTGTTCTTATTAACTTCAGCGCTATCGAGAACTTTGCGAGAAAAACCTTTACATCTCCTTCCAAGTACTATGCCTGGGTAGAGCAGAAGTATCTGGGTGAATCGGTCGACGATCTGGCGGATGCCTATGCCGATTACCTTGTCTGGAGCTATACAAATGCGAGCAAGTCAAAGGGTACCGGAGAGATTTCCTTTAAGATCGAAGAGGCCGGAAAAGACCTTCTTTCCGCAGCTGCATTAAGCGGTGTTGACCTTGAATGGCTTGACAGCGGCAAGATCAAATATACCGTGGCAATGACCGATGAGGCTTTGTCCTTAGATCTCGGACTCGGCATTAACGGTCTGGACATTTTATCCCTGGATGCGCTGATCGCAGGCGGAGACAGAGACGGTGCGGCTTATGCAAG